>CALWGM010000114.1 GCA_944380065.1 uncultured Lachnospiraceae bacterium
CACACCTGTCTCCCCGGTACAAACAGCAGCAGAGACAGAAAAACTGTCACCGGAAGGAAGCCGAGTTGCCCCCATCTGCCGCTGGCTGCTGTCCCGGCGAAAGGCCAGGGCAGGCGTCCCCCGCAGGGCTTCCCGCAGAGGAACCCTGCGCAGACCGCCAAAAGCAGAACGTAATATAACAGCACCAGCCAGCTTTCCGGCTTTCCGGTCACCACCTGACTGAAAGGAAGAAGATCCACTGCGCCGATGGATTTTTCATAAAGAACCAGTATGAGATGGCAGACGATCAGCAGCCATTTGGAAATTTCAGGGAAGAAAATCCCCGTAATTCCGCCCAGCAGACCAAATCCCAGCAGCCAGCTGCATAAGGGAATGACCAGAAGATTCAAAAACAGGGAATAGAGCGGCACCTCATAATAGTGCCACGCCGTCAGCGGAAGCAGGAAAAGCTGGAGCACCGCGCCGGAAAGAATGTTCTTCCACAGGCTGACTCCTGTTTTCCTGAGCCATTTTTTCCATCTGCCCTCCTGTCCCTTCAGAGGAACCGGTTCCTCCGGAGAATCCTGCTGCCGCCGCTCGTTTGCCGCAGTCAGGATCCTGGACGCCAGGCAAAGCGCCATCAGGGAAAGATAGGAAAACTGAAACCCGCTCTGGAACAGAGCCTGGGGGTTCAGAAACAGCACAATGAGAGTCGCCAGGGACAACGCATTGATGGAGTCATAGGATCGTCCCAGCACCTGCGCCGCCATCATCAGCAGATACATGATCAGCGCCCGCCTGGCAGAGACTGCCATCCCGCTCATCAGCGCAAAGGCGAAGACCGCGCCGCAGCCTGCTGCCGCCGCCCCGGGATAGGGACAGCAAAATTTCCGCAGAAAGCGAAACAGGCCATATCCTAAGATAGAAATGTGGAGTCCGGAAATGGCCAGAATATGCGAAATCCCGGCACCCTGGTACAGCTCCTCGATCTCATCCTCCATCATGGCCTGGTTTCCCAGCGCCAGCGTCCCCAGGATCCCGGCGTCCCTGTCATTTAATTCTGTTTCATAAACTTCCGATATCCGCTTCTGAAGCCGGTACAGCAGTTCCCGGAAATTCCACCCCGGCTCCTGCCTTACTTCCATCTGGTCAGAAAACATCCTGCATGTGATATTCTGGCTCCTGTAGTAATCCGCCAGGTCAAAACTGCCGTCGTTGGCCGCATGCGCGAACAGCTCCACCTCCCCTGATACCGTGATTTCAGAACCGACAGAAACGGTATCGGCCGAGCTGTAGACAAGAATTTTCCCCAGGGAATCTTTTCCTGAAGTATGTTTTTTCCGTGAATCTTTTTTTGGTGTGTTGTTTTCTGTTGAATCTTTTTCCGATACATGATCTGAACAGACAGATTTCAGATAATACAGATAACTGTTTGCTTTGATTTCTTTTTTATAAACGATACCGGACAATACTGCCTGCGTCTGCTGCCGGGCGTTTTCCAGATGATTCTGGTAGGTCTGTTCCTGTATCCCACAGCGGATCAGGGTAAGAAAGAAGATGGCGGCTGTCAGAACCGCCATCCGGAATACTTCTTTCCTATTTTTATGCATCGCGAACACGGATATGATACCGCCGCCGACCAGCGCCGGAATCGCCAGCCGGATCCCCGGCGTCCCGAACACGAAAACGGATCCGCAGACACAGGCTGCCGCCAGCAGGCACAGATGCCTCTTACTTTCCAGTATCCATGAGATTTCCCGCGTCAATAATACCTTCTTTCTTCTGCTCCTCCTGCTGGTCTACCTCCACCTCTTCCCCTTCTTCCCTGACAAGATCCCGGTTCATACTGTAGGTTTCCTGCAGGGACATATCCTGTCGGTATACCATATTGGTCTCGCCGTTGACGGAGATCTGCACCTTCCGCACCGTTGGAAGCTCCGTCAGGGAATTTACGATGGAATAGATCACCACAGGTTCATCGATGGAATAATCCTGGATCTGGAACCTGTCATTCAGGTTGACAAAACAGACGCCGTCCATCACAGACACACTGATCAGTTCCGTACCGTCCGTTATTGCATTCCGGGCATTTTCCGACTTCGGCCCCTTTAAGAGCTGCTCCATCACCAGCTTCTCCATGGAGATATTGCTGGAATAGTAGTACACATGCTGGGTCTCCCGCACCAGGGCCTTCCCGTCCTGAGAAGCAAAATACAGAGTCAGATCTGCCACCTGGATATCATTGATATCCTCCCCGGAATCCATCAGGAAGGTATCCCGGTTCATGAATCCAACCTCAGCCCCCGCCGCGTCACGCAGCGGCACGCCGTTTACCAGAAACTCGATATGGTTAATCCGGTCCACCTGAAGCAGGGTGGTAACGATCGCCCCCCGACACAGCACCTCCTCCTCCGGAGACATCTCACTGTAGGCGCCGTTAAAATAAAGCTGCAGCAGGTCGCCCGTAAACTCATACCGTTCCAGGCTGACAGACTCCGGGAATACCTTCTGGTATTCCACCTGATCTGTACCGCTTGTGATCTGCTCCATCAGTTCACTGGCCAGAGCCTTCGGGTCATCCTGTCCGGCCTCCGGCTCATACCCCAAGGGTACGATCTCAACTCTGTCCTGGTTCAGATAATATACATAATAATCATATGCTTCCAGATCTGTCCCCTCAGCCTTTCTCCCACACCCTGCAGGCAGGATACCTGCCAGGAAAATCAGGCACAGGCAAAGGAAACATATCCTGATTTTTTTTCTCTGTCTCAAATCGGCTGCCTCCAGATACTAACCTTCGATATAGTTCAGAGGGATACGGACCGTAAACGTGGTCCCTTCCCCTTCGGCGCTGTGCACACGGATCGCCCCCCGGTGCAGGATCACCGCGTTCCTGGCGATCGCCAGCCCCAGGCCGGTACCGCCGATCTCCCGCGAATGGGATTTATCCACCCGGTAAAAACGTTCAAAAATATGATCCTGATCCTCCTCCGGAATACCGATCCCGTTATCCTCCACCGTCACAAAGAAATTCTGATGATCCGCATTCAGGGACACATGCACCCATCCCTCCGGACGGTTATATTTGATCGCGTTTTCGATCAGGTTGGACAGCGCCAGCGTCAGCTTCACCTCGTCCACCTCGGCGATCACAGGCCGGAAGCTTTCCAGCACTAAGTCCACATTCTGCTTGCGCGCGATGGGCCGCAGCCGCTTCATGATCAGCTCCATCAGTTCATTGATATTGACAGAGGAAATGTTCACATTGGCCGAGGTCTTATCCATCTTGACCAGAGAAAGAAGATCGTTAATGATCTTATTCTCCCGGTCGATCTCCTCCCCGATATCCGTCATAAACTCCCGGTAAAACTCCACCGGCACATCTTCCTGCCCGATCAGGGAATCCGCCAGCACCTTCATGGACGCCAGCGGCGTCTTCAGCTCGTGGGACACATTGGATACAAACTCCTGACGTGTCTCATCCAGGATCTGCAGGCGGCGCAGCATCCCATGGCAGGCAGCAGAAATCGCCGCTGTTTCCGTATACGTATCGATCCCCTTAAAGTCATTTTCATATCCGTCATGTACATCCCGGACAGATTTGGCCAGACGTTTCAGCGGTTTGGTCATCACCACGGAAACAGAGCACCCGATCACAATCACCATCACGCCGATCAGCAGCTGGATCAGCAGCGCCCACTGTTTTAAATATCCCCGGTTCAGCTCCATACTGTCTGTGGATTCACTGACCATCAGTACGCCCCGCGTGCCGGAGGTATGCTGGTCTATGATGGGCAGGATCACCTCAATATAATGATTATCCCGGTCATAGGTCTGCACCGTCTCGCCCCGGTAGGCACGGATCACATCCGGCAGCAGGATCACCTTTCCCTCATCCAGCTGGTAATTATCCTCCACCACCGTAAAAGCCGCGTCCACCAGCAGGATCCTGCCGTCATACATGGTGGACATCTGATCCAGCTGGACAGAAATATTCTCCTCCGACTGGTCGCTCAGGTAATTGCTGGATGCGATCTGGGTGGCCAGAAGCTGCGCCTGTCCCGTAATATCCGATGTCTGTACCTCCACCGCCCGGTGCTCATAGGCGGAAAGAAGCCCTGCCCGCAGGAAAAATCCCGGCACAATCCCGAAAATCAGCAGCAGCAGAAAAATCTGAAACCTGAGGCTTTTCAAGCCTTCCAACAACCTTTTCAATCCTGTTCCCTCTACTTATCTGAATGATAATAATAACCCACGCCCCACTTGGTATGCACATACTTGGGTTCGCTGGGATTCTCCTCCACCTTTTCCCTGAGACGCCTCACGTGCACATCCACGGTACGGAAATCTCCCGGATACTCATATCCCCAGACCAGATTCAGCAGCTTCTCCCTGCTGTATACCTTATTCGGCGTCTTCACTAAAAGCTCCATCAGGTCAAACTCCTTGGCGGTCAGCCGGATCTCCTTCCCCTTGATATACAGGCGGCGGCTCTCGCAGTCGATCTTTAAGTCCCCGTCAATGATGATATCCGGGTTATCCACCTTCTCCTTCGGGGAGGTGCGGCGGATGATCGCCTTGATCCTGGCTTTTACCTCTAAAATATTGAAGGGTTTTGTGATATAGTCATCCGCCCCGTATTCCAGACCCAGGATCTTATCCATATCCTCACCCTTGGCCGTCAGCATCACGATCGGAACATCAGAAAAATCCCGGATCATCTGGCAGACCGTAAAGCCGTCCATTTTGGGAAGCATCACGTCCAGCAAAATCATATCATATTCATTATTTCTGGCCATTTCCAGTGCTTCCTCGCCGTCATAGGCGCAGTCCACTTCCATTCCGTCCTGAATCAGGCTGAAACGGATGCCCTTAACAATCAGCTTTTCATCATCTACTACCAGTACTCTCTTTGCCATTTTTCCTGCCCGATCCCGCCCCGGCACATAACCGCATGCAGCGGCCTTTCAGAAGCTGTACCTGCCGGATCCTCTTCCTTTCTTATACTGTAATCTCATCTTTGATCTTGTCAAAGGTTCCCTGTCCGATCCCGCTCACCTGCATAATCTCCTCGGTTGAGCCAAAGGCCCCGTGTTCCTCCCGGTAGGCAATGATCGCCTCGGCCTTTGTCTCGCCAATGCCGTTCAGCTCCATCAGTTCAGATGCGGAAGCGGTATTGATATTGATCAGCTCCGTACCTGTCCCGCCTGCCGGGGATCCGGCCTGGGAAATCCCTTCCCCGGAAAGACTCTCCTCCTTGGTAGGGATCCATACCATCTGCCCGTCTGTCAGGATCTCCGCCAGGTTCACGCTTTTCTCATCCGCGTCCTCCGACATCCCTCCTGCCAGTTCCACCAGCTGGAACACCCGGCTGTCCGCCTCCAGCTCATAAACCCCCGGCGACCGGACCGCCCCGCAGATATAAGCACAGATCTCCGGCTGTCCGGTATCCTCCCCGGAATCCTCCTCCGGCTCCGCATGCTCCGCCTGGCTGTCCCCGCCGGGATCCGTCCGCTCCTCCTCCAGAGCAGACGGCTCTGCCTCCTGTACCGAAGCCCCGTTCTGCAGGATCAGGTCGGGATCCGGCCTGCACCCGCTTATAGTCAGCAGGGCCACGCATACGATCGCAGGAAACCATTTTTTCATATTACGCATCACCTCTGCACCATGGATGCAAAGCTCCGGCGACGCTTTACATCCATTCTATCATTTCCAAAAACCATACACAACCCTATTCAGAAAATTTTAAATTTTGTTTAAAAAGGAGCATTTTCTTCCATTTTCCCCCTTTTCCGCCTCCAAAACAGGAAAATCCCCGCCGCAACAAAGGCTGCGCCTGCCGCAGCCGGGATCCAGACTGCCCTTCCGCCGGCTCCGGCTGCCGGCATGCTTAAATTCGCGTCATCGCGGATTTCGTAGGTCAGGTCATAGAAACACCAGGCGTCTGCCGCCGGATCCCACACAGCCTGTCCGATATCCGCAGACTCTGACTCGGCCTGCCCCGCAGTTAAGGTCAGCGGGAGAGTGATCTGAACCGGCTCCTTCAAAAGGGACATCCCCTCCGCCGTTTTCAGTTCTGTGAGCACATAATGCTGCGGCGCCAGATTTTCCCAGAACACTTCCCCGTCCTCATCAGTTGTCCCTCTGTAAATCTCCCCGGTCTCCGCGCCTTCCAGGCGGTAGGAAACGCCCGCCAGCGGCGTTTCTGTGCCGGATTCATATTTCACCAGCCGGATACTGCCCCGGTAAAGCAGATCCAGAAACCGGATTGTCATGTGCTCCGGGTCTGTCTCATCCATCCGCTGATTTCCATGATATAAAACTGCCCGGTCGTTTTCTTCCTTAACCACCACAGCCGCGCCATCTTTTAGCTCCATCTGCGCTTCCGGCGCGTCGCCAAACACAATTTTTCCATCTAACTGATAATAGCGGGACGCCTGCACCTCTGTCACCCGGTATGTCCCCAGCGGATAGACAATATCCCTTCCCTCCCTGTCATAAAACAGGGGATCTGAGGCGACGGCAGTTCCATCCGGCAGTGTCATTTTTTCCACCAGCCCGGTCTCCTGATCCAGCATGACGGTTCCGCTGGCATCCGTTTTAAAATACCAGGTACGTTCGATATCCCCCTGTGTGTTTCCCTGGTCATTTTCATAATAGTCCACCCGGAATACGGCGTCTCCCCAGCCTGCTGTCCCGGACGGCGTCCCGCCGTCTGTATCCAGCTCCCTCTTCTGCACCGTCAGCGCAAACGGATGGGAAAGGGGCTCCTCTGTACAGGTAAAGGCATACGCCCCGCCATACTCCGTGGCCCGGACGGTATGGATCCCGTCCCCGTCTGCCTCATCGCAGTTTCCGCTGCATGTCATGAATCCCGGGGAGGCCGTGACCTCCCTGATATAGTAAGTTCCTGCGTCCAGGGATACCTGGTTGGAATTTCCGGCCGCGTCGGTCTGCAGGGTAGCCGTCCGGTTCCGGTCCTGAAGCGCCTCCTCCCTGGAACGGTAGACGCCGTAGACCGCCCCGGCCAGGGAATAGCAGGAATGATCCTGCGTCAGTTCCGGCTCTCCTGACTGTTTCTGCAGGGACAGCGTAACCTGCCGGTTATCATAATTCCAGCCCGTATCGGTTCCCGCGCTGTTCGCCCAGGTTCTCTGTCCCGCCCTGATATTCAGGATCTTCACGGAAGGGTCCCTGGAATAGCCCTCCGGCGATACGGTTTCTTTCACATAATATTTTCCCGGTCTCAGGGTAACCGTATTGGAATAGGGAAATTCCCGGATTGTGGTAAATACTGCCGGATTCCCGCTGATCTCCCTGGCCGGCGTCTGACAGGAGGCGTCGGTATAAATACCGTAGACCGCTCCCGGGAGAACTTCCTGTGTCTGGGCACTTTTTTTCCCGATATTTCCATAGCCGCTCCTCGGCCGAATGCCGATCTTGAAAAACGCGCAGCCCGTCTGGGTATGGGTCTCCACCGTGTAGATCCCGATAATAGCGTACTGATTGGTCCGGTCCACCTTCAGGAATCGCAGACGAACCGGCTGGAGCGACCATTTGCCGCCCACCACAGCAGACCCCGACACGGAGCCAAGCACAGTATCCACATGACAGCACTCCATATGCAGCACCGGTATATCTTTCAGGGATTCTATGGTCCGTCCCGCGCTCTGCAGGGTATTCACCGCCAGATTTACAAACGTGGTAATATATCTGGAATCCTGCTGGGACTGTACCCGGCTCATATCTAATTCCCCGCCGTTTTCGATCAGCTTTACCATCTGGGCCAGCAGAGTTTCGCTGTTGCTGCCAAACCCGTAACTGTACGTCCAGGAGCTCTGCCCGTTATAAGAATAATTTGCAGACCCGGTCAGGAAGGTTCCCGTCTCCACCCAGTCGGGCAATTCGATATTCTCCGCCACTGCGGTCATCTGCTCCGCGGTCAGCGCATATACCTCGCTGGCCGGGAACAGGAAATCGGCGGCTTTCTCCGCCAGACACTGCGGTTCCTCCATCACAGACACTGACTGGATCATCGCCGGCGACTGGTTCAGGGACAGGGCTCCGCTTTCGCTGTCATAGGCGTAATATTCTTCCTGGATCGGAACTCCGTTGACTGCCACAGCAAGCTGTTCCTCTTTCAGTCCCGGCTCTGCCTGCACCACCGTCTCCACCTCAAACACCGGGGAAGTTGTGGCGGACACCGAAATCAGCTCCTCATCCTCCGTCACGGATGTAAGCACCTCCGCTTCCGGTTCCCCGCAGGGGATCAGCTGCATCAGCTGTACCTGCACGTTCAGAAGGATCTGTTCCCCTTTTTCGTTCAGGCAGTCAGTCTTCGGTATGTAGGCCATTCCTGTGCTGTCATCATAAATACAGCCGGAGAGGACATTCCCCTCATTATCATTTCCGGCAAACATCCAGTCAGCCACCCGGGCGTCTGCCTCTCCGTCCATCGTATTGACCCGCGCCACATAATACTCACTGCTCTCACTCAGTTCATACAGGGCCACCACATTGGAGATCTGGGCCAGAAACTTCTCCGCTTCCTTTTCTTCCCCTGCCTCGATCCCGGACATAATGCTTCCGATCGTATCCCCCGGCTCCGTAACTCCCCGGTCAAACATGGACTGCTTGACCAGGACGGCGTTGACTAACTTCATCTGTTCCACATCTGTATATCTGGGATCGGCATGCTCACGGATATAATTTTCATACACAGCGTCTGTGATGGCGTTTTTCTGCTCCCTGACGCTGATATCCACCTGGCCGGTCAGATCCTTATGTTCCGGGATTTCCGTCTCCGGATCAGCCGCTTCTTCCCGGGTCAGCCCGTTTCCGGACAGCTGCGCGCCGCTTCCCCCGCCGGCCAGCGCCGTCAGCCCTCCTGCGCCAGAGAGCACGCTGCAGGCCAGCAGGATTCCCAGCAGCCCTCTTATAAATTTGCGTTTCATACTTCACTTCTCCTCTCTTTTCGTGTCCCCAAAACCGCCCCTGCGGCTTCCTCCGCCTGCGGCAGCCTCCCCGGGGGCGCAGGGTGCGAATCAGCAGCACGCCGATTCCGCAGACGCCCGACAGGCGGAGGATTTTCTCCCCGGCGATCCGCTTTTCCGACAGGGAGGCCTCCTTTTGTGCCGGCAGTCCGTCGGATCCTGTTTCCGCTGTCTGCAGGCTCTCCCCGCCGCTTCCCTGTTCTCTCTGGCAGCAGACCGCATAACGGTATGTCCCGCCGGACAGATAGGGATGGCAGGTCAGCAGGGTCAGCAAATCTTCTCCCGGCCGGATCCTCAGCGCTTCCGTCTCTGAAGGTTCTATGATCTGTATCTCCCTGACCCGGTACGGATAAGACCCCCACAGGGTCGTTACGTACACAGGATCCCCCACTTCCAGCAATTCAATATCCCGGAAAAACGGCAGCCCGCGGTAGCCGCGGTGTGCCGCGGCCACCGCATGTCCCGTCTCCTCCCCCAGCGGGAGGGAAGTCCCTTCCAGCAGCGCCGCCCCCTTCGCCAAATGTTCTTCCGACGCCCCGAAGAACAGGGGCAGGCAGATCTTCATCGCAGGGATTTCCACATATCCCAGCCCGCATTCTTCCGCTGCCGCAGTCAGAAGCGGGAGCTTTTCCCCCTGCCCGGGATCACCGATCCCCGCCTGTCCCTGATCCGCCAGCGACGCGTTATAGGCCGCCGCCTCACGGTAAAACGCTTCTGTTTTCTCCGCCGTGGATTCCCGCTGCCCGGAATCTTCCGCCACGGTCCCGAACTCCTGTGCCTGCCCGGCCAGCAGATGCTCGCTCTGTTTTTGAAAACAAAACTGCGAAAAAAGCGGATACAGGATCAATGCCAGTCCCAGCAGCAGCCCCGTCACCAGGATCAGCCTCCCTTTCCATCTGTCTCTTCTTTCCATTTCTCTGATTCCATCTCTTTCCTCCGTCATTACACCGTCATCCGGCAGGTCTGTCCGCTCTCCGGTTATCAGAAGCCTGTGGGAATTTACCCCATACGGCGTGCAGGTAATGAGCGTACACAGATCCAGTCCCGGCCGGACCCTCAGCCTGCCAACGTCAGACGGCTCCACCACTGCGATTTCCCTGACCTGATACGCCAGCACCTGATCCAGAATATGCAGGCAGAAAACATCCCCTTCCTTCAGCTGGTCCAGATCTGTAAACAGCTTCGCCGTGCGCAGGCCGGTGTGCCCGGAAAGTACCGTGTGCGTCCCCGCCCCTCCCACCGGCAGGGAGGAGCCTTCAAGATGCCCCGCTCCCTTTTCCAGCGTTTCTTCATCCGTCCCGTGATAGATGGGAAGATAAACGTCTATCGTCCCGATTTCCACAAATCCCATCAGCCCGTCCCCGCCTGCCGCAAGGAGAGATTCATATTCCTGTTCCTGCTGCCTGACTTCGGAAAGAAACGGGTCGGTCAGCACTGCCGCTCCCCGGGACAGTTCCCGGTTGTACCGTTCTGCGCTGTCCCACATTTCCCGGAGGCGTCCGTCCGTCTCCTGTGCCATTCTGCCCTGATAAGCCTCCGCCTGGGATTCCACCTCATACCTGCCGGCCCATTCCCGGATCTGCGGATATAAAAGCAGGATCACCCCGGCTGCAATACAGCAGAGAGACAGAATCCTTCTGGCACGGACATGCTGCGCCTTCATACGTTACACGTTCCCATCCTGTTTCCTGCGTTTCGCAAACGCTTTCTCCGCCGCGAATACGCCTGCGGCCGCCACCGCCAGTCCGGCGATGGTGATCAGATAACTCCCGGCGCCGCCGGTCTGCGGAAGCAGGAATTTCCGGTGGTTGGTGATCTCTAAAACTGCCTGGGCGTTCTCCGAGCGAATCTCCCCCTGCTGCTGCACAGTCTGTACAATGCCGGAAGCAAAATCCTGATCATGGACAATGTAGCTCTCATCCGTCAGAACAAATTCCTCTAACTTTGCCTTTACGCCATCCACAGTTACAGAAGCCGGGATCCGGTTTTCCCCCATTCCCTCTGTACTCTGGATGGAAATTTCCACCGGATCCTGCAGGATCTGGTAACCGCTGTCTGTATGGATCTCTGTCAGGAGATAGGTATCCGCCTCCAGACCCAAAATCCAAAAGGCGCCGTCCGCTGCGGGAGTAAAGCACGCAGCGTCCTCTTTTTCAGCGGTTTTCCCGGTGATGTAATAGACCTTCCTCCCGTCGATGGTCCCGGTATGCCCTGCCTGCAGATAGTAACCGTCCGTGGAATTATAGAGGACAAATCCGGCCTTCTGCGGGTCGCCTTCCCCGTCTGAAAACAGCTTGTTCAGCTGCAGTCCATAGGTATATACCACGCAGGAATCCTCTAAGGTGTCATAATAGGAATCGCTGGTCCGGCGCCAGGTCAGCTCCGCATCGTTGGGATTTCCCTCATCCCCCAAAACGGCCGTCGCATCCGCGTTGACGGTCACGGTATAAAACACCACCATCCAGTAATCGCTCCTCTCCCGGTTGATTTTTTCCAGACCGCTTTCGGAAATCACCACATGCAGCTGGGTCAGTCCGTTTTCCACTCCTGCGTCCGTCTTTAACGCCTGATAATCCTGCCCGTAAAATTCCCGGGTCTGGGAACTGTCCCCCCAGATTTCCACTGCCTGGGACAGATCATTTTCCCTGGCCGCCTCGCCGGAGGTGTAAAAAGCGATCTTCGCGTCCCGGTTATATTCCAGTCCCTCGCTTAACGTATCCCGGAAACTGTACTGTGTCAGATAGGTGGCCTGGCTCTGGATATGGGGCATTTTGGATACCAGCAGGTAGTTGAGCACATCTCCCTCGGAAGCTGTGGCGGTCTCCGCAAAATCCTTTGTATTTTTGTCTGTCCCGTCCACATTCTCCCCCGCATTCTGTACGAATTTTTCCAGTGTAGGATTCCCGGTCTGGTTTTTCGGGTAGCAGGTCAGGTCATACAGCCACCGCTCCCCCTCCGGATCAGTAAAGGGCAGGGCCGCAAACCAGGGATCCACCGTCTCCGTCACGTACTCCGGCACCTTCGTCTCCGCCAGCAGATAAAGCCCTAACTGCAGATCCCCGGCCCCGGTTTTCCCGTTTTCATCCGTCAGCGGCATGGTTTTCTGCCGTCCGCTCTCCTGCAGATAATCCTCTAAGGCGTTTTTTGCCAGCTTATTCCCCTCCGGATGGTCTGCCTGTCCGGTCCCGCCGCTTTCCAGAAATGCTTTCAGCGCATCGCTGATCTGAGCAGCCGAATAGTGATATACGTTCTCTGCCGTACACGGCTCCGCCACATCCCCGCTCATATCAAACGCATCCTCCGGCTTCATTCCCAGAAGACCTGTTAGGTCAGAGGGCATCTCATACACCAGCTCCACCTCTGTACCCTTGTCTGTCCTGTGACTGTACGTTTCCGCTTTGCCGCAGTAGAGATAGGAAAACTCCACGCCCTCCACCGCGTACTCCCGCATCGCCTGCTCCACGGTATCATCCGCCTCCCCTGTGGAGGCGCTCAGGGCTGCCAGATCGACGCCCGCCTCTTTCGCCGCAGTCATATCATATTTGTACACTGTCAGCGAACCTTTTCCGGACGGGTCCATAATATCCGCATCCCGCAGGTCATTCTGCCGCGCCGCAGCCCCGGCCCCAAAGGCAGGGCCGGCTGCGGACAGCAGCAGGACAGCTGCCGCAGGCAGAAGTGCCAAAAGCCTTTTTACTGTTTTTTGTCGTTTCAAATGAATATTCTCCTTTCACTGATTCTGTTGATTTACGGTTTCCCCACAGCAGCTCTGATCTCCGCTGCCGTTTCGGCTAATACACTGCGCCCATCCGACTCCCTCCTTTCCATCCTGTGTAATCTGAACATGGAAAAGCATAGACTGCGGCAGCACCTGCCGCGATTCAGAACAAAAGAATTTCTGAAAAAAAGAAAATATGCTTTGGACGGTATCTTAACACCCTTTCCAAAGCATATCCAGACCCAAAATTATTTTTGTGAAATAGAGAAAAAATCAAAAATTTTCTTTGGGAAAAACTCACGAATCCATACCTGCATTTTTTATACAGTATCACCTGTTTTCCGATCTGCAAGTCCTTTTTACTTTCTCTCCCACTGGAAGATCACCACGCCCGCGATGGCAATGGCCATCCCCACGAACTTCTGCACAGACCAGTCCGCCTTTTCCGACCCGAACAGCCCGAACAGCTGGATCAGATAGGCGCTGACCATCTGTGCGATCACAATAAAAAGAACCGCCTGGGCAGGCCCCATCAGATCCATACTTTTGATCACCGTCAATGTGATAAAGGCCCCGATCACCCCGCCCAGCAGAACATACCGGGGACGGACTTCAAACAGCAGCGCAAACGAACTGCGGTCTGTGATGCCCCAGAAGGCAAAACAGACCGCCAGCGCCGTCGCCTGAACCCAGCAATTGGCGACCCAGAGGCTGCTGTGTTCCGTGACATCCGTATTGAAAACGCCCTGCACACTCATCAGCATACCAGATAAAACCGCAATCAGAATTCCCATCATGGCAAAACCATCCTTTTTGCTTTATGGTGCGCAGTATTTTATTTTTTATTCTCTCAGCTCCATGCCTGCAGCACGGCGTCTAATTTCTCCGCCATCTCGTCCACATGCTGCTTTTCGATCACCAGAGGCGGTACAAAACGCAGCACATCCGAGCCGGCTGTGATCACCATCAGCCCCTGCTCCAGCGCTTTGGCAGCCACCTGTCCCACCGGGATCTCCATCTGCAGACCCTGCATCAGCCCCATGCCCCGGCGGTCTATGATAAAGGAATATTTCTCCTTCAGCTCATCCAATTTTTTCTCCAGATAAGGCGCGGTCTCAGCCACATGCTCCACGATATGTTCCTCCTCGAAAATATCAAAGACTGCGCTCACCGCAGCCCCCACCAGGGGATTGCCGCCGTAGGTGGTGCCATGGTCGCCGGGAGTTAGGGACTGGTCGGCCACCCGCTGGGTCATCAGAAACGCCCCTACCGGGACGCCGCCGCCCAGTGCCTTGGCCACCGTCATGATATCCGGCTTCACGCCGTATTTCTGCCAGGCAAACATGGCTCCGGTGCGCCCCATGCCGCACTGGATCTCATCCAAGATCAGCAGAATATCCTTCTCATCGCAGAGACTGCGCAGCCCCTGCAGGAACCGGGGATCCGCCGGGTAAATGCCGCCCTCTCCCTGCACCGTCTCCAAGATGATGGCGCAGGTCTTCTCTGTCACCTGTGCTTTCACGCTGTCCAGATCATTGTAAACCGCAAAACGGATCCCGGGGATCAGCGGCTCAAAGGGCTCCTGGTAATGAGCGTTCCCGGTCACAGACAGCGCTCCCAGACTCCTGCCGTGGAAGGAGTGCTGCATGGCGATGATCTCATGCCCCGCATGGCCGTCCCTGCTGAAGGCATACTTTTTAGCCGCCTTCATGGCGCCCTCGATCGCCTCCGTCCCGCTGTTGGTAAAGAAAATCCTGTCCATGCCGGAAGCGGCAAGGGCTTTCTGCGCAGCTTCCAAAACCGGCACATTGTAATACAGGTTCGACGTATGGATCATCCGGTCTATCTGGTTTTTCAGCGCCTCATTGTACGCCTGGCAGCCATATCCCAGGGCGCATACCGCAATGCCTGCGGCAAAATCCAGATACTGTTTCCCGTCCGTGTCATAGAGATAGACGCCCTCGCCCCGGTCTAACACCAGCGGGAAACGGTTGTAGGTGTGGAGCAGCGCCTGCTCCGCGCCATCGATATATTCCTGCTTATTCATGATAAAACTTCTCCTCTCTGTCGTGTAGGATCGCCGTACCGATTCCCCTGTTGGTAAAGATCTCCAGCAGCAGACAGTGCGCCAGCCGCCCGTCTAAGATATGTACCCTGGATACGCCGTTCTCAATGGCATGGATACAGTTGTTCAGCTTCGGCAGCATGCCGCCCACCACATAGCCGCTGTCTAAAAGCGCCTGCGCTTCCGACAGAGTCAGCTCGGAAATCAGGGTAGAGGGATCCTCCGGATCCCGGCGGACGCCCTCGATATCCGTCAAAAACGCCAGCTTCTCCGCCTTCACCGCCGTGGCGATGGCGCAGGCCGCGTCGTCCGCATTGATATTGTAGGTCTGATAATCGTCATCCAGCCCGATGGGGCAGACGATGGGCAGGAAATCCTTTTCCAGAAGGTCAAACAGGATCTTGGGATCCACCGCTTTGATATCCCCCACAAATCCAATATCCTGTCCGTCCGTATATTTTTTGTCTACCCTTAACAGGCCGCCGTCCTTGCCGCTGATGCTGACCGCACGGACGCCCAGGGACTCCACCATGGAAACCAGGGACTTTCCGACCTTTCCCAGCACCATCTCGGCGATCTCCATGGTCTGGGCGTCTGTTTTGCGCAGCCCGTTGACGAAAACCGGGTCAATCCCTGACTTTTCCACCCATTTATTGATCTCTTTTCCGCCGCCGTGGACAATGATCGGTTTAAAACCAACCAACTTCAGCAGGGTCACATCCTGGATCACGCTTTTTTTCAGTTCCTCGTCCAGCATGGCGCTGCCGCCGTACTTTACTACAATAATACGGCGGTTAAACCGCTGGATATAGGGAAGGGCTTCAATCAGCACCTCCGCTTTTGATTTTAATTCTTCAATTCTGTCTGGCATCTTCCTAACCTCTTTTCCTTTTTCCTGCCGCCTTTAAGAACGGTAATCCGCGTTGATCTTTACATAATCATAGCTGAGGTCACAGCCCCAGGCCGTCGCGGACGCTTCTCCCATTTTGATGTCTGCAATGGCCGTCACCGCCGGTTCTGATAAAATGCGGGTGGCCTCCTCCTCGCTGTAGGGAAGGGCGACGCCGTTCTCGATCAGCTGGATCCTCCCGGCCGCGCTCTCAAAATACAGATCCACCCGTTCCGGGTCAAACTGCGCGCCGGAATAGCCCATGGCGCAGAGGATCCGTCCCCAGTTGGCGTCATGTCCGAAAATCGCCGCCTTGGTGAGGCTGGAGCAGACCACGGATTTGCTCAGGGTCTTTGCCTGCTCCTTCGTCGCCGCGTGGATCACCTGTACCTCGAACAGGGCGGTGGCTCCCTCCCCGTCCCCGGCCATCATTTTGGCCAGCTCTGTGTTGACGATACGCAGCGCCTGGCAGAACGTTTCATAATCCTCATTTTTCTCTGTGATCTCCGCGTTCCCGGCCTCCCCGTTTGCCAAAAGCAGCAGGGTATCGTTGGTGGAGGTATCGCCGTCCACAGAAATCATATTGAAGGTATCCTGCACATCTGCCCGCAGCGCCTCCTGCAGCAGTTCCCGGGAAATTGCCAGATCTGTGGTGACAAACGCCAGCATGGTGCACATATTGGGATGGATCATCCCGGATCCCTTGCACATACCGCCCACGGTCACCGTCCTGCCGCCGATCTCAAACTGCACTGCCGCTTCCTTCTCATGGGTATCCGTGGTCATGATGGCCCGGGCTGCCCGGTTTCCGGCCTCCGCCCCTTCCGCCAGCTTCGGCGCCATCGCCTTTACGCCGTCCCGGATCCTGTCCATGGGAAGCTGCATCCCGATCACTCCGGTGGAGGCTACCAACACCGCCTCCTCCGGAATCCCCAGAGCCTCCGCCGCTGCCTGCGCCGTTTCCCGGCAGTACCCCAGTCCTTCCTGCCCTGTGCAGGCGTTGGCGATCCCGGCGTTTACCACCACCGCCTGGACAAACGCACTCTCCTGCACGACTTTCTTATCCCATAAAACCGGAGCCGCCTTCACCACATTGGTGGTAAACGTTCCCGCCGCCCGGCAGGGTGTCCGGCTGTAAAGCATCGCCATATCCGTCCTGTCCTGATATTTGATCCCGGCTGCCGTATCTGCCGCCAGGAAACCCTTCGCGGCTGTGGCGCCGCCCCTGATCTGTTTCATCCTGCGTTCCTTCTTTCTCTTATTTATTAAATCTGGTAATATTTTCATCATTTAAAATAAAATCATAAACATTCACGTCCGTCCGCTCCCTCCAGCCAAAACGGTGCCAGAACTGGTTCCCGATCTCATTGGTCTTAAACGCGATCAGGCTGACCTTGTTGATCTGTTCCCTCTGCAGGGCACGCATGGCCGCCGTGGCCATCTTCCTGCCGATCCCCTGATTCCGGTACCGCTCGTCCACGCAGACATGGTAAAAATAGCCGGTTCTGCCGTCATGGCCGCAGAGAATCGATCCCACGATCTCCCCGTCCCGCTCCGCCACAATACTGGTATCCGGGTTCCTTTTCAGGAAACGCTCCGTCCCCTCCCGGGAGTCGTCAATGCTGCGGATACCGAATCCGTGAATCGTTTTCCAGAGCCCGTAGACGCCCTCATAATCCTCTATCCTCATTGTCCGAATCTGCACTTCCATGATCCTGTGTTCTCCCCTGTCTTCCTCATGTCCTGCCGCTGCCCGGCGTACAGCCGTCTCTTCCATAAAAACAGCAGCCCAAACAGTACCATCATAATACTTCTTTTTCGGTTCGTAAAGACTTTTGTTTCTGACTGCGGCAGCTGTACTTTTTTCCGGCTCCGCTGCATAACAGGAATAAAAATGTATATTTATTCACTCCTGTATGTCTGGTTTCCCCGGAACAAAAAGTTATTTTCTATCATACCACAAGTTTTTAAATATGCAATCCCTTTTTCATTTTTCGTGCACAATTCCACCCATGATGTATTTTTATAATTTTTTTATGTATATTTTTTCACTTGCCTAACAGTGGGTGATGTAGTATAATGTAACAGTTCATCCGCAAGGCTGAATGATTACAACATACATAATGATCCGGGAACCGGATCAGGAAACTGATATACGAAAGGATGTATTTGATTATGAGAGAAAAAGTTGTATTAGCGTATTCCGGCGGCCTGGATACCACCGCCATCATCCCCTGGTTAAAGGAGACCTACGACTATGATGTGGTCTGCTGCTGCGTGGACTGCGGCCAGGGCAACGAGCTGGACGGCCTGGAGGAGCGCGCCAAGCTTTCCGGCGCCGCCAAACTTTATATCGAAGATATCACAGACGAGTTCTGCGATGACTATATCATTCCCTGCGTACAGGCCGGCGCTGTTTATGAAAACAAATACCTTCTGGGCACATCCATGGCGCGCCCGGGCATTGCCAAAAAATTAGTGGAGATCGCCAGGAAAGAGGGCGCTGTCGCCATCTGCCACGGCGCCACCGGAAAGGGCAATGACCAGATCCGTTTCGAGCTTTCCATCAAAGCTCTCGCCCCGGACATCCGCATCATCGCTCCCTGGCGCGACAGCAAATGGAAGCTGGATTCCCGCGAGTCCGAGATCGAGTACTGCCGGGCACACGGCATCGACCTTCCCTTCTCCGTTGACCAGAGCTACAGCCGTGACCGCAACCTGTGGCATATCAGCCACGAGGGTCTGGAGCTGGAGGATCCTTCCTTAGAGCCCAACTATGAGCATATGCTGATGCTGACGGTTCCCCCTGAGAAGGCTCCCGACGAGAGCGAATATGTGACCATGACCTTCGAGGCCGGCGTACCCAGATCCATCAATGGAAAGGAAATGAAGGTTTCCGATATTATCCGCGAGCTGAACCGCCTTGGCGGCAAACACGGGATCGGCATCATCGATATCGTGGAAAACCGTGTGGTAGGCATGAAATCCCG
This sequence comes from uncultured Lachnospiraceae bacterium, assembly GCA_944380065.1. Lineage (GTDB taxonomy): Bacteria > Bacillota > Clostridia > Lachnospirales > Lachnospiraceae > Eubacterium_I. The sequence goes on from CALWGM010000114.1 coordinate 18,635, forward strand.
CGGCGTATACGAAACCCCCGGCGGCACCATCCTGATGGAGGCACACAAACAGTTAGAGGAGCTGGTACTGGACCGGGCGACGATGGAAACGAAAAAGGATATGGGCAACAAGCTGGCCCAGGTGGTTTACGAAGGCAAATGGTTCACTCCGCTGCGCGAAGCGATCCAGGCATTTGTAGAGTCCACGCAGAAGTATGTAACCGGCGAAGTAAAATTCCGCCTCTATAAGGGCAACATCATCAAAGCCGGCACCACTTCCCCCTACTCCTTATACAGCGAGTCCCTGGCAAGCTTTACCACCGGCGACCTGTATGACCATCACGACGCAGACGGATTTATCACCCTCTTCGGCCTCCCGCTGAAGGTCCGCGCCATGAAGTTGGCAGAGATGAAGAACCAGAATAAATAAATCATAACAGGCTGCTGTGTTCCGCGCACAGCAGCCTTCTTATTTCAGCATTTCGTACAGCGTATTAAAGTGCCCCTGATGCTGAAGGGAGATCTGTTCTAATTTCTGTTTCGCCTCCATGTCGTCGGTCTTCTTCGCCAGCACGGAAATCTTTTTGACCAGGCTCTCCTCGTCCGCCAGCAATCCACGGAGATCCGCTGTCTGTTTCTTTGAAAACTCTGCCATGGCACTTCCTCCTGCGTCATTTTACAGGAATAGGATATGGGAAATCCTGAATTCTATTCCTGTTTTCCGTGATTTTTGCGCAAAAAAAGATGTACAGAACCCTTCCCGCCTGTCCTGTACATCTCTGTCCTCCGCTCTTATTTCTTTTTCCTCACGCTGTAGCCAAACTTTCCCAGTTTTTTCCCCAGCTCAAAATATTCTCCGTGGGAATAGGCAGTCAGTCCCAGGTCATTGAGCCGGAACTTCCCGCTGGCGTCCATATACCGGGGATCTACGGAAACCGCCGTCACCTCCGCCAGGAACATATCATGGCTCCCCAGCTCCAGCACCTGCTTTACCCTGCACTCAATGCAGACCGGGCTTTCTGCAATCCCCGGCGCAGCGACAGTGCCGGACTTCAGGGGCGTCAGGTGAAGCACCTCATATTTGTCCACATCGCGCCCGGATTTCACGCCGCAGTAATCGGCTGCCCGGGTCAGATCCTTTGTGGTCAGGTTGATCACAAACTCCCCGGTCTCCCGGATGATATCATAAGAGTAGCGCTCTTTCCGCACCGAAATCGAAACCATGGCCGGATCGGAACAAATCGTTCCCGCCCAGGCAATCGTCAGGATATTCGGCCTTTCTCCCGGCCTGCCGCAGCTCACCATCACTGCCGGCACCGGATACAGCATATTTCCCGGTTTCCAGAATTCTCTCTCCATCTGTGTCTCACTCCTGTCTGCCCCCTGATTTTTGGTCCACCCCGCTCACAGGAACGCGCTCCAGGCTCCCTGTGCTGTCCCCGGCAGGCTCACTGATCCTGCAGCGCTGACATAAACATGGGGATCAGCTGTTTCTTCCGGGAAACAACGCCCTTCAGCACATGATAATCATTCTCTTTATGGATGTGGTATGCTTTTTCCACCAGCCGGTCCGCGCCTTCTCCGTCACAGATCAGATAAGTGGTCTCATCCACAATGTTGGTCAGCATCACAAATACCATGGAAATCTTACGCTCAGCCATAGCCTGTTTCAGGTAAGGAAGGAGCTTTTCTTTTACCTGCTCCAATTCCTCCTGTGTCATGGCGCTGATCTGGCCAACGCCAAAATCCACTCCGCCCTGGCTGAATGTCTTGAAATCCTGATAGAAAATCTCCTCCGGCGTCTTGGATCCGAAATCACTGCCGGCCTGGAACATGGCCCGCGCGTGATCCTCTGTATGAATCCCCGCAATCTTTGCCAGTTCCTCCGCGGCGATCCGGTCCAGCGGCGTGCAGGTGGGGGAACGGTACATCAGTGTGTCTGAAAGGATCGCCGAACACAGCAGGCCAGCCGTCGTCCGGTCAATTTCCACCCCCTGCTCCTGATACATCTGATACACAATCGTTCCGGTACACCCCAACGGCTGATTGCGGAAAAATACCGGGGACATGGTTTCCAGGCTTCCGATCCGGTGATGGTCAATGATCTCTAAAATATCAGCGCCTGCAATCCCGTCCACAGCCTGGCTCTTCTCATTGTGATCCACTAAGATCAGCTGCTTTTTCCTCATATTCAGCAGGTTCCGCCTGGAAATCATTCCCACATATTTCCCGTCCTCATTCAGGATCGGGAAATAGCGGTGGCGTTCCCTGGACATAATATCCCGGACCTGCTCGATATACTCCTCCGTCTCAAACATCACCAAATTCTCCCGGCGCATAAAATAGCGGATCGGGATACTCTGGTTGATCAGACGCGCCGTAGTATACGTATCATAAGGCGTCGTGATCAGGGTGCAGTTCTTCTCCTCGGCCATTTTGATGATCGTCCGGGAAATCTTGGGTTCGCCGGCAATCACCATACAGCTGGCGTTGGCCTCCAGGGCGCAGACCTGGGCCTCATAACGGTTTCCCATGATCACCAGATCCCCGTCGTCAATGTACTCCTCCATGATCTCCGGGTTGGCAGACCCCACCAGCACCTTCCCGCTGGTAAAATACGCGTTCTCATCCCCGCAGACCAGAGTCCCCTCCAGCGTATCCAGAAGGTTCCGGTACTGGGTCTTTGCCCGGGAAAGAATATAATTATCGTAAACGTCCATGTAAGATGTGGTAATATCCTGCGTCGTAATCAGTCCCACCAAGTTGTCGTCGTCATCTGTGATCGACAGGGTCACCACATCCTGCTCCTTCATCATCTCCCAGGCGCGTTTCAGGGAAATCGTCTCACTGATCCCCGGCGACTGCCGGAACTCGATATCCTTCACCTGGGCTCCCACATCCGTGATCAGGCAGGGAGTCCTGACGCCGAAGGTATCCAGGACATATTTCGTCTCCTCATTCAGCTCTCCCGCCCGTTTGGGGATGAACTCGCCATCGTCTGTCTTATTCTTCAAATTGGCATAGGCAATGGCGGAACAGATCGAATCCGTATCCGGATTTTTATGTCCCACCACCCATACTTTTCTCGTTTTCTCTGACTCCATCTCTTAAAATACTCCCATCCAGAAAAGAATATATACAATCAACAGAATGAAATCCGCAAAGGCAAAAAAGGCAAAAAATTTCATGCCCTTGAAAGACTTTCTGATCTTTTTTAAACTCTCATCCCCCAGCTCCATCTGCTCCATCTTTACTTCCAGATCCGTCACCAGACTTTTCATATTCCGGTAGCATTTTACATTTTCCGCATGGATCTTCTCCGCAATGCTGCCCTTTAACTCATCCGCCGCTTCGTTGATGGCAACGATGGATATCCTCTGATCCTCTAACTTCTCCAGCATGCTGCGGATCTCCGCCATCTGCTGCATGGAAGCCCGGATCTCATCCAGCTGGGACAGCGACCCCCGGATCTCTCCAAGCTGCTCACTGATCTGCTCTATGCCTTCCGCCTGTTCCTGGCGTTCCCCGGCCATCCTGCCAAACTGCTCTACCGTCTTTACCTCTAACTGGTTCAGCTTAACTTCCAGGGCGTCGGACATTTCCCGGATCTGTGCTGTCACCCCGGCAGTCATCTGACTGATTTCCTCTCTTTTGGATTCCAAATTTTTTTCCACCTCTGTACTCTCCTCTTCCATGCTGCCAAGCTGATTTTCCAGCTGCAAAATGCGCTCCCTGGCCTCATCAAGCTGCTCTTTCAGCCTGATATTCTTCTTATACAGATCATGATCCTGATGCTGCCGGAACTCATCCTTCGGCGCAGCCCTGTCCATCCGCGCAGCGGAATCTATGCCGAAAAGTGCCTGCAGGCTTTTTAACAGATCCATCCCCTGCTCCTCCTTTATGTACGATGCCCCGCCTCTTCTGGCCCTGCGGCATCAACTGCTTTTATTCTACCATCCCGACCGCCATTTTACAACGTTTCCTTTTGAAGTTCATTCAAATGTATCCGCACCATCATGGCAATTTTGAAGATCATGGCGTCCTCAAAAGAGCGGATATCCAGACCCAGGCGTTTCTCGATCCGCTCCAGGCGGTATACCAGCGTATTGCGGTGGATGAACAGGTGCCTTGCGGTCTCCGAAATATTCAGGTTGTGCTCAAACAGCTGGTTGATGGTCGTCAGCATCTCATCGTCAAAATCCACCGCCATATTTTCCCCCAGAACCTCCCGCAGGAAAATCTCACACAGATCTGCCGGAAGCTTATAGATCAGTCTGGCAATCCCCAGCCGGCTGTAGCAGAACACCTTCTCCGCCCCGTAAAAAACCATACCGATCTTCAGCGCCGTACAGGCATTGGTATATGATTCATTCATTTTCTCATACAGATCTATCGGCTCCCCGTAGCCGACCCAGACATTTACCATGGCCTCTGTCTGCAGGTTATCCACAATCATCCTGGCATACTGCGCGTAGTCCTCATCCGGAATATCCCCGGTATGCTTCAGCAGGACGGTCCTGGTTCCGTCCATCTCGATCACATAATCTGCGCTGCCGCTGATAAACAGGTTTTTCACAGTCTCTACCAGAACAGAGTCCTGGTCTGTTTTGTACTGGATGACATAAATCATGTATTTCTCCGGCCTCAGCTGCACCTGATGGCATTTCTCAGCCAGCTTTTCCCCGGACAGCTCGCCATTCAGGATCTGGCGCAGCACATTTTTCTTATTTTCCGGATCCCGCACAGCCAAAAATAAGTGCCGGATCTGACAGAGCGCCATACGGCCGATCATATAGGCAGATTCTGTTTCTGCATTCCGGTTGCAGAGGAGCACATATTCCGTCTTTGCGCCCAGTTCTACCCGGAAATAGATCCATCCGCGGGCCACCTGGGTCTCCGCCATAGACTGTACAAACTGTACCGCCAGTTCCCCGAACTCCTCCTGCACCGTTCCTGCGACCTGTTCCCCTCCTGCAGAAAAAATCATAAAATCCATCCTGGAGATCTCCTTTAACTCTTCCAGGATCTGGTTCAGCTTCTTTGTGGAAATGATCTGCTTCATACATACCTCCGGCAGCCGCCCCTCTTTTGGGGGTCAGCCAAAAAGACCGGGTACGGAAACCATACCCGGTCTTTCATCAAATACAAAATCTTAGTGGCAGATGATCTGCTCTGTCTCTTTGTCAAAGACATGAGCTTTATCAATATCAAACGCAATGCTTACCTGATCGCCGTAGCGTGCCGGTGTGCTCGCATCAACCTTTGCCGTCATGGTGAGACCTTCAATGGTGTAGTATAATAATACTTCGGAACCAAGAAGCTCATATCCGGTACACTCTGCCTGGAGCTGATACCCTTTATGTTTCTCAATAAACTCAGGGAAATCATCCATATCATCCGGACGTACGCCGAACACAACGGTCTTGCCGATATATCCGCCCTCTTTTAACGCCTTTGCCTTGTTGGCAGGCATCTTGTAGGAATTGCCGAAGATATTCAGGAATACTTCATCGCCTTTTCCTTCTACAACGGCATCCATAAAGTTCATCTGCGGAGATCCGATAAATCCTGCAACAAACAGGTTATCCGGCTCGTCATACAGTTTCTTCGGAGAATCTACCTGCATGATCACACCGTCTTTCATAACAACGATCCTGGTACCAAGTGTCATAGCCTCGGTCTGGTCATGTGTTACGTAGATGATGGTAGCGCCCAGTCTCTGATGCAGGCCGGCGATCTCAGATCTCATCTGTACTCTCAGCTTCGCATCCAGGTTGGAGAGCGGCTCGTCCATCAGGAATACCTTCGGCTCACGCACAATAGCACGACCCATGGCAACACGCTGTCTCTGTCCGCCGGAAAGAGCCTTCGGCTTACGGTCAAGGAGCTTCTCCAGATCCAGGATCTTTGCAGCTGCATGAACTTTCTTCTCGATCTCTTCCTTCGGAACTTTTCTCAGCTTCAGGGCGAATGCCATGTTATCAAATACGGTCATGTGCGGATACAATGCGTAGTTCTGGAATACCATGGCGATATCTCTGTCCTTCGGCTCCACGTCGTTCATACGTTTCCCGTCGATGAAGAAATCTCCCTCTGTGATCTCCTCCAGGCCGGCAACCATACGAAGTGTGGTGGACTTACCACATCCGGAAGGTCCTACAAAGATGATAAACTCTTTGTCCTCTACCTCAAGGTTGAAGTCTTTTACTGCTTCAAATCCGTTGGGATATCTCTTGAAGATATGTTTCAATGATAATTGTGCCATTTTCTGTCATCCTCCATATTTCTCTTAAATACAGCGTCCTCACTGCTATGTGCTATATTGTATCAGAATTTTCAGAAAATGTCATTAGGTATTTTAACAAAATTACCATCTTTGCCTTGTCGCTAATGACGTTTTATGGTTATTTTTACCTAAATTTTGGTCACTTCGACGATTGTCCTGTTATTTTTTTGTCATTTTACCGAAGGCTGCGTCCGTGCTGCCCCCGCGTCTGTCACTGCCTGCCGGTGCTCCCGAAACCGCCCCGGCTTTCATTGTCCAGGGAAACCACCTCGTCAAAGGTAACGCGCGGCTGGTTCTCCACAATGCGGAACTGGCAGATCCTGTCATTTTCATGGATCACTGTATCGCGGGTGGCGTAAACCGGCATCCGCCACATATCCTCATCTCCGCAGTAGGACCCGTCCACAATACCGCAGCTGTTGGTCTGCAGGATCCCGTAATTTTTAAACGTGGAGCTGCGCGGCACCAGATGCGCCTCGTATCCGGCAGGCAGCTCCATGGCTACCCCCAAAGGAATCAGCTTAAATTCTCCCTCTTTTAATTCCACGGTCTCGGAGGCCCGCAGGTCGATCCAGTCCGATTTCCCGTCAATGTACTCCAGCCTCTTTAAAGTGTCTGAAAAATATTTGATTCTGATGTTCGGCAGATTGTTATTCTCTCCTTTTCATACAAAAAGCCCGCCGGAGCGGGCTCTCAAAATCTGATCCGGTTTTCAGGCGTCAGTCAAACCAGTACTCCACTTCAAAATCCGGCAGCAGTTCCCCCTCCACCGACAGAGTCCCGGAAAACTGCATGGATCCGTTTTCTTCATACTGTGCGGTCAGCGCGTCTGGAAAATAAACCAGGCAGTCCAGATAGCCGTTGGTACCCGGATCAATCTGCCCGTAGTAGCTGTAAAATGCAGCCTGACAGGGAATCACTTCCCCCTCGACCTGAAATTCCACATCCTCCGGGACAACCTCCGAAAGGTACAGATCCTCCGGCGAATCATTCTGGATATTGATACTGATCAGATAATAGGCGCCGTCCCCCTTGTCCGTCACAGCAGCCAGGCTTTCTTCGTCTCTCTCATTCAGGGTGACTGCCAGATCGCCCCAGTTGATCTCCCCAAGGGTCCGGCCGGCATAATTCATCCAGGCATATTCCACATGGGGCTCATTCTCCTGCTTTTCTTCCCCAAAAATACCGCCGTCCCCCAGCGCCCCGGCATTCAGATGGAAGTCCGGTCCGGTAAATCCCTGACTCTGTATCACCGTCCGCAAAAACGGCACCACGCCCAGAAGGATCACTGCCGCCGCGATGATGATACAGACGGCGGCCGCCATTCCCCGCCGGGAACGCCCGCTTCCCTGATTCCTCCGGTGAACCTCTTTCCGGTGTTCTTCCGCCGCATGCGCATTGGGAATACTGTCGTAGCGTTCATGGAGCTCCTGCTCCATCTGGGCGCTGTCCGCCCGGTTATACCGCGCGCAGGCCGGACAAATCCCGTTATACTTATCATAATCATATAATTTTCCGCATTTACTGCACCGGATCATCGCTCTCTCCTCCTGTTTTGCCGGCTATGCTCCCGAACCTGCGGCAAAGTCATATCTTTACCAGCTCAGCCGGTCATTTTCGACCCGCCGGTCCCGCAGCATCAGTTCCTCTACAGCATCCCTGGCGCTCTGTCCATGAAACAGCACCTGGTTCACCTGTTCGATAATCGGCAGATCCACCTGATATTTCCTGGCCAGGGCCAGCGCCGCTTTGGCAGAATAGACCCCTTCCACCACCATCTGGACTTCATGCATGGCCTCTTCCATGGTATAGCCGCGTCCCATCAGCATGCCCGCCTTGCGGTTCCGACTGTGACGGCTGGCACAGGTCACGATCAGGTCGCCGATCCCGGACAGACCGTTCAGCGTCTCCGCCCTGGCTCCCATGGCCAGCGCCAGACGGCACATTTCAGCAATTCCCCGGGTAATCAGAGCCGCCTTGGTATTATCCCCGAATCCCAGGCCATCCGACATCCCGGCCGCCAGGGCAATCACATTTTTCAGGGATCCACCCAGTTCAATCCCCAGCAGGTCCGGACTGGTATATACACGGAATACCCCGTTCATAAAAAGATTCTGCACCCGCTCCGCTGTTTCCCTGCTCTTAGCTCCCGCCACTACTGTCGTGGGCAGGAACCGGCTGACCTCCTCCGCATGGCTCGGCCCGGAAAGCACAGCCACATCCGCCCCGGGAATCTCACTCTCCACAATCTCCGTCTGGATCATCAGCGTATCCTCTTCAATCCCCTTGGATACCACCACGATCAGCTGTCCATCCGGCACCATGCCGGAAATCTTTGCCGCCGTACTCCGGGTGGCCGTGGAGGGAACCGCCAGCACGATCAGGTCACTGCCCTCCACACAGGCTTTCAGGTCTGTGCTAAACCGGATGCCCTCCGGGATCTGAACCCCGGGCAGCTTCCCCCTTAACTCATGGGTTGCTTCTATTTCCTTCACAGATGCCTCCCGGAGCATCCAGACTTTTACCTGATGCCCGTTGTGATGAAGAACCATGGCCAGGGCACAGCCCCAGCTGCCGCCTCCCAGCACTGCTACATTCGCCATTTCCGGAACCTCCCTATTTCGATTTCCCTTCCGGGTTCTCCTGCTGTTCTTCTTTTCCTTTTTTCTTTGCCGGGGCAAATTTATTCTCCGTACCGGAAGCCAGGCGCTTTAAGTTCGCCCGGTGCTGCCAGAAAGCCAGCCCGGTCAGGATCCCCGACAGCACGTAGACCTCCGGCAGGAGCTCGGACGCCACCTTCAGCCAGCCCATCTGGCCAAACACGATCGTCTGTATAAAAAATCCGCTCAGAATCCCCAGAGATCCCAGTGACATAAAGCCGGTGGGGGCCACGGAGAGGAAAAACAAAGCCGCGCAGACGGGAACCATCCTCCAGTCAAAACCAAAGACAATGCCCACACTGCTGGCAATCCCCTTGCCGCCTCTGAACTTCGCGTACACCGGGAAATTGTGTCCCAGCACCGCGCCGACGCCGGCATACAGCTCCAGCATCTTCACGGCATCCGGATAAACATCACGGTAAAGCAGCCATACGATCAGCATGGCGGCCGCCGCCTTCAGGCAGTCGCCAAAGAAAACGATCACGCCTGCTTTCCACCCAAGCACCCGGATGGAATTGGTCATGCCGGTGTTGCCGCTGCCGCTTTTTTGCAAATCCGTGTGGTACGCCTTCCCCACGATCTTTCCGGTGGGGAACAGGCCAAATATATATCCAAGAACCAGTCCGATGATACGACTTGTTATCATAATCACACTCTCTCCCTTATGCCTGATCTGTTACTGCAAATCGGTTCCTGTAAACGGAACCGACACACATCTTCTGTCTCCTGTACAGCTCCTATGACTCTTCCTTCCGTTCCCGGATAATGAACTTCAGCGCCGTTCCCCGGAATCCAAAGGTATCCCGGATCCTGTTTTCCAGATAACGGACATAAGAAAAATGCATCAGTTCCCTGTCGTTGACAAACACCACAAAGGTGGGCGGCTTTACCGCCACCTGGGTCGTATAGTAGATCTTCAGCCGTTTTCCCTTGTCCGAAGGCGGCTGCTGCATGGCTACGGCCTCCGATACGATCTCGTTGAGGACGCCTGTTGCGATCCGCATGGAATTATTTTCCATGACCATGTCGATCATATCAAACAGCTTCGGCATCCTCTGCCCGGTCTTTGCCGAGATAAACATAATCTCCGCATAGGACATAAAACTCAGAATCTCCCGGATCCTGGCGGTGTGCTGGTTCATGGTTTTATCATTTTTTTCAATCGCGTCCCACTTGTTGACCGCGATGATAATACCCTTGCCCCGCTCATGGGCGATCCCCGCGATCTTGGCGTCCTGTTCCGTCACGCCCTCGGTGGCGTCGATCACTAAGATCACCACATCCGCCCGCTCCACGGCGGTTACGGCGCGGATAATGCTGTAGCGCTCGATCTCTTCCTTGATCTTGTTCTTTCTGCGCAGTCCCGCCGTATCAATGAAGATGTAATCCCTCTTGTTATAGCGGATCTCCGTGTCGATCGCGTCCCGGGTCGTTCCCGCTATATCGGATACGATCACCCGGTTCTCCCCTACCAGCTTGTTGATGATCGAGGATTTCCCCACATTGGGCTTGCCGATGATGGCCACCCGGGGACGGTCGTCATCCTCCTGCTCACCGCTGCTGTCGGGGAAATACTTTACCACCTCCTCCAGCATATCCCCCAGCCCTAACTTTCCGGCTGCGGAGATGGGATGCGGATCCCCGATACCCAGGTTATAAAACTCATAGACATCCGCCTCATATTTATGGAAACTGTCCACCTTATTCACGACTAAAACCACCGGCTTGTGGCTGCGGCGCAGAAGATCCGCCACCTTGGCGTCCGCGTCCACCAGCCCCTGGTGCACATCTGTCATAAAAATAATCACATCCGCAGTGGCAATGGCGATCTCCGCCTGCTCCCGCATCTGGGACAGAATCACATCTTTGGAATCCGGCTCAATACCTCCGGTATCCACCATGGTAAATGTATAATTCAGCCATTCCACATCCGCGTAAATACGGTCCCTGGTCACGCCCGGCGTGTCCTTTACAATGGAAATCCGTTCTCCCGCCAGTGCGTTAAACAGTGTGGATTTCCCCACATTCGGGCGGCCGACTACGGCTACTACTGGTTTGCTCATCTCTTACCTCACTTTTTTTGTCTCCGTGCTGCATCCTGCCCTGTTTCCGGAAACAGGAACTGCCTCCTTTCGGATCCATCTCCCGGACAAACAGCACACTCAGTCCTTCAGCGCCTCTAAAAGGCTTTTTCCGTCTGATTTTACAATATGGATGGGGACTTGTAAAGCCTTTTCCAGTTCCGCAGGCGTCATGTCATCCAGAAAAACCTCTTCCCCGCTGCGCAGCAGATTGCAGGGAAGCAAAAGCTTTTCGCCCAGCGGCTGTCCCTTCAGCTGTTTCTTCAGATCCCGCCCGGTGAGAAGTCCGGATACCGTAATCTTCTCGCCGAAGAAGTCATTGCGGATCTCATAAACATAAATCTCCGTATCGGAGTGGTAACAGAGAAACTCTGCCGCCAGCTTGCGCAAAAGCGGCGCCGCCAGCCTGCCAGTGGCAATGGACAGGACGCGTTTTTTCTTCGGCTCCTCCTTTGCCTGCTTCCGGTATTTCCTGGCCCTGCGGAAAAATCCTTCGTTCTTTTCCTGTCTCCTTTGCTCCTCCTGCTCTTCCCGCAGCGCCTCCTCGAATTCGCTCTGCAGAAGGGGCATCATCCCCACGCCGTTCTCCAACTGTACATAGCCGTCATAGACTTCCTCCGCCGGGAACGGCCGTTCCGCCAGCAGATACCACTCATCGGAAGCGTGGATAAAATGCTTCCCATGGCGGTCAAAGCAGATCTTCTGCCATTTTTCCACCAGCTCCAGCACCTTCAGGGCATCCGCCTTTTCAAAACTCTCCAGCGGATACAGCCCTTTCCGGTATTTCGTCAGCCCCACCGGAACCACCGAAACGCTCTCCATATAAGGAAGATACTCCGCCAGATCGCCGATGGTGCGTTCCAGCTCCTGGCCGTCGTTGATCCCTTTACAGAGCACGATCTGCCCGTTCATCTCGATCCCCGCCTCATAAAACCGCCGGATCTTGTCCAGCGCCTCCCCGGCAAAACGGTTATGGAGCATTCTGCAGCGAAGCTCCGGGTTGGTCGTGTGCACGGAAATGTTGATGGGAGCCAGCTTATAGGTGATGATCCGCTCCACATCCTCATCCGTCATATTGGTGAGGGTCACATAATTGCCCTGCAGAAAGGACAGCCTGGAATCATCATCCTTGAAATACAGCGTTTCCCGCATCCCCGGCGGCATCTGGTCGATAAAACAGAAGATACATTTGTTGGAGCAGGATTTATAATCGTCCATCAGGCCGTTTTCAAACACGATACCCAGATCCTCATAGTAATCCTTCTCGATCTCCAGCTCCCACTCCTGTCCGTCCGGCTTGCGAATCAGCACCTTCAGCGCCGCGTCATTGATCAGATAATGATAGTCAAACACATCCCGGATGGGTTTCCCATTTACCGCCAGCAGCACATCTCCCGGCGCGATCCCCATCTCTTTTGCAATACTTCCCTCTTCCACTGCATCGATTTTATGTTCCCTGAACTTCATCTGTCTTCCTTTCCTGTTCTCCGGATTACGCCGATCTCAATAAACACCGGATAAATGTAGCTGGCCCCGAATACGCCTAACTTCTTCGGCCCCGTCACTACCTGAAGCTCCAGCGCCTTGGCTGTGGAAAAGGGGCAGCCCGCAAACGCCTCGATGGCCACCCAGAGACGTTCCTCATCCGGCGCTTCCAAAAGCCGCGCCCTGACCTGCTCTCTCTTCTGTCTGCTGTCATCCGTATCTGTACACATAACTGAGCCCTCTCTCCGGTGCTTAATGTCTTTATGATAGCATAAAGCGGCCGTCCCGTACAAGGGGTTTGAAAAAGGAAGGCAAAGGCTGCCTGAACAGCAACGGGCCCACGCCCCAAAAAACCGGCTCAAAAAAACCGGGAAAAAAACGAAAAAAGTATTTGACTTTTATCGCCCGGTATAGTATAGTACATAAGTCAGCAAACAGCAGACAGGCTGATGTGGCTCAGAGGTAGAGCACTTCCTTGGTAAGGAAGGGGTCACGGGTTCAATTCCCGTCATCAGCTTTTTATCTGATCGGACAGCTTTCCATCGTATGGGAAGCTGTTTTTTCATATTTATCATCAGCGAATGCCTTAGCGGCAGGCTGACAAAGCCTGCCGCTAAGGCATTTTTGTTATCATATGTTGTTTCATCTGCACTGAGACACATTCTGCAAATCTCTCACAGGCCCCTGCCAATTTCCGCCAGATCAATCTCCAGCCCTTCCAAAGTCACCGAATGCACCCAATCAGAAAAAGTATATTCATTTCCGCTTTCATTTGCGAAATCATATACCATCACCCTCTTTTTATCCGGATCAACAATCCAGTATTCCCGGACGCCGGCAGCCTTGTATTTAAAAAGCTTAACAAAATAATCTCTGTGATAGCTGCTGGGAGATACCACCTCAATGATCCAGTCCGGCGCGCCATCGCAGCCCTGTTCCGTAATTTTATCCCGGTCACAGATCACGCAGACATCCGGTTCCACATACGTTTTGTGATTTGCATTCAAAAAAACAGCAAACGGGGCAACAAACACTTCGCATTGACCTTTGTTCTTTCTGATATACTCACGGATTACCCCGAACAATTCACCCGCCATCCTCTGATGCCGCGTGTTCGGCGGCGCCATCAGATACATCTGGCCATCGATCAATTCCGCCCGTTCCCCATCCGGCAGTGCATAAATATCGTCTATCGTATGATTTGCTTTCGGCGCTGTTGACATATCCTTCACCTTCTCTTTTTGTTTTTATTATAGGGGGTTTGCGCTGCCGCCGCAAGCGATTTCACAAAAACAGGGTGCTCGTTCAGGATTTCCACCTTCCTGACATGGACCCCAACCGCGTCAATTTCCCCGCTGACCCGGATCCAGTTCCCCGGAAGCTCCATCAGGATCGCCGGAATGACATAGGCAAAATCCTGTTTTTTGTCTTTACGCCCTTTCGCGATGCGTGTCTCCCAGCTGCGCTGTGTACATTCCCTGCAGAATCTTTTGCTCTTCGGGAAGAACCGCTCCACTGCATAGGCAACCGTATCTTTCCCATATTCGCAGGGAACCGCGGTGAGCAGGCTGTAATCAGCAGCTACAGAAATTTCACATACAAAAGATCCATCCATCATTTTCTTCATAAACATTTACCTCCATTCATTCATGAGCATGAACCGGGAACACAAAAAAAGACACTGCGCCCCATGTTCATCCTGTCATCTGCCTCAGTGTCTTTTCTCATTTTCTGAATTTTTGACGCACTGAGCCTTCTGTTTATCAATCACTCAACGCATCATTCTGTAAATGTTTACTTCATCAGTGTACCATATCCGTTTCTGATGTCAAGAACCTCCCACTATTTTCTGCATTTCCTTCCGCATGCCTGCTGCGGTTCACCCCGTTTACAGCAATGCATCTCATCGCTTACCTGGTTATGGAACTGTAGAAATCAATCATCAGCCCGTCCAGAATTATTGTTAAAATGATCCATGGCCATCCCAGCGCCAGCACACCCACCAACTTGCAGATCACAAAGCTGATGGTGAATCCCATCGGCACCCAGAGCGATACGGCAAGCATCAGGATCAGCCATCCGATCCCCGGTTCAAATGTTCCCTGTACCTTCCAGACAATAGCAAAAATAATCTTCGCAACAATGCCAGCGTTCAGCCGTATAGCCTGCAGACATCTGTCTCTCATTTTCATATTCCTCCCTGTTTCCTGTATAGATTGGATCGTTTTGATTCTGTATCAGAATATAACATACCCTGTTTGGATTTCAGGAGGGGGGAGCAGGGCACACCTCTATCCGGAAAATGCGCCCTGCTCTCTCCTCTTCTTTGGGTATTGCTCAGGCCATACCCTCGATCTCCGCAGCGAAGAAATCTTTATCGCTGTCATGCTTAAACTCTAATATTCTTACCCTGAGCAGGCTGTTTTCCCGGATCGTACCGGCCGCCCCGGTATCCTGCCTGTAGCGGCTTACCTTCCGCGGGGAGATATTCACTTCATAACCGCTATCTGTAAGCTTTCCCCGGATACCTCCATTCGACTTTATTTTTGTGCATTTCATCTCCAGGCACTGCCCGATCAGCGTCTCTGCGTCGCTCTGGCTGATAGCCGGAGCAAGATAGCGAAGAGCCAGATCCCTGCCGGCCAGAATTTGGTTCAGGATTCCGACGGTCGTCCCGTCTCCCACCAGAAGCGTATACATCTGCCGCAGATTTTCCCTCTCCGGTGAATGCTGATCCGCATGGCCGGCCAGATTCCGGATTTCCCTGATCCTGTTGATATCAGCCGCCATCTTTCCCCACCATGCGCTCCAGTTCCCGGGAATCACACCGCAATACGCACGGAAAGCAGTATCTGCGCACAATTCTGCAAGAAACGTCTTTTTCGCACGGATCAGATGGACGAAATTCCCTAAAAATGTCCTTGACACATCCATATGCCGAAAATTATCCCGGGCATCCGGAATATTCAGGCGCTTCCCCAGACTGTACTCCGCCAGGTCGGGGATCCCCTGGAACAGGCCAAACAGGTTGTCCCGGAGCGCCTGTTCCGCGGCTTTTCCGTAAAGAATCAGCTGCGCCGAAAAATCATCAAACTCAATTCCCGGCATGGACAGCGCCTCCTCCACAACGACGGCCATTTTGATATAAAACTGACACCGCTCACTTTGTTTGTCCAGCAGATCATCTTTCAGATCCTGATGGATTCTGTTTCTGGCCAACAGGAATCTTTCATCCAGCGTCTGCAGTTCCGTTTCCGTGATCTCAATGATATCCTGATATTCATCCACCTGCACATCCTGGAAAATCTGCTGACCGGCTTCCGCGAACGCCTGGTCAACGCGCCTGTCATGCTCGGCCGCGTCCGTGACAGGCCGGTTCATCTCTATCCGGATCTTTTCCCGGTCAAACTGGCTGATCTGCCTCTGCAGGCGTCTGCCAATTAAAAGCCCTGATTCTTCCCGACTGCTGCCGCCAAGCAGCTGCAGAAAATCTTTCACAGATATTCCCTGTACAATCTGCATATTTTCCACGGAAACATTTTGTGACTCATCAACAGCGCCTTCCTGATAATATTTATCGATAATATAGGTATTTCCTCCCCGGCCGGTATCTGCACTGCGCTTTCTCTCAATCTCCGGTAAGGGATTCTGGTTGGCGGCATCCGCCATCCTCCCCTCCTGACAGTAATACTGAAACAGCAGGGAATTAAACCTCACCAGGAAATCCCTGCAGACAGGATTGCCATTCTGATCCTGGCAAACCGCTTTCCGGAATAACCCCCGGTGCAGCAGGGCGCTTACCGCCGTTTCATATGCGGATCCTGCAAAGTCATAACAGGCGTATTCGGCATTGGATGAAGCGTTTGACGCCAGCAGGCGCATCACATCCAGCTGCGCGTCCGTCAGCAATTTGCACCAGCCGTCCATAACAATCTCACATTGTGCCCGCGCCTCCCTGACCGCTTCCTTTACCTGGATCCTGCCATTATGAGCCGCTCCGCTGGCATACAGCTGCCTGGCCAGAATATTTACAAACCTGGGGATTCCGCCGCTTAACCGGAAGATCTGTGTCTTCATGGCATCCGGTATCATGATCCCGCCGCCTTCCTGCTTCCGGTACAGGTAAACACCGATATCATCTTCTGCGAAACAGGTCATCTCTATGGGATTTGTAAACTTCTGCAGGAAATAGGAACCGCGGATATCCCTGGGCAGGGAATCCTTCGACAGATCATAATTGGTCGCCACCACACACTGGATCTGGCCGCTCTCAATCAGGCTCCTCAAACAGTCATGATGCGCCTGCGTGACAGAGTTCGACATGGTGAACAGTTCAAAATAATCCATGATAATCACCGCCATATATCCCCAGTTATCATGAAGCACCTGCATAAAATTCTGAAATCTGGCCTGTCCGGGCATTGCAGAAATCTCCCCGGTCAGTTCATGAATCTCCGAAAGGAGTTCCCTGTCGCGGATCAGCTGGTTCAGAGACAGTTTCAGACGGTCCGCCAGATACTCACAGATATCGTTACCATCGCTTTTATTGGACAGATCCGCAAAGTATATTAACTTTTTTCTGGTTTCTGCCATTTTCCTCCTGTATTCCGGCGTAAATGCAGTTCTTAAGAGGGAAGTTTTTCCGCTTCCCTCCGGACCGACAATATATGTATTGGTTCTGGTACCCGCACTGTTCCGAAGTATCTCGATCAGCGTCTGATCCCCGACCCACTCATCGGCTGACTCCACCGGAAAATCATCAATAAACGGATTAAATCCCATTTTCTGCTCCTCCTAAAAATCATACCATTCACTGTCATCACTGGTTTCTGCCACGGCAGGCCGGCTTTCTGCGCTTCCTGTTTCCGGCTGCCGGATCTGGAAAATATCCGGTTCTTCCGGCACCTGTCCGTACTTTGAACTGTTTGTCCTGAAGTATCTTCTGTAGATGTCCAGTTCAAACTTATACAACTGGGAATCAATCGGATGGACAGAGAGAATCTTCAGCCCGGTCAGGACTTTGACCACCCGCTGTATCTCCACCCTGGATATGCTCATCAATTCGGAAAGCTGATTCAGATGGACATATGCATCTTTCTTGGCCGCCAGGCTCTGCATGGCGTCAACCAGATCTCTCTCCTCCCCTTCCTCACAGCCTTCATAAAACTGTTTGCACCACAGATCCGTGATGACTTTCGGAATACTCTGCCGCACATCGGAAGGATATACCACACACCGCCCGTTTTCTTTTGCCCGTTCCACCGCTTCCTCGCCCAGTAATTTTGTGTGCCACACCAGGCCGCCTGCATAATCCCAGATCCATTTCACAGCCTCCTCTGTGATAATCAGCTGCGGATATGGACGGTACGGCAGATACAGCAATTCTTTCGCATCATTTTCCGGAAGCTTCCCAACCTCCAGCACCTGCTTTCCAAATCTCTGGAACAGCTGGTTTTTCCGGTCGCCCTTCAGGTTATAGCGGATCAGCCAGTTGGAACCGCAGATCACCAGGTGAACTGCCTTCCTGCAGGCATAGCTGTTCAGTATTTCGCTGACGGAACCAAATAAGCTGTCCAGATTTCTGTGATATTTCATCTGGCTTTGCTCCACGCGCTCAAACAGGCGGTCTATCTCATCAATGATCAGAAACAGGCCATACTCTCCGATGAGTTCCTTCACATCCAGATAAAACAGACTCAGCTTTTCCGGCTGCCGGTCAGCGCAGAAATACCCCAGACTCCAGGTATGCTTCAGTTCCTCCCAGGCATTTTCTGTTTTCAGGGCCGGGAGCTTTCTTTCCACGGTGTCGATCACCCGCTCAATAAACACGTACTGAATCGGCTCGGTAGCCGGAATCGACTGGCAGTCTGTCTTGACACAGATGATATGTCCCTTCTTTTCCCCTATGTAAGCTTCCAGGTAATTCAAAAGCGACGTCTTGCCGGTTCTCCGCACCCCGTACATTAAAGCGCTCCTGTAATCTTCAAAAGAGTCCCCCGCCACCAGGCTGCGCAGCATTGCCGTTTCATTCCTTCGCCCTACAAAGTCGGGACTGTATATCTCGCCGGTCTCCTCATCCACTTTGAACATGATGCCGTCTGCATACGCCGTCAAAAGCCCTGTAGGATAATCCGGTTCCGCCCCTTCCTCAAGAAACAGGGTACCCTTGCATACCGTGGACGAAAGAGTCTTATCCGCATAATGAAAACCTGCTGTCACCACATACTCTAACTGTTCACAGGTGTGGTCTGTGCTGTAATCCAGTTCAAATACCGCCTTTCCCCCCGGGGAAAGCTTTTTCAGGATATACTGGTTACTGCTGCTGCCGTCACTGTAAGCCGCCTGGATAATGATTTCTTCGGCATCAATCTTTCCGATATTATGCACTTCCCCAAAAAGACTGCCATAATAACGCTGGCTCCCCTGATTCAGGATCTCGAATGAAAGTACCGGCCGCTGATCCAGCTCATTGATCTCATCATTGATCAGCTTCTGTACTTTGTTTTTCATTTCCATCCAGCGGTTCGTCTCAATTTCTTCCAGACGGAGATAATTCACAGAAAGTTCTTCCCTTAAAACCTCCTGGTTCTCCTGCGCTGTGGACATATAACAATTTCTCAGACCGTCCAGGACGCTGAAAATCTGCGCCACACACGCGCCGATTAATCCATCAGCAATCAGTCCCCGTACATACTGCAGCAGCCCCCGGTTCTCTCCATAGCAATCCAGCAGGCTTTTCAGATCTCCGGACGACTTCACCAGGATCAGAAGTCCTTCCTGGACGGTTCGTCTCGCCTCTTCAGCCCCTTCCCCGCTGGGATCCCTGTATTTTAAGATTCTTACCAGATCAAACAGGATCTGATGAGCGCCGGCATAGTTCCCTTCTGCCAGAGCTGCATAGTAACAATCACAGCCATACAGCAGCAGGGCGTTGTTGAGTTCCTCCCCGGAGGGACGATCCGCCAGATAATGCTGACAGATGATTTGGGAAAGCTGCAGCTTATCCTGCATATTGGCCGCAAGATTCTGGATTTTCCCGTGCCTTATCAGAACATCTGCCAGATCTCCCTCATACCTGGCCGGAAGGATCCCTCTTGCGAACGCCGGAATTTCTTCCTCCGTCATCACTTTTTCCCGGATTGCCTCTTCTGCCGGCAGATCCCACAGGGAGGGATCTTTTTGCTCAAACGCCTTCGGATCCGGTCTCCTGGACTCCAATAAAAGCAGCTTTCTGGGCCTGTTTCCGCTGATAGCGGAATTGCCCGCAAGCGCTCTTACGCTCTGGAGATATTCTGTATTATACTGCTCCCTGACATCTGAGTTGGTCAGCGCGTAGCTCTCTGTAATCGCACCGTCTCTATTCCTGGGATTATATGGATACTTCACCACATAGCAGAAATATGCCTTTTCCACTTCGTTCGCCCGGTTCCCAATCAGCTCTAACTTTTCCTCATCCTGAACAGACGGATCAAAGGCAGTCAGAATATCCTCTGCCAGTTTCCGGTTTCCTTTACCAAAGAAGCGGGAAAGCCTCAGGACTTCATCACAGCGCGGGGAATAGAGCAGAGTCAGGATCATATTCAGACAGCTCCAGGTATGGAAATCCCGGCGTTTGATCTTCTCCCGCACCGCACGGTCATTGGAAAAGGCCGCCGTGATCCGATATCTGGCTTCATAGAGCTCACGGCACCTGATTCTGTCTGTTGTATTCAGCGCTTTTTTATAATCCGGCCGGCCAAAAACATCCGGATACAGCTCCAGGCCACGGCTCAGCAGATTCAGGGCGCTGTAGAAAACAGAGGCATACGCATCATTCCCCTTTTCAAAATAGGAATCTGCCTTTTTCAGTAACTGCGCCTGGAAATACGGATGTTTGACGAGGGCGCCGATCATCCACACCATCGCAAACAAAAGATCCGTATCCGTTTTTTTCTTCAGCGCGGAATCGATATACAGCTTCTCCCATTTTTCGCTCATGCTGTAATCTTCAAAGGGATGCCGCAGAATCTTTTCCAGAGATCCAAATTCTGTCTGCTGTTCACACCTTGCAAAACAGCCTTCCCTGTAAAAACGAATGACAAATTCTATTTCCTGATTTGTTTCTCTGCTGCCGCCCACCGCCATTTGACGCAGCCAGTCCAGAAGTTCCTTCCGCTCTTCTTCCGGGGTCTCCAGCAACACTCCGAACAGGCTCCGGATCAGCCCTCCATGATTGCCGGGATCCGCCTGAACCCTGATTTCAAAGGAAATATCTTCTTTATCCTCCTTCCAGGCATGCAAAATCAGCGGCTTCCAGTTTCCGGTAATCGCTCCCAGATACGCTTCCGTAAGCATCCGGATCTGTTTTTGACTCCTGTTCATGAATGAGTCTGCAACTTCCCTGCGCTTTTCACTGATAGCAGCGCCCTTCGCATATGTCTTATCCGAATATGCGTGGAACAGATAATATTCTCCGGTATCTTTTGAAAAATCATAATCTTCAATCTGGCCGGTCCACTGGTTCACAATACAGAGAGCATCCAGTGTAGCCAGCATATATGCATAATCCTGCTGTCTTCTTCTGTAGTAGGAGGCAGCGCCTTTCGATGGCCGCAACCGCACCAGCTCCCGCAGGCACCGGTGGAGTTCCGGAATAAAACCGGCCGGATCTGTACAGCACAGATGGAACAGCGCGTGATATGCCCCGTAATCATTTTTAAACATGGAAAGGATATGTCCGATCACATGAACCGTTTCCTTTACCTGCCCGTTTACAATACCCGCGTCTGTAATTTCATTCAGCTGCTGAATACTCGGCATATTGCCGTCCGGCATAATCAGCCGGAGCATCATCCGGTTTTCCGTATTATCCGCCCATTCGCGCAGTTCGTCCGTATCTTTCCGGGCAAGCTCATCCACCAGTTCTTTGTAGTTCATGGGATTCAGAACATCCTTCAGCTGCCCAAGGATCTCCCCTGCCTCAGAAATTCTTCCGTCCGCCATAAGATTGGCAGCCAGCACCACTCCCAGATTACAATTCTTTCCAAAAATTTCTGATTTGTAAAATTCAATGCCGTAATTCAAAGCCTCTGCATTTCCGCTCTTTTCTGCAATCAGAAGGGATGCCCGGATCAGGGAATGTCCCGGTTCGCTTCCCTTATACCTGACGCAGACAGCTTTCACAAGTTCCGGCATTTTTGCGTCATTTCCCAGACAGGATAAGTATTCAGGATTTTCAGTCAGCCTGTGTTCCATATATTTCCGGCAGTTTTCCACAGTCTGATCATCTTTGGCATTCGCCCAGTTCAGCAGGGTCTGCAGCAGCAATTCCTTCTGCTCATACTTTTCACAGTAGGAGGCACATCCTTCACATCCATCCGCATTGTAAATGCTGTTGATATACAGCAGCTTGCTGTAAGCAACCGGGTTATCCTGGATAGGCAGCGAAACACTCTGTTCCCAGACTTCCGGATTGCCAAGATTGCTGTACAGCTTCCGGATCAGTTCATTACTGTCATCCTCTGAGAGCATCCTCGTCTGGCTGGTATCCGCTGCAGCCTCCGCAGCCCCCGGCTGCAGTTTCGGACTGACGCTGGACGCAAATTTCATGTATTCAAAAATCTCATCCATTCTCAGTTCAGTCAGGACTTTCTTAAACAGATCAAAATAGCTGGGTATGTTATAGCCCCAAGTCGTCTTTAAAAGATTATTAATCCTGCCTCCGGTCCGGCTGTCCATATTATCCAGCGGATACTCCACCAGCATACGCAGAATATACTCTGCATGATTGGTCTGGTTTCTTTCGCATTTCAGGAAATACAGACACAACAGCCCCTCCACTGTATGATATGCCCTGACATGGGAAATACAGCGCTCCTCTGCAGAATCAAGAATTTCTTCCGGAAAGGCTCCCCGCATCAGGGTATCCGTATACAGGGTATATACACATCTCTGCAGTTCAGCATGCCCCGTCAGTTCCCTCTCATTTCCCAGAGAGTGGAAAAACAGTACCAGTTCTTTTGCCAGTCCATCTGTCCCGGCCAGACTGACCAGGCTGTGATACACATGCGGATTTGTAAGAATTCTTACATCTTTCAGCAGCGGAAGCAGCGGAAGCACCTGCGCCTCATCCTGCGGAAAATCTGAGAGAATGCGGCCTATCCTGTCGCCTTTCTCTTCCGCATCGCCTGCGTCCTCTGACAAAATCTGCCGGATCTCCAGAAGATCAATCTCTCCTTCTAAATTCTTTACCGCATCGCCATAGATTACCCGCAGCCGCCTCAGTTCCTCCAGCGTAAAGTCCGGAAGCCGCTCCGTCACCTGGCTGAGGAATGCCGCCGACAGATCTTCCAGTTCCCCGACGCCCAGCACATGATACAGGTAAAGCGCCAGTTCCGGATGATGCGTTTCGACAGCCTGGCGCTGGATGGACAGCAGGCTCGTTTCACTTAAACTTCCCTCGCCTGTGACAATCGTCCGGATCACATCTGCGTCAAATACTCTGATCCACTGATCAAACAGCTGTATCAGGATCCGATTCACATCTTCCTGCCTCCCGCATTCATACAGCGTATGGATCAGCAGTGCCCCCCAGGCCTGATACCATGCTGCTTCTGATTTTGCATCATCAGGATTCGTAATCTGCGGCATGGGAATCCGATCGTGATCCGCAACGGTCTTCAGTTTGGCAATAAACAGCTGCATCATCCTGCCCCAGCTGTTTTCTTTCACTGCACATTCGGAGGCAAATTTAAGATAATTTTCTCTCTTAAATAAAAGATCCAGATATAATCCCTCATTTTCATCTCTGAGCGCAGGATACTCCTGCATCAGGGACAATAAAGCAGATTCATCTCCTGTATCCAGATAAATATCACGCAAAAGATGGACTGCCTGCAAGTCAGGAACCGCAAATTTCGCAAACATTTCTGCCGCGTTCTGATAATTTCCCGCCATAGCATAAATACGGCCGGCAATACTGCACGCGTCCATCCCATGCGGGTAAGCCTCTGCCTGATACACGCCTGCGATCGAAGACGCAAACGGATCCCGGACTCCCAGCTTCTTCGCAGCCTCAGAATTGGCGTATTCTCTCAGGGAGCGTTCCAGACAGATGATACTCCTCAGCAGCGGATCATTCAGAAGCAGACTTAACCTCCTGATCCGGGAGTAGAACGCGGAGACTTCTCTGTCCTCACTGCTCTCCTGTCCGGAGACAGCGTCGCTGACCCATGTCTGTGTACCGGCCATGAAGGCCAGGCATTCCTGAAGATTTGCGCGGATATAATCCATGGCAGATACCGGATCCTCTTTGATTCGTGCCAGTAAATAGAGATGCCTGCAGGATCCGTTCTGAGAATACTTTGCGCGGAAGCATTCATACAATTTGCAGCATTCATCCCATCTGCCTTCCTCAGCAAGAAGAACCATCAATTCCGCCGCAGGAACATCCCGGTTATCGGCAATTCCCTTCCACATGTAATATTCCGCCAGGGAATGTTTATTTTTCTGATATCGGTAAAATCTCCGCCCGATATTGACAGCCGTGTCCCCCTCGCCAAATGGGCTGTCTTCTTTCGTGCTGCAGGCTTTCCTGATTCTGGCAGCTTCCTCTTCTGAATAGCCGAGTTCGCTTAATTTTGCCTCCTGCAGGACAAATTCGCGAATCCTGTCGGTATCACCCTCACAGACCGCCTGTTCAAAATCATTCATTTCGCCGGCAGATGCAAAACATTCCAGACGTTCTGCAAATTTCTGCTTTTCTTCAGGATCCAGAATCTGATCCGGCAGCAGCAGACACTGGCTAATGACCTCAGGCTGGTACATTAAGAAACAATGCTCGCTTAAATATACCCGGGCCGCAGACGGATCGCTTTCACACAGGATTCCCAGATACGCAGCCTGCTCTTTCAGGCTGGTATGGTTTTCACTGGCATAGTTATGAAACAGATACATATACGCTTCTTTTTTCCCTTCATGCCGGTATAATTCCAGCAATGCATGGAAGCTCTTTTCTTCATCAAACAGAAGACCCATGATATCATAGCACTCAGCCAGCCCCCCATCATTTCCGATCACCCGGTAAAGACGCTCTGCCGCCGCCCGGAAAGTCATGTCCGCAGGCAGATCTCCCTGTTTCAGCACTGCCATTCCCGCCTCTGTGCAGAAAGGATCTGTCGGGTTCTCTGCAAAGTAATCCCGTAAAGCCTCCCGTTCACCAAAGACCAGCATCTTCGCCACTGTATTTTCACACAGGCACTTTGTTATTTTGTGGATTGCATAAAGATCTCTGCCGATGGTATTGATCTTATACAGAAGTTCTTCCGGATCGGGTCTTTCGACAGTTTCCCCGCCGCCTGCGTCGGTATCCTCAAACGCAGCCCGGCACTCTCTGACCCGGCTTTCGACCGCATCCAGCCCGGAAAGATATTCCCGCTCCTCCGGCTGGGTTCCCACTAATATTTTTGCGGCGATCCGTTCGGAGGTAAATTCCACAAAATGAGAAGTCACCCGCTCGATTTTTTCCATAACCCCCTCATCCACAATACTTTTTGCGGCCATGACATCTCTCAGATCTTTGTAATATCCCAGCATGGACAGCAGTACGCCATAATCCACCGCTTCATGGATCCCGGCAGATACAGAAGCCATACGCTCCTGGTCCCTGCGCGGCGTAGAAATATCCTGCTCTGCCACCACAGAATACAGAACAAAAAATTCATGCGTTTTTCCGGCAATCTCGGAGAAATCAGAAATTGCTTTTCCCGCCTGTTCCAGTAAAATATTTTTTCCGTCCGCCAGTTCACGGATCTGCCGTATCGTACTCTCTTCCGGATAAGGCCGCTGCAGGACGCCATAATACAGCTGACGCAATTTTACACAGTCTGCTTCAAACGCTGCGATCCGTCCGGCGATTGCTTCACCGGGAATCTTCCCGCTGCCCAGGCAATCCAGATACTGCTGCAGAACCGGCGCCAGCTGTTCCATTTTTTCGCCGACCTCCCCCGCCTTTTCATCCAGCACCGAACAGGGAACTCTGTGAACCGCGGACTTCAGATGTTCTTTCACCCAGCAGCCCAGGTCTGTCCCGTCATCTGCACAGCAGAAACCTCCCTGGGCAAATGTCTGCTTTGAACCGTCCAGGTTTTTGGGATTCGGGACTAAAATACAGTAAATACTCTCATCGCTGCCGCTTTTCTTTAAGCCTGTTTCAAAAGCGAGCCGCGGCTCTTCCTCCTCCATGCCGTCAATCAGGAAGCTGTCCATCCCAAGAAGGATCTTTGACATTTGGAGAGCGATCGACGTTTTGGCCATGTCTTCTGTCAGTTCTTCATTAAAAAGGCGCAGCTTTTTTATATTCACGTTCCACCAGTTCATATAAGCAGAAACATGCATTTGCTGTATCTCTGCCAGCTCTGATTTCTGGGGAACCGGTTTAGAAGCCGGTTTGGGTACTGGTACCGGTATCGCATCGTCTTCTTTTCCATGGGAAAGCCACAAATTGTCTTCCGACACTTTAAAATCCGGAAACACAGCCTGAATCCATTCTCCCAGGCGCATCCCGTCTGCCAGAAGTTTATAATTAATATTCTCCGGCGAATTGTTCAAAAGATTCGGGATGGTTGACATCAGGATCTTACCTTTCTGTAAAATCTCGTTTTCGAGAATCATCCATGCCTTCGCCACCCTGTCGTCCGCCATACGGAGTGTTTCATAGCCGTTATTCCCAATCACTGAAAATTCCGGAAAATGGTCTGCAATCCACTTTTTCAGCCCCGACGCCGGATACAGCTCCAGGCTGATATCCTCCTGCCCAAAAACAGTTTTTAACGCACTCAGTTTAATAAAACCGCTCCTGCGGATCCGGTTTGACAGTTTTCGGACAATCATATTTTTTTCTGCTTCTGTCATAGAAATACCCCCTCCTGTTTGATGGTACTGATGAAAGCCTTCCAATCCTGTATATCATATAACATGTACCGACTGCTTTTCAAGAGGGGGGAGCCCCCCTGCATCCCCCAGCTTCAACTTTTCAAATTTTCAGGAATAAAAAAGCCCCATTTGACACACTCTTTGTGTAAAGAAAAAAGAACGGCTGCCGTATCTTCTACAGCAGCCCCACAGAATCTACCGGAGGTAACAAACACACATGGCAGCATATAAGGTTGAAATTTGCGGAGTCAATACTTCCACGCTCCCGATCTTGAAAGAGGAAGAAAAGACAGAACTTTTCCGGAAAATCAGACAGGGGGACCGGTCCGCCAGGGAAGCCTACATCAAGGGAAATCTCCGGCTGGTCTTAAGCGTAATCCGGCGGTTTGCCTCCAGCAATGAAAATGTGGACGACCTGTTCCAGATCGGCTGCATCGGCCTGATCAAATCCATCGACAACTTCGATCCCACCCTGGACGTGAAATTTTCCACCTACGCCGTCCCCATGATCGTGGGGGAGATCCGCCGTTATCTCCGGGATAATAACAGTGTCCGCGTCAGCCGCTCCCTGCGCGACACGGCTTACAAAGCCATGCAGGCCAGGGAACAGATGATGCGGACATCCAATTCTGAACCGACGATCCACGATATTGCAAAAGAAACCGGCATTCCCACCGAGGATATTGTCTACGCCCTGGACGCCATCCAGACCCCGGTCAGCCTCTATGACCCCATCTACACCGACGGCGGGGAACCCCTCTACGTGATGGACCAGATCAGCGACAAGAAAAACCGGGAGGAGCGCTGGGTGGAAAACCTCTCCTTAAGCGACGCCATGAAGCGGCTCAACGACCGTGAAAACCGCATCATCCGTCTCCGTTTTTTTGAGGGCAAAACCCAGATGGAGGTTGCCTCCGAGATCCACATCTCCCAGGCCCAGGTCAGCCGCCTGGAAAAAAACGCCCTCAAAACCATGAAAAACTACCTGACCATAAACTGCTGAACCCTACTGCCCATACAGCTTCTGATCGATACACACGCCGTGCACCACAAAGCGGATGGTATCGCTGGAGGAACAGGTGGAAAGGGTCACGATCCGGTCCTGGTTCGTGGGAACGATCCCCGTATCCTTCATGGAACCGGAAACCATCTGATCGATCAGCGCCTGGTACTGCTCGTCGGGCGCATACCCGACGGTATAGATCTCGCTGTCATCCGCCACATTCTCATAAGAGAAAATCTGATACCGGAAAGCGCCCTGCTCCGTGTAAATGGTAAAATACTGGTTGGCGTCATAGAAATTCTCGTCCCGGTTGTACTTTTTCAGCGTGCCGAACATGCTGCCGTTCTTCATGTTATGACCATACAGGATGTTGTAATAGTCTGAGAAATCCGGCGCGTTCATAGCCTCTAAAAAGATACTCCCGGAAGAATGGCGCTCTCCCAGCATATCCCGGTAAAGATAGGTATCGTTATCCGCCGCATGCAGGATCGGATAATCCACATTGACCGCATCCGTATCGTCAAAACGGATCCAGCCCACCACATCCGGATTGACTGCCTTTAAGCTGTCAAAATCGATCTGCACGCCTGCCCAGTCGTACCCTTCTTCCACCTGGCCGTCCACATCCGCCGTGTCCACATACTCCTGCGCCAGCTCCGTGTAATTGTCCGCCGCCTGTTTATAGTCCATCAGGATCGGGATCAGTTTGTACAGGGCAAACGCCATCACCGCCAGCGCAAGGATCAGTATCACCGTATTGGCCGCCCGTCCTGCCCTCTTTTTTTCCACACCTTTTCTGCTCATATGTTCCTCTTCCTCTGCATTCAGATTTTATCCTGCGCCTTCCCGCACCGCCATCCCGGTCAGGAAAAACTGCGGATCTCAGTATACGACGATGGGATATCCGATCTGCACATTCTCATAAACCGTCTTCATCGCCGATACCGGCGTATTCACACAGCCGTGGGATCCGTTGGTCTTATAGATGCTGCCGCCAAAAGAACTCCTCCAGTCGGCGTCATGGATCCCCACATTCCCATTGAAGGGAAGCCAGTAGGTCACATCCGAATTATAGTCCTGGCCGGTCAGCGTATAGGGCGAAATCCGTGCGTCCACCGCCCAGACGCCTCCCGCCGGGGTATCCCATCCCCTGGACGGATTGCCGGTCACCACCGGCGTATCCACAATACACTGCCCGTCTCTGTACACCCACATCCGCTGCGCCGCGATGCTGATCTCCACATAATTGCCGCCGATATCGTTCGTATCCCGGCAAATGCCGCTGTAGAGATACACCGGCTCCACCGTCACCGATTCCCCGGCCTCGATCAGTCCGATCAACTGCTCTGCGGTCTTGGACTTATGAATGCACCAGCCATAGTCCCCGCCCTTCAGCGTAATTTCCTGCCCGCCATGGGTCCGGAAGGTTCTCCTCAGGCCGAAGGTGTCCGTATCATAAGCCATGTTGTAAACATAGTCGTCCACTGCCTCCCGGTTCAGTCCGTAGGTGTAATTGTCGCCGAACGTAATCCAGTCCTTGATCACAGACTTGTCAACCACCATCTGCCGGTCGCTGAAATCATAGGTGATCTGCACGTCGATCATCCGGTTGACGGCATCACACTCCTCCTGCAGCTTCTCATCGTCCTGATAAATCTGCGGAGCCGCATAACAGGAAAGCTCATCCAGGGAAATCTCTGTCTCCCCCGCCGTCAGGGAATCCCTGACCGTCTCATAGACCGTCTCATATGTCAACTGGTTCCCATAGGTTTCCGGCTGGATGGCAAAGGCGCCGTCCACATATTCGAGATGGGCGTCGGTGGGCGCCGTCATATTCGCCTCCTGCATGCAGGAAAGCCCGCGGATCGTTTCCTCCAGCTTCCCTTCATCCAGCGTCATATGGATATCCCTGTCATCCTTCGGCGAGGCCGCCATCAGGAACCAGGCCGCTGTCTTCTGTTCCTCCAAAAGCTGTTCCACTTCGCCCTGGTCATCATACTGCAGCCCAACCTGCTCTGCGGAAATGATCTCCTGCCCGTCCCTGGTGGTGATCTGCAGCTGGTATTCCCCCACCTTCTGGTGGATCTGCTCTTTTAAAGCCTCCGCCGTCTGGCCGCGCATGGGAATACCGAACACTGTCCCGCCGCCGTAAAAATGACTCCGGTAATAACAGCATCCGGCAATATAAACCGCTGCCAGCGCGATCCCGGCTGCCAAAAGGATCTTCCAGGCCCGGGCGCTGTTTATCTTCTGTTTCTCTAATTCCTGCCGTATCTTTTTCTTCTGTTCCAAAGTCAGTCCCCCTGTTTTTTGTCTGATGGTAGTTCCGCCGCAAACGGCTATCCGAACATAATTCCCAGTAAACCACTTCCCATTGTAACTGTTTTTTCCCAATCATCAACCTTTCTCACAGAAATTTAACAGAATTGTAACAGTTTTACTCATACTTCATAATCTCTTTTTTCAGCTGTTTTATGATCCTTTTTTCCAGCCGGGAAATGTAGGACTGGGAAATCCCCATCAGGTCTGCCACCTCTTTCTGGGTGTACTCCTTCCCGTCCGCCGAGGCCATACCGTAGCGCAGCTCGATGATTTTTTTCTCCCGCGGGGAGAGCCTGCCAATCGCCCGTTTCAGGAGTTTTTTCTCCACCTCCGTCTCCATATCCCGATAAATGATATCCTCGTCGGTGCCGAGGATGTCAGAGAGCAGAAGCTCATTTCCATCCCAGTCCACGTTCAGCGGCTCGTCAAACGATACCTCTAATTTCATCTTGCTGGTCCTGCGCAGATACATCAGGATCTCATTTTCAATACAGCGGGACGCATACGTGGCCAGCTTGATCTTTTTCGCCGGGTTATATGTATTAATGGCCTTGATCAGCCCGATTGTCCCGATGGAAATCAGATCCTCCACTCCCACGCCCGTATTGTCAAACTTTTTTGCAATATAGACCACCAGGCGCAGATTGTGTTCGATCAGGGCCGCCCTGGCGTCCGGATCCTTCCGGGTAACCAGCATCGTGATACAGTCATTCTCCTCCTCTGTCTTCAGCGGCGGCGGCAGCACATCGGCGCCCCCGATATAATGAATCTCATTGGATTTCAAAAACAGAAGGTTCTGCAGGGTCGGCACCAGCTTCAGCTGAATCCGTCCGGGTATTGATACTTTCAGATACATACGTCTTCTCTCCCTTATTCATTCTCCATCCCCCACATCAGCAATAGCTTCCGTTCAGCAGCATCTGTACCCGGGGCGCCCGCATCAGTTCTCCTTCCCGCAGGCCGATCTTCGGAGTATCTATCTCTTTCACCGTACCTCTCTGAAAAATCTTCATTTTATCCAGGGTGACAACCTCTATTTCCGCCATCCCCCCGCTGATCGTGAAATACGGGATCCGGCTGGCGGTTCCTTCCAGTGCTTTTGCCCATTCCGCAGGCAGCGCCTGTTTCATCAAAATGCTGACCGCCGCCCCGCTGGCCGGATCCCGCAGCAGGTTCCCGCTGTCACAGAACGCCTTCCGCGTGACAGTCTGCCCTTTCAGGCACAGTTCCACCAGACATACCCTGCACAGGACTTTCTGCCGGCACTGCCAGACCGCGAACAGCGCCGCAGCCAGGATCCCCCAGAACAGGATCAGCCCCGCAGATCCTGTCCCCGTCTGCAGCCGGATCCACTGCTGTACGCCTCCCGCCACAATGAGAACCAGATACACATTCAGCCACAGCCGCAGAAAATCCCGCAGGGAACCCGGCCGGAACACAAACCATACCGTCAGCGGCTGCACGATGGCATGGCTCAGGATCACATAACTGATGTAGCCCGGCAAACACAGCAGGAGCCCTGTGGATACCGCCACCGCCGCCGCAGGACCCAGAAACAGCCTGCGCAGGATAACTTTCTGGTTACAGCAGACAGCCGCCGCTAAAAGGGCGCAGAAATCCATCAGGAAACTGAGCAGGAAAAAGACATCTACATACCATTCATATATTTCTTTTCACCTCCCGGCAACCCAATCTGATTTCAGTATATAAAATGCCCTGCGATTTTTTTGTCAAAATCGCAGGGCTGAAAAAAATTTTCTGTCCAATCTGTTATTTTCTCGTATTCTTCAGGAAATCCGGAATCTTGATATCCTTCGGCTGAACGGAAGGAGTGGGATTCTTCGGTCTCTGAATGGAATTCATGTTCACGGTCTGATGGGTACCGGAAACAGGCTTCGCCTGGCCGGAAGCAGTCCGGGAAATATTTAAGGATCCCCCGTTCAGCCTGGAACCCAGTCCGGACATGATATTCGGCGCCTCCGCCGGCTCCTCCAGCCCGGTAGCGATGACTGTAATGGTCGCCGCGTCCTGAGCGGACTCATCGTATTTCGCGCCAAAGATAATGTTCGCGTCGTCGCCTGCCAGATCCTGGACATAGCTGGCCGCGTCGTTGGCATCCATCAGGGAGATATCTCCGGAGATATTGATGATCACATGGGATGCGCCTGTGATCGTCGTCTCAAGCAGCGGGCTGGATACCGCCATCTTCACTGCCTCAATCGCCTTATCATCACCGGTAGCCGCACCGATACCGATATGGGCCATGCCCTTGTCCTTCATAACTGTCTGGACATCCGCGAAATCCAGGTTGATCAGCGCCGGCAGGTTGATCAGGTCCGTGATGCCCTGTACGGCCTGCTGGAGCACCTCGTCCGCCTTTTTCAGGGCGTCCGGCATTGTGGTTCTTCTGTCTACGATCTCAAGGAGCTTGTCATTGGGAATCACGATCAGCGTATCTACATTCTCTTTCAGGTTCTCGATGCCGCTGACGGCGTTTGACATCCGCTTTTTCGCCTCGAACTTAAACGGCTTGGTCACAACGCCTACCGTCAGGATCCCCATCGTCTTGGCGATCCGCGCAACCACCGGGGCTCCGCCTGTCCCGGTACCGCCGCCCATACCGCAGGTGACGAACACCATATCCGCGCCTTCGATCGCCTTGGAAAGCTCCTCCGCACTCTCCTCCGCAGCCTTCTGGCCGATCTCCGGCTGTGCGCCTGCGCCCAGCCCCTTGGTCAGCTTCTCGCCGATCTGGATCAGTGTCGGCGCCTTGCAGAGCGTCAGCGCCTGTTTGTCGGTATTCACACCGATAAACTCCACTCCCCCGATATTCTCATCTATCATACGGTTCACAGCGTTATTTCCAGCTCCGCCCACGCCGACTACAATGATCCGGGCGCTGGACTCAGCCCCTATAGACATGATCTCAACCACAATTGTTCCTCCTTTATATCTCAAACCTGATATCTCAAAGTCCTGAATTTCAGTTCTGTTATCTGAATCTTCTATAACATTCTCATTCTATAATCTTTTACCCAAATAATCAACCGGTTTTTCCAAAAAAATTATTTTTCTTCCGGCACCGTCTGGGCGTCCACCGGAATCTCCGTCAGCTGATTGATCTTGAAATAAATGTCGGAGCCGGACTCGCTCCAGTTCTCCAGATGCAGGGTCCCGGTCTGTCCCTCTAACTGGGGCAGGATCTGATCCATCCGCAGCAGCTTTTCATTCAGGGAGCTGCCGCTTCCCACACTGACCTGGATGTTCCCGTAGCTTAAGAGTACGGAATCCCCCTGTACATAGATCGTCTCCGGAATCCGCTCATATTTTTTCAAAAGCTGCGTCAGGTTTAAAAGCGTGCGCAGGATCCGGCTGTCGTCCAGATCCAGCTTTTCATAGAGCGCCGCCTGATCCACCGCCAGCCCCGTAATCTTGATCGTCCCCTCAATCACCTGGCCGGAAAGCTCCACCACAAAACCGTCCTTATCAAAATAAGCGTTTTTCCCAAGAGAGGGGATATACACATACCCCAGCACGCCCTTTTCGATCACCCGGATCCGGATCTTCGACGGGGAGCGCAGGGAAATCTCCATGGAATCCACAAAAGGGATTTCCTCCTGCTTATGAAATTTATTTTTCAGCACCACATACAGGGAACTCCAGGAATACTCGTCATCCAGCACCCAGTTTTCAATCTGCTCCGCCGGATAAATCTCGTTTCCTTCCACCTCCACGTCCCGGACGACAAACACTTTCCAGACCATCACCGTCCCCAGCGCGGCCACTAAAAGCACCGTGGGAAGAATTACCCGCAGGACGCGGCGCCTCTGCTTTTTCTTTTTTCTCCGTTTCTGCATCATCCGCCTCCTGTTACTCCATGGGAACTTCGCCGTCAAAACGGATGCCCCGGGACACAGACAGCACCAGCCCCATCTCCGCTAAGAGGATCACCATCGAGGTGCCTCCGTAACTGATAAAGGGCAGCGTAACCCCTGTGTTGGGGATCGTATTGGTCACCACCGCCAGGTTCAGCACCACCTGCAGGGCAATATGGGCCATCACGCCCACCACGATCATGGAGCCGAACAGGTCGGCGGCATTATTGGCGATCACCATAAAACGCCAGAGCAGCAGGACGAACAGAAGGATCACGCAGATCGCCCCGAACAGTCCCAGTTCCTCACAGATAATCGTAAAGATAAAGTCATTCTGCGCTTCCGGCACATAGCCCATTTTCTGGATACTGGCTCCCAGCCCCTTCCCGAACAGCCCTCCGGAACCTATGGCGTACAGCCCCTGCAGGGTCTGGTAGGCGTCGTCCGGATAATCCTCCGGGTGCAGCCAGGCCAGGATACGGGCACTCCGGTAAGACTGGGTGAGGATAAACACGGCTCCAGCCGCCGCCACCACGCCGGCCAGCGCAAAAAAATGCGAATATTTCGGGCTGGCCACAAACATCATCAGGATGCAGATGCCGGCCACGATGATCCCCGTACTCAGGTTGCTTTTGGCGATCACTAAGATGATCGGCGCCACCCGGATCAGGACCTTCACCACGGTCTTAAAATCCCGGATCTTCCGGGGCATTTTGCTCAGAACCGCGGCCACATAGATGATCACGCCGATTTTCGCCAGCTCCGAGGGCTGGAAACGGATGGGGCCGATCTGCAGCCATCTCTGGGAGCCGCCGGCGTCATCTCCCACAAAAATCACCGCCGCGCACAGAAGAAAAGCCAGCAGATAAACGATCGGGCTGACTTTTTTCCAGAATCCGTATGGTATTCTGGAAATCAGAAGCATGCCCGCCATGCCGCCCAGGGCAAAAATCCCCTGCCGCTCCAGATAATAGGCGGCATTCCCAAAACTGCCCTCCGCCTCATAGGAGCTGACACTGTAAAGCATGACCAGCCCGAATCCCACCAGAAAAATGATGAGAAACAGAAGGCTGTAATCAAAATATTTCACTGGCTTTTCTTTCCCGCTGCGATCACTCATTGAACAACTACTCCTTTAATGCATGCACCATTTCCTTAAACATCTTTCCCCGTACTTCATAGTTGGGGAACATACCCCAGCTGGCGCAGGCGGGAGACAGAAGGACGGCGTCCCCGTTCTCGGCCTTCTCATAACACAGATCCACCGCTTCCTGCAGGCTGTCGGCAAATACATAATCCGTAAACCCGCAGCTTTCCGCTTCCCGGGCGATCTTTTCCCGGGTCTGCCCGATCAGCACCAGAAGCTTTACCTTTCCGTCAAAGCTTCTGATCCATTCCGTATAGCTGGAATCCTTGTCATAGCCTCCGCCGATCAGGCAGGTGGGCCGGTCCATGGCCTGGATGCCCTTGATCGCCGCGTCCGGGTTCGTTCCCTTGGAATCATTATAAAAACGGATTCCCCGCTTTTCCGTCACATACTCGATCCTGTGCTCTACCGCCTGGAACGCCCGCAGGGCTTCCCGCAGCTTTTCCAGCGGCACGCCGTAGGACAGCGCCATGGCCGAGGCAGCCATGGCATTTTCATAATTATGCCGTCCCAGGATATTCAGCTCCTGCGTCCGGATGATTTCCGTCACCTGTCCCCCGGCAGCGTACACGATCCGGTCGCCGTCCAGATAAACGCCCTCCGGAAGCGTATGCAGGCTGCTGAACCAGACGATCTTCGCCTGTATCCGCCCTGCCTGGGCGCGCAGAGTCTCATCCTCATAATTCAGCACGCAGATGTCCTCCGGCCCCTGGTTTTTCGTAATATTCATCTTCGCCGCGATGTAATTCTCCATGGTATGGTGACGGTTCAGGTGATCCGGCGTAATATTGAGCACCGCACAGATCTTGGGGCGGAAGGCGTCAATGGTTTCCAGCTGGAAGCTGCTGATCTCCGCCACAGTCACCGTATCGTCCGTCATATCAGACAGCACCCCGGTATAGGGGATCCCGATATTGCCCACCACCTTCACATGGTCCGAGCACTGTTTCATGATCTCCCCTAAAAGCGCGGTAGTCGTCGTCTTTCCATTGGTCCCGGTGATGGCCAGGACATCGCCCTTCCCGAACCGGTATGCCAGCTCGATCTCTCCCCAGATGGGAATCCCCGCGCTGCGCAGTTCCTCCACCAAGGGAAGATCCACCGGCACGCCCGGACTCAGAACCGCTAAGTTCAGGCCCGCCTTCACCTCCTGCGGCAGCTGGCCGGTATAAAGCGCCGCATGCTCCGCAGTCCCGAGATTCTCCAGCACCCGGTCCCTGTCAGTCTCCGGATTGCCGTCAAAAAGAATTACCTCCGCCTGTTTCTCCACCAGCAGCCGCGCCGCCGCGATCCCGCTGATCCCGGTTCCGAAAACAAGAACCTTTTTTCCTGAAACGTCCATTTCCATCCTCCTGTATCCTGTGATCTGCCGCCTTTACAGCCCGATAAATGCCACCAGGCACAGCAGCGCCGTAATAATGGAAAACACCGCCACAACCCGCGTCTCCGACCATCCGCAAAGTTCAAAATGATGGTGGATCGGAGCCATTTTAAAGAAGCGTTTTCCTCCTGTCTTCTTAAAATAAAGCACCTGGATCATCACCGAGATGATCTCAATCCAGTAGATCAGCCCCACGATCAGAATAAAAACCGGCATCTGCATCATATAGGCTGTTGCCGCCACAAAACCGCCCAGCGCCAGCGATCCGGTATCGCCCATAAACACACTGGCCGGATATACATTAAACAGCAGAAAGCCCAGCAGCGCCCCCACAACCGCACAGGTAATCGGCGCGATCCCGCAGGCGTTCCCCACCGCCACGACGGAGAAGAATGTGGCAACCAGTACGGTTACGCTGGAAGCCAGCCCATCCAGGCCGTCTGTGAAATTGACCCCGTTCACGGTGCCGATCACCGCCAAAAACAGGATCGGGACTGCCACCCAGGACAGGGACAGGTACTTCCCGCCTGAAAACGGGATCAGCATCGCCAGCGAAATATCATTGTGAAGGAGATACACGGCAAACACTGCGGTCACCACGATCTGACAGAGCATCTTCTGCCATGCCAGCAGCCCGTCAGACCTGCGCAGCACCACCTTCAGGTAATCATCTAAAAAGCCGATGATCCCAAAGCCCACTGTCACAAACAAAATCGGAATAATCCGGGGATAATCCTTTACATAAATCAGCGACGTCACCACGATCGCAATCAGGATCATCAGGCCGCCCATGGTGGGCGTCCCGTTTTTCTTCTGATGAGACTGCAGTTCTTCCCTCTCCGTATTTCCAATCTTCAGTTTTCTCAAGAACGGGATCATGATGGGTCCCAGAATTGCCGTAACCGCAAACGCGATTAAAACCGGTATGATTACCTGATATGTCATTTTCCTACCTCTTTTTCTCCCAGCCGCAAAAGCCGCTCTGTATTCTTTCCGGGAGGGAAAATCCGCGGACTCCCCTGCCGGAAGCTTTTTTGTAACTCATGTAGTATACGTCTTTTTCCCTGCTTTTGCAACCGCCATTTCCGCCGGCAGCCGCTGATATCCCGGCAGGCAGCCTATTGTCCGCCCGGATTTTCCTCCTCTGTGCTTTCTTCCGGGATCTCCTCTTTTTCCAGTCCCAGATAGGGCAGCACATCCGCGAAAATCTCCTGCATCACAGGCGCGGCGATGGTTCCCCCGTAATAAACTCCCTGGGGATCATAGATCACCACCAGGCCGATCACCTGGGGATCCTCCGCAGGGGCGAATCCCAGGAAGGACGAAATATACTTTTTTTCACTCCGCGGCAGCGTCTGGGAGGTGGCGGTCTTCCCTCCGATGGAAAATCCCTCCACGGCCCCCTTCTGGCCGGTGCCCTCGCTGACCACTTTCTCCAAAAGCTCCCGCAGCGTCTCCGAGGTCCGGGCGGAAACAATCCCTTCTTCCTGCCCGTAGGAAAACTCCTCCGTCACATTCCCGTTTTCATCCTCCGTGCGAAGGCCAAAATGGGGCGTGACGCGCGTCCCTCCGTTGATCAGGGAAGATACCGTGGTAATCAGCTGGATGGGCGTGATCTGAAACGACTGCCCGAAGGCGATGGTCGCCAGTTCCACCTGGCCGATCTTTTCCTCCGCATGCATAATGGTGGACGCCTCCCCCGGAAGATCAATATTGGTGGCGGACATCAGTCCGAACTGTTCAAAATATTTACAGAAATTGTGCGCCCCCAGGCGGAGCCCCAGCTCAATAAACACCGGGTTGCAGGAATTCATAATCCCTTCCGTAAATGTCTCCGCCCCGTGTCCGGCTGTCTTATGGCAGCGGATCCGCCGGTCCTCCACGATCTTATAGCCGGGGCAGTAAAAACGGTCGTCGGTGGATACCACGCCCTGTTCCAGGGCCGCCGCCGTGGTGATGATTTTAAAGGTGGAGCCCGGCTCATAGGTGTCGCTGACGCACCGGTTGCGCCACATCTGGTTCAGCAGCTCCTGCTCCTCTTCCTCCGACGCGGCTTCCTGCTGCAGGGTAAACGGTTCGTTCAGATTATATTCCGGCACATTGACCATGGCCAGGATCTCCCCGCTTCTCGGATCCATAAGAATCACGCTGACCGCCTCGGCCTGTTTCTCCTCTAAGACACGCTCGGCCGCCTGCTGGGCGTAGCACTGGATATTATAATCCAGGCTGGTCACCAGGTTATCCCCGTTTTCCGGTTCCTGCCTGCGCTCCCCGGTTTCTGCAATTTCCACGCCGGAAGCGTCGGTCATGGTCAGGATCTTCCCCTCTGTACCCGCCAGCCATTCCTCATACATGACCTCCAGCCCCAGGATCCCCTGGTTATCGCCCCCGGTGAAACCCAAGACCCGGGAAGCCAGCTCGTCATAGGGATAGTATCGCTTATAATCCACATCCACTTTCACGCCCGCCAGGTCATAGCCAAGGATCCGGTCTCCCGTCTCCTTCGGCACATTGGAGCGGATCCTCTCAATGGAACTGATCTTCTCCACCCGTTTCCGGACGGTTTCCTCCGGCAGCTCCAGTTCTTTCGCCAGCACGCGGATCACAGCTTCCCCGTCCTCGATCTGGCTGTGGATCACAGAAACCGTACACACCGACTGGTTTGCGGCCAGTACAACACCATTCCGATCCAGGATCTCCCCTCTGGCCGCCTTGATGCTGCGCTCCCGCTCATGCAGGTCCTGCGCTTTTTCACTGTAAAATTCCGACCTGGCAAGCATCAGCCAGGCCAGCCTTCCCATCAGAAAGGTCAGGGTTCCGGCCACAATCAGAGCCAGAACCAGAATCTTCCGTTTCTGAAATGTTTTCAAACGTTTCAAACATATGCTCCGGAAATACCGTTTATTACAATCTATTCATCCTGTCTTTTCTTCATTACTGGCCTGCCCCGGTCTGGTTCGGCTCCCCGATGATATCCAGGTCGGCGTTCACCCCGGTCTGTTCTTCATCCGGATAAATATTCAGGTAAGGCAGCGCCTCTTTCAGGATCTCCCGCACCAGGTTCTGGGCGTAAGAGCTGTGGGCCTGATCCTCCACATTCGGCTCATCCACAACGGCGTAGATCACGATTTCCGGATCATCCGCCGGGACGGAACCGATAAAGGACACCAGATATTTGCCGTCCGCACGCTGCGAAGTGGCATTTCCCTCTTCATTCAGCACGAATTTTTCCGCCGTACCCGTCTTGCCGCACATCGAATAGCCGTCCACCTTGGCGGTCTTTCCGCTTCCCTCATCCACAACGGCTTTCAGATATCCCCGGACTGTAGAGGCCGTTTCCTCTGACAGGGGCTCCCGCAGCACGGTGGGATCAATCTCCCTGACCGTGTTTCCGTTTTCATCCTCTAACTCATTCACCACGTGGGGCAGATAATACGTGCCCCCGTTGACGATGGAGCTGTAGGCGCTGGCCAGCTGCACCATGGTCACGTTAAAGTTCTGCCCGAAGGAATTGGTGGCCAGGTTGATGGTATTCAGATCCTCCGCCTTATAGATCAGCGTGTCCGTCCGGCTCTCTCCCGGCAGGTCGATATTGGTCTTTAACCCAAAGTTGAACAGCCGCTGGTACCGGGCAAAATTTTCTCCCCCGATCTTATAGGACATCTGCATCAGGGAGTCGTTGCAGGAGTCCTCTAATGCGCCGGACATGGTCTCCATACCGTGGCCGCTGCGGTTGACACAGTGGATGGTATGTCCTGAAATCTGTTCATACCCGTCGCAGTAAAAAGTCATATCCTCCGTCAGCGTCCCCGTCTCCAGTCCGCAGGCAATGGTAAAGGGCTTCGCCGTGGAACCCGGCTCATACGTATAGGTGAGACAGAAATTCTGTTTCAGCCCCTCCGTTGCCTTTTTCTTCGCGTTTTCATCCATGGCCGCTAACTCCTCCTGGGTATAGAACAGCGCCAGGTTCTCGTCCGCGGTCAGCGTATAGTCATAGTTGGGGTAATTGGCCATGGCCAGAACCTCCCCGGAGTCCGGATCCATCATCAGCACCGCGATATGCTCCGCGCCGCCGCCGGGCTCAGCCCCGTTGGTCAGCCTGGTATAGAATTCTTTGACCTTTGTCTCCACAATGGTCTGCAGGTTTGCGTCCACCGTGGATACGACCGTCTGCCCGTTGACAGCTTCCTTCATGTTGATCTCATAGTTGGAATCCGGGTTCAGGTACCCGTACTGCCGTCCGTCCGTCCCGTTTAACACATCGTTGTAGGAATCTTCAATCCCGCCGATTCCCAGATTCCCGGCCGCCGTATATCCCACCAGGGCGCTTGCCAGGGATCCGTAGGGGTATTCCCGGATATATTCTTTTTCAAACCAGATGCCCATGATCTTCCGGTCTTCTTTTTCTTCCTGTTCCTCTTTCTGGTCTTCTTCCGGGGTTTCCTCCTCTTCCTCTTCTTCCCCGTAATTTACCTTCTCCTGCAGCGCCTCGAACGCTTCGATCTCCTCAGCGGGAAGCTTTTCCGCGATCTTTAAGTATCTGCTGTCTTTGTTGTCCGCGATAAAGGCGCGGATCTCCTCGAAGCTGTAGTTCAGCTCCTCCTCCCGGAAACACTCCCGCAGCGCCTCCATTGTCGGCTCTAAATAGCTCTCCTTGGAGGTCAGCACGCTGCAGTCCAAAATCACATTGTACACGTCGGTGCTGGTTGCCAGCACCGTACCCTTGCGGTCCACAATATCCCCTCTGCGGAACGGTATGGTGGTACTGCCGTACTCCTGGTTGCTGAGCACGATCTTTTCATACCGCTCCCCGCTTTTTACCTCAATAAAACCAAGGCGTCCGATCATAACAACCAGGACGCCGGCCACGCACAGAAACAAAATGGTCAGCTTCTTTTTCATGCGGAGCAGAAAACGAAACTGTTTTTTCTGTTTTTTCTTTTTTTTCTTTTTGATCCGTGCCTTTATTTTTCTGAATAACTTTACAAATATCATAACCTGCATCACCTGTTTATCTGGATGCCACATCCGTATACTGGTTCATATAATCACTGCTCTCCACGGAATAATACC
Source organism: uncultured Lachnospiraceae bacterium (assembly GCA_944380065.1). Taxonomy (GTDB): domain Bacteria; phylum Bacillota; class Clostridia; order Lachnospirales; family Lachnospiraceae; genus Eubacterium_I. The sequence continues at coordinate 59,838 of CALWGM010000114.1, forward strand.
GGATCTGCCCGGAGTCCGGGTAAACGAGCCCCAGTTCTCCCGCCCGTGCCTTGATCTCCTCCAATGTCATGGATGTCTCCAGCCGGCTCTCCGCCGCATGGTTATCCGCCTGCAGTTCGCTGATCTTCGTTTCCAGCGCTGCAATGTCGGAAATGCGGCTGGTGATATTGGCCTGAAAATAAACAAAAACAGCACATACCGCAAAACAGAGAAGTGTCACAACCGTCAGAAAAACCACATATCCGCGGTTCACCGCCATCGCCCGCTGGCAGTTCCTCCTGGCCGCCCGCCGTCTCTCATGCTGCCGGGCCAGTTCTTCCCTCGAAGGCTGCGGTACCGCCGCGCTCCGCCCGGGCATTTCCGGATGTCTCCGGGGCGCCGCCTCATATCTGCGCACCGTATTGCCTTCTATGTAAGTATGTTCCTGATTTCTGTTTCTGCTTGCCATTTCTACCATCTCTTTCCTGATTCATTTCTTCCAGCAGCCTCCGGCTGCTGCTTTTTCTCAAATACCCGAAGCTTTGCGCTTTTTGATCTTCTGTTCTGTTCCAGTTCCTCTTCTGTCGGAAGAATCGGCTTTTTCGTCAGCATTTTACCCCGGGAGGTCTTCCCGCATACGCAGACAGGAAAATTGGGCGGGCAGGTACATGGGTTTTCATTCCGCTTAAAACAGTTTTTCACAATACGGTCCTCGATGGAATGGAATGTGATCACACACAGCCTCCCGCCTGGTTTTAAAATCCCGATCATCCCGTCCAGGGAATCCCGGAGAACCTCCAATTCACGGTTCAGTTCGATCCGGATCGCCTGGTATGTCCGTTTGGATGGGTGTCCGCCGGAGGCCCTGGCCTTTGCCGGGATCGCCGCGCGGATGATCTCATTTAACTGCCCTGCCGTCTCAATGGGCTCCCTTTCCCGCGTCATTACAATCTGCCTGGCTATATTTTTAGCGAACTTTTCCTCCCCGTTTTCCCGGATCATCCGGCACAGCTCATCTTCGCTGTATTCCGCTAAAATATCCCTGGCTGTCATCCGCTGTCTCTGGTCCATCCGCATATCCAGGGGAGCGTTTTCATCCCGGTAGGTAAAACCGCGTTCCGGCTCGTCCAGCTGATAGGAGGAAACTCCCAGATCCAGCAGGATCCCGTCCACCTGGCTGATCCCCAGCTCTGCCAGCCGGGGAACCATCTCCGCGTAATTGCTGCGGATCACCGTCACCTGCCCTTCAAAGGGCTTCAGCCGCCGGCTCGCCGCCGCGACAGCCGCCGCATCCTGATCGATGCCGATCAGCCTCCCTTTTTCGGAAAGCCGGCGGCAGACCTCATAACTGTGCCCGGCGCCTCCCAGCGTGCCGTCCACATAGATCCCGTCAGGATCCGTCACCAGTGCGTCCACCGTCTCCTGCAGCATCACCGAAACATGCGCAAATTCCTTTTTTGTCTCCATATACTGTGGATGCACCTCCGATCCCCTGTCTCAGATTCCCAGACCCAGAGCCGCCATATGCTCTGCGATCTCATCCATATCGTCGTACTCATTCTCCTGCCAGCGCTCTTTGCTCCAGATCTCGATCCGGTTTAAAACGCCCACTAAAACGACCTCTTTGTTCAGGCCGGCAAATTCCCTTAAAACCGAAGGGATCAGGACACGCCCCTGCCTGTCCACCTCGCAGTCGGCTGCGCCCGCAAAGAAAAAGCGGGAGAATTTTCTCGCATCTTTTGTGGTAAGCGGTATCTCGCGGAATTTGTTTTCAATGTTCTCCCACTCTTTGTTGGGATATACGAACAGACAGCCGTCCAGTCCTTTGGTCACGACAAACTCTTCGCCCAGGATCTCCCGGAACTTCGCCGGCATGATGATCCTGCCTTTGGCATCTACCGAATGGCTGTACTCGCCCTTGAACACTGAAAACACCTTCTTCCCCGCTCAGATTTGAAATGGGGAAAGGGAAAAGATATCAACAAAGTTATCCACATTATCCACTTTGTGCCCTTTTAAACCACAAATCCTCCACTTCACGCCACTTGTACCATAATGATATAGCATTTCCGGCCAAAAATCAATGGCTTTTTCCCCGGGGACACCAAAAATTCATCATCCGGATACACAAAAAAAGAGCCCGGATCTGCGAAAATCCCGGCCCTTTTTTCTATTCCGTTATTCAGTTTTTCCCAAAGTGGAGGGATCTCCCATTTTCGCGGGATTCCCTGCCCGTGTTCTGATGGTTTCTGTTCCTGATCATCTGCCATAATACTGGTCGATCAGCTGATCCACCCTGCGGCTCTGGCTGACCACCTGCTCCTCTTTTGCACCTTCCCTCACCAGCTGGTTCAGATAATCTCTTTCCTTTTCAATCTGCGTCCGTAATTCCTTCTTTTTGTCCATAACTGCACCTCCTGAAGTTCTTTTGTTTTTCCGCCTCTGTCCAGGGGCTCCGGCGGCAGAAGCCGGGGCATCCCGGACAGCGGTTTTTCTGATACCTCCCTATCATACCACGGGGGAATTGCAGAAAAATGTCGTCTTATGTCAATTACCTGCCAAAATCCTCAGACCGCGCAGAAAATCCCGGCTGCATCCCCAAAGATACAGCCGGGATGTTCCGGCAGTCAGCATTCTGTTCTGTCTTTATGCCCCGTCCGCCCATTCTCAGGCAGCATCAGCATCTGCATCTGAAGTCCGCGCATTCCGTCTCCCGGCAGGAACAGGCATTGCTGCCTCCGCCGATCCCCACATGGTCCGCCGCACATTTGCAGTTCTGGTTGTGGACACATTTGACAGCCTCACATTCAATCTCCGCCGTGGGAGATGCATATCCGGTGGAATTCATGGTGTTTGTCCCTTTTTCCCGGAAACTCTCGCAGCAGGTATCGCCCGCCCGGGTCGCATTCTTCCCGCCGATGGTGATATCCTCTTTGCTGCACAGGCAGTCTCTGTTATAGAGGCAGTTGGTTACAGTACAATCTAACTGAGTCATAAGAAAGCTCCTTTCTTCTTCCGGACACAGGTCTGCCCGTCCAGACAGGCCCGGAAGCTTTGATTATTGCCCAGTTAGTATGTGCACTGAAAAAAATTTTATTCGTTTTTTATGATTACATCTGATGACGCACTACCGCGTACTCATCCCCGTATTTGTAATACGGGCATTCTTTACAGCGGCTGCCCAGAAAACGGTACAGGTCGTCCTCATCCAGGTTCACATCGCAGTACCAGCACTCATCGTCCTCATCATAGACATAATTCGCACAGGAATCACAGGACGCCATCTCACACCTCAACGCTCTCGGCCACAATAAAGTCCAGCGCCTTTTTATGGAGGATATCATCCCCCACCATGCGCACGCCTTCATCGCCCAGCATCTTCTGCAGCTCACCGATGGTCATCTGGTAGCCTCTGGCCATCTGAAACAGCTCTTCGTTCAGCTCCTCCTCGGTATACGCCATTCCCTCTGCCCTGGCGATCTCCAGGAGAACGGCCTGGCCCTTTAACATATTCACCGCGTCATGGGTCAGATACTCCTCTAACTGCTCCGGGCTGAGGTTGTTATAATCCATATAATCCTGAAGGGTATTGCCGCCGTTGCGCAGCTGACCCTCCAGGCTGTTTTTCAGGATCTGCGCCCGGCCCCGGATCATCTCTTCGGGGATCTCCAGCTCGGAAGCCTCCACGATCTTGGTCAGCACTTCGTTTTCCTTCTCCTGCAGCTGCTGATCCTCCTTAAAACGCCGGATCTCGTTCTCCACATAGCCCTTAAACTCCTCAATGGTCTTGCAGGGAGAGATCTTTGCCACCACTTCGTCCGACAGCTCCGGTGTGATGGTAGCCCGCAGACTCTTAACCGTCACTTTAAACACCGCGTCCCGTCCCGCATATTCTTTCGCGTGGTAATTGGTGGGGAAGGGAACCTTCACATCCACCTGGTCGCCCACTCTGGCGCCCACTAACTGCTCTTCAAATCCCGGGATAAACGTATTGGATCCCAAAACCAGCGGATACTCCGTCCCGTCCCCGCCCTCAAAAGGCTGGTCATCAATATAGCCCACAAAATCGATCACGATCTGGTCGCCCATGGCCGCCTGGCCGTCTTCTTTATCCTTTGTGACAGACGCATAGGAACGGGCACGCTCCAGCTCCGCCAGAACCTCCTGCTCCGTCACGGTCACCGGGCGTTTCTGCACGTTCACCCCTTTATAGTCTGCCAATTTTACCTGAATCTTCTGTTCGCTCATAAAGTCCTCCATGCATGTAGTCATTTTCCGCAAAGGCTGACAGCCCCGCTGCTTTTTGCAGCCGCCGTATACACAGCTGCCATAACCCATGAGGAACATTTTACAGGATTTGGCGGAATTATACAACCGAAACATGGAAAGATACGCACAAAAAAAGAAAAAGGCACCGGGAGTTATTCTCCGCAGCACCCTTGCCTTTGATAGTTGATATCCTACCGCCTCCAAAATAAAATGTCAATAAAAATTATAAAATTTCTATAAATTCGGCATTTTGTCGAATCTGTATATTTCCTCATGCCATTTTTGTGCAGGATTACCATCCCGAAACTCCGCGCCAGTTACGGTTCACTTCGTTCACAGTAACCCGCGCCATACTGTTCCACCACATGCTGATACAATGTCTTCGCCGCCGGCGACAGAAGGGCGGGGTTCAGCGCGGAAATACCGATGATCCGGCTGGCCTCCGGAAAGGTGGGATAGGTGTCCACCGTATACGGGATATCATTCATCACCAGCTCCGGCATAATACAGATCCCGAATCCCGCCGCCACCATGGCGATGGTGGAAAGATCGTCCACCACATGATAGTCCGAGCGGACATTCAGATCATTTTCTTTCATAAATTTCACAATATCCGCATCCGTGGATTCCATCTGGGAAACAAAGATCTGGTCCTTCATCTCATCCGGCGTCATGTACGGCGTATCTTCCCGTTTGCAGAATCCTTTCGGCACCACACAGAGCAGCGGATCCCGGTAAAGAGGCTGTATGGGAAGCTCGCCGGCGCTTGATACAGACAAAAATCCCACATCCACAATACCGCTTCTGATCCAGTATTCCACATCCGCATACGTTCCCTGGTAAATTTCCATATGGATTGCAGGGTACTTTTCCCGGAAGGAGCGGATAATGTCCGTCATCCAGTTGGTACACACGCTGGAAAAGCATCCCACTTTCACATCCCCCTGCTGCAGTCCGTTCAGCCCGGCAATCACCTGCTGCAGACTCTCGTCGCTGTTCAGCACCGCATTCACATAGGGAAGCAGACGTTCTCCGTAATTGGTCAGGGCAACGCCGGCCTTACTCCTGGTAAAAAGAGAAAAGCCCAGTTCTTTCTCCATGGAAGAGACCGCGTGACTGACGGCAGAAGGCGTCAGACTCAATACCTCTGCCGCCTTCTGAAAACTTCCCTGTTCCACTACCGCTTTAAATACCTGATACGAAAGTAAGGTCATTTTTCTGATCAGTGATGGAACAGACGGATGCCGGTAAAGCACATGGCCATTCCATATTTATTACAGGTCTCGATCACATGGTCGTCGCGGATGGATCCGCCGGGCTCCGCGATATATTTCACGCCGCTCTTGTGGGCGCGCTCGATATTGTCTCCAAAGGGGAAGAACGCGTCCGAGCCCAGGGCCACGTCGGTATTCCCGGCCAGCCATGCTTTTTTCTCCTCCGCGGTAAACACCGGAGGCTTCTCTGTAAATACATTCTCCCATGCGCCGTCTGCCAGCACATCCATATACTCGTCGCCGATATACAGATCAATGGCGTTGTCACGGTCCGCCCGCTTAATGTCCGCGCGGAAAGGAAGGTTCAGCACCTGCGGAGCCTGACGCAGATACCAGTTGTCTGCCTTCTGTCCCGCCAGTCTCGTGCAGTGGATCCGGGACTGCTGCCCGGCGCCGATGCCGATGGCCTGTCCGCCCTTGGCGTAGCAGACAGAGTTGGACTGGGTATATTTCAGGGTAATCAGGGCAATGATCAGATCAATTTTCGCAGAATCCGGGATCTCCTTATTCTCTGTCACCACATTGCCCAGGAAATCGCGGTCGATCTTCAGTTCATTTCTTCCCTGCTCGAAGGTCACGCCGAATACCTGTTTGCGCTCCACCGGATCCGGCACATAGTCCGGGTCGATCTGGATCACATTGTATTTTCCGCCCTTCTTTGCCTTCAGAATATCCAGGGCCTCCTCCGTATATCCGGGAGCAATCACGCCGTCGGATACCTCCGGCTTGATCAGCAGGGCAGTATCTTTATCACAGACATCCGACAGGGAGATAAAATCTCCGAAGGAGGACATCCTGTCCGCGCCTCTCGCACGGGCATAAGCGCAGGCCAGGGCTGACATATCCTCTTTGTCCTCCCCTACCCAGTAAATCTTTTTCTCCACCTCCGTCAGGGGCAGGCCGACTGCCGCTCCCGCCGGGGAAACATGCTTAAACGAGGTTGCCGCCGGAAGCCCCGTGGCCGCCTTTAACTCCCGCACCAGCTGCCAGCCGTTAAAAGCATCCAGGAAATTAATATAACCGGGCTTGCCGTTTAACACCTGGATCGGCAGGTCGCTGCCGTCTGCCATGTAGATCCTTGAGGGCTTCTGGTTGGGGTTGCATCCGTATTTTAATTCAAATTCCTTCATGATATGATACCTCCGTTTCGGCCGCTGTCCGGCTGCTACTGATTCTTGTTGACGATCCGCGTCTCGCAGGCGCCGTCCGCGATGCTGATATAGCGGACAAACAGGGAAACCTTGTTTTCCTCATTCAGGCTTTCCCAGAGAAGCTCTGTGTATGCGTCAATATCATCCATCGTGTCCACCAATTCCGGCTCGCCCTCAAAGCTGGGAAGCGGGTTGCCGTCCCCCATATAGGTGTGGATAAAATGTCCTTCTCCGTTTACCGGCGTGGAATAGGCAAAGGTAAAACGGTTGCAGGCCGCCGGATTGCCGTTATTGCTCTTTAAAATGGACATGGCGTAGCTGTAGGCGCCGTTTTCCACATGAAGAATCCCGGAAATACGGGGGGTATAATTGGGCGCGTCCGGTTCAAACTCCCGGCCTCTCAGAGACTGCTCAAAGGTCATCTGCTTATCCATCAGCTCGAAAATCGTGTCCGTCTGATCCCCGTTGGTGACGATCGTTTTATTGCCCAGCACGCGGACCGGCGCGTAGATGATCAGGCTGGGATCCTCTAATTTGGACGGATCAAACGCCTGGGTACGGATGCCCTGGCCCTCCTCCACAAAAATACGGTTCCGGCTGTTGGCGCTTCTTCCCATAATAAAATAAGCCGCCACCGCCTTTGTACCGTCCGGCGTTTTTCCGAGAATAATGCCTCTTCCCGGGTACGCGTTGTTCTGAAGCTGCTGTGCAATCGACTTCATTTCCATATGCATGTTCTCCTTTCCTGGGCGTCCTTTTGCCCAAACAGGCCTCCTCTTACAGGATTTCTTCTATAAAAAACACTGTCAAAAACTAATTTTTAAAAGAATGAACCGGAGCCGGGATCCTGCCCTGGCGGCTGACAAACGCCTCACAGGAATAGGGATTCACCGGTATGATGGGCGCATATCCCAGCAGGCCGCCGAACTCGGCCATCTCGCCCACGCCCTTGCCGATCACCGGGATCAGACGGACCGCCGTGGTTTTCTGGTTCACCATGCCGATGGCCATCTCATCGGCAATGATACCGGAAATGGTGGATGCCTTCGTATCTCCGGGGATGGCGATCATATCCAGTCCCACAGAGCAGACACAGGTCATGGCCTCTAACTTTTCCAGGGTCAGCGCATCAGCCCGCACCGCGTCGATCATCCCCTGGTCTTCACTGACCGGGATAAAAGCGCCGCTTAAGCCGCCCACATAGGAGGACGCCATAATGCCGCCCTTTTTCACCTGGTCATTCAGCATGGCCAGCGCCGCCGTGGTGCCCGGGGCGCCTGCGTACTCCAGGCCGATCTCCTCTAAAATCTCCGCCACACTGTCGCCCACAGCCGGCGTCGGCGCCAGCGACAGGTCGATGATGCCGAAAGGAATCCCCAGCATCCGGGAGGCTTCCTTCGCCACCAGCTGCCCCACGCGGGTGATTTTGAAGGCCGTCTTCTTGATGGTCTCGCAGAGAACCTCAAAATTCTCCCCCCGCGCCGCCTCCAGCGCTTTCTTCACAACGCCCGGCCCGCTGACGCCTACATTGATCACAGCGTCCGCCTCCGTCACGCCGTGAAACGCCCCGGCCATAAACGGGTTGTCGTCCGGCGCATTGCAGAACACCACTAACTTGGCGCAGCCCAGGGAATCCTGGTCAGCCGTCATCTGCGCGGTCTCTTTGATGGTCTCGCCCATCAGGCGCACCGCATCCATATTGATTCCGGTTTTGGTGGATCCTAAATTCACAGAGCTGCAGATCCGCTCTGTCTCTGCCAGCGCCCGGGGGATGGAGCGGATCAGCAGTTCGTCCGCCTCCGTCATTCCCTTGGAAACCAGGGCGGAGTACCCGCCGATAAAATTGACGCCTACGGTGTGGGCCGCCTGGTCCAGCGTTTTCGCGATCTCCACAAAATCCTCCGGCGTCCGGCAGGCCGCCGAGCCGATCAGGGCAATCGGCGTCACTGAAATTCTTTTATTTACAATGGGTATCCCGTATTTTTTCTCAATCTCACTTCCGACAGCCACCAGGTCTTTCGCCACAGAGGTAATCCTGCGGTAAATCTTTTCCTTCAGCTGCTCCAGATCGGAATCGATACAGTCCAAAAGACTGATTCCCAGGGTGATCGTGCGGACGTCTAAGTTCATCTCGCTGATCATCTGGTTGGTTTCCGTAACTTCCTGTATATTAATCATACTGTTCTCCTCACAACTTTCTTAAGAACTTTTCCTGAGCGCCCGGTCAGATCCGGTGCATCATATCGAAGATCTCTTCCTTCTGGCAGTGGATCGTCACGCCGATCCCCTTTCCGATCTCCTCTAAGTCCGCCGCGCACTGGCCAAAGGGTACCGTGGAGCCGCTCAGATCCACGATCATCATCATGTTAAAGAAATCCTGTACGATAGTCTGGGAAATGTCCAGTACATTGATGCTGTGCTCCGCCAGGTAAGTACATACCTTCGCGATAATCCCTACCGTATCTTTTCCCACGACAGTAATGACTGTCTTTTCTGCTGTTTTTTCCATGTCTTACGCGCCATTTTTGGCGCTCTCCTCTCTTTAATCTTCTGCGTTCCGATCCCGGACGGCTCTGTCGCCGGGCAGAACGGACCCAAACGGCCGCCGCCGTTTTCTCAGAACGAAATCAGCTCGGAAACCTCATCCCGTCTGGCCACTTCCACCGGAAAATCGGAACCCTTATACGGCACATCCGCCATGGTGATCTCCATCTTCACACTCTCATAGGCCAGCTGCGGATAATTATTCTCTTTTCTCAGATGCCCTAACACCACCTTGCGGAAACGGTCATGCAGTACGCGGCTCAGCAGCTGCCCGGACAGTTCATTGGACAGATGTCCCTTCTCTCCCAGGATCCGCTGCTTCAGGTAATAGGGGTAGACCCCCACCTGCAGCATATGTACGTCATGGTTCGCCTCCAACAATAATACATCCAGCCCCTGCAGCTTGTCCACAATATAATCGTCGTACTTACCCAGGTCTGTGATGACAGCCATGGACTTCTGCTCCCTGCGCATCACATAGGCCACCGGATCCGCCGCGTCATGGGAGGTGGATATGGGCTGCACCGTCATATCGCCGATCCGAAACGGCACCTCCGGGCGGATCACCCGGAACAGGGATCCGTCAATCTCGCCCACCGACCTGTTTTCCATGATGGCGTCGATGGTTCCCTTTGTGGCGTACATGGGGATCCCGTGTCTGCGGGCCACCACGCCCAGCCCCTTAATATGGTCCATGTGCTCGTGGGTGATCAGGATCCCGTCCATCTCACTGGTCTTGTATCCGATCTCATTTAATCCCGCCTCGATCCGCTTTCCGCTGATCCCGGCGTCAATCAGTACATGGCAGTCATCGGTCCCCGCGTAAATACAGTTCCCGCTGCTGCCGCTGGCTATACTGCAAAGTTCCATGTCCTCACTCCATACTTCCTTTTTTCCGAATGCCTCTCGCCAGAAGCAGCCGGTCGATCTGGGCAAAAGCCTCTGCGGGCGTCCGGTTGTTGTCAATCTCCGCCGCGCACCGCCGCCGGTATTCCTCCTCACCCATCTGGCTGCCAAAGATCCCGTCGATCTTCTGATCCGAATAGCCGCGGCTTTTTTTCAGGCGCGCCCGGCGGTTAGCCTCAGAGGTATAAATATACCACACTTCGTCGCGGATTGCATCCTCTTTTTCATCCTGCAGGAGGGCGGCCTCGCTCACAAAAAGATCCAGCACCCCCCGCTGCCGCTCTTCCTCCGCCTGCTTTGCAACGGCATCCCACACGGCCGGATGAACGATCCCGTCGCAGGCCTTCCGTTTCTCCTCATCGGAAAACAGCACCCTGGCCAGAGCCGGGCGGTCGATCCGCCCGTCCTCCGCAAACACGCCATCCCCGGCAAACAGCTGCCGCAGGCGGCTGTAACAGTCCGTCCCCGGCTCCATCAGGTCATGGGCGACCTCATCCGCCAGCAGTACACGGCAGTTATACTCCTGCTCCAGATATTTCAGAATCTCCGATTTCCCGGCGCCCACACCGCCGGTGATACCAATATGCAACATGCTGTCCCTCCTGCTTTTTATCTGCCCGCTTCCGTCTGTAAATCCCGGCAATACCCGTCCATCCACTCCGCAATCTCTGTCTGATCCCGGTTCCATACGGCCAGGACGTCATCCCCCAGCCGCTCCGGCAGCACGAATTTCCCCAGGCCGCCGAACACATCCGCCACCTGCTCCGACAGGACCATAAAGCCATTCCTCAGCTTCACATAGCTGAGCGCGGTGAAAATATTGTCTGCTTCCTCGACCTCCCCCGGCACGATCCCCAGCTCCTGGATCTTTCTGAGGGAGGAATAATAAACGCCCTGTCCCCGCTCCCTGCCTACCGTCACGAAGGTACCTCCCTGGAAATCATCAAATGACAGCTGTTCCTGTCTTCCCCACCGGGATTCGGAGGGAAAAATCAGGGCGGCCTTCCGGCGGATCAGCTGCATTTCACAGAAATTCCCCGCCTCTTCCCATCCCAGCTGCAGAGTCAGCCAGAGATCGATCTTGTTCCCCTTCAGCGCCTTCGTCCCCTCCGAAAAGGACATCCGGTGCAGGATCAGCTTCAGCTCCGGGGCATTCCTCTGGAAATATTCAAACAGCTGCGGCAGGAAATCGTCCGTATAAACGCCGTCAAAACAGCCCACGTTCAGAAGCTGTTTCCTGGCCTTTCCCGCCAGGGCCGCATTCTTTTTGGCGTTTTCCAGCTCCTTTAAAATATTTTTCAGATCCTTTTCAAACTGTCTCCCCGCGCTGGTGAGAACCACGCCCCGGGCCTTCCGCTCAAACAGGGGAACCCCCACTTCCCGTTCCAGCAGGGCAATCTGCTTGCTTAAAGCCGGCTGCGAAATATAAAGCTCCTTCGCCGCCCCGGTCATGCTCTGCGTCTCCGCCACCTGCAGAAAATAACTGATCTGTTCCAGTCTCATTACTCCATCCCCCCGCTCTTCTCTGAACAGTGTACACTGTTTTCCCGGAACGCGCAACAATCCCGGGGAAATTTCCCCGGGATTGCTGCTGATACCCGAAATCACATCTGTCCTGCCGTGTCATGTTCCAGCCGGTCAGTCTGCGTTTTTGTACGTACGGTAAGAGAACAGAGCCTCTGACGTGGTGGCTTTCGCGTTTCTGTGCGCCGTCAGCTCGAAAGAAATGGTTCCGTCTTCCAGATTATAATCGGTAAAGATCGGACGGCTGCCCTGGTACAGCGGAATATCCGGATAGTTGGCATCCGTCTGCGCCGCCTGCGGGATCGGCGGGATATTGTCGATCACGCCGTGCAGACCCCAGCCGATGGTCACGGAAGTGTCGCTGTCATACTGCACGCTGCCGCAGTGGCTGGCAATATGATACTTCCCGTTTGCGTTCAGGTCTGTGCCGTTGATCACATCGCTGATGGTGGCTGTTTTCGCATCCTCGTCGATGGTGGCCTTGAAGGTCCTGGTCAGGGTTGTGGGCGCTCCCTCAAACGTAGGGGTCGTCAGGAACGGGCCGATACCGGTCTGGTTATCAAAGATACTGATCTCCGGATTTCCGGTGAGCGTGCCGTCCTCATTCCGGTTGGTGTAACGCGCGAAATGCTGACCGTAGGTAAGGGCTTCAAACTGCTGCTGCGCATCCTCTTTGCCTTCATCGGTACGCGTGGTGGTATATTCGTCATATCCGCTTAAGGTGCTGGCTTTTCCGCCTAAGATCCAGTCGATCTGCTTGGTGGGGAAGTCAAACTGATATACCGCGCACTGGTCCCTCATGGAAACCAGGATCTTATCCACATCGCCGTTTTCATCCAGGGTATAATCCACACTGTTTACATGTACATAATCCATGATGCCGTCAGCCAGGGAGAATACGGTATTTTCCCCTACCGCAACCTCGATGCCGTCCAGGGTGCTGCCTGCATAGTCGATCTTTTCTACTGCAGACTCATACAGCAGCGGGTAGTCTGCGGTATTCACCTCGTTGACCACTTCGCCGTCTTTTACTTCCTGGATGATCCCGGTCCATACGTAAGCGGTATTGCCTCCGTCGATCCCCTCTACGGTATCCGGAAGGTTGTCTGCCAGGATCGGCGTGTAGCTCAGGAGAATATAATGATCCTCGCCCAGCACTAAGAATTCATGCTGATCCAGGTAGCCCTGTCCGTGGTTCTGGTTCTCGCTGTCGTTGGCTTCCAGCACAGCCTTGTCGATATCCTGGTAATTCTCATCCATTACCAGATAGAAACCGCTGGAGAATCCTCCGTTGGAATTCCTGAAATCCGGCTCCAGCTCAACAAACGCAGAATAGTACCGGTCTCCGTCCAGCGTATCCTGGGCGGCAAAATTCTCCGCCATCAGCTCTTTGCCGTCGCTCTCTCCCACGCAGTTCATATTCCGGTAGTAAATCAGCTCTCCCTCTGTATTGACCCGCAGGAAGAAATGGTCTACCGAAAACGTATACACACCTTTGTCAGCCTCTGCCACGCCATTGTTTACCACTTCCAGATCCGGCATCAGCTCATTCAGGGTGTGGATCTTATACTCTGTCCCGTCTGCCATGGCCACCGTGATCACCTCGTCCGCCGGCTCGTTGGCGTCCAATGCCTCCGGGACAACGCCTGCGGTCCCGTCCTCACCGATCTCAATGGTCTTTCCTTCCACACTGCTGGATACAGACGCGATCTGCTGCCCCTCTGCAGGCGTAATCACGATCTCACTGCCTGCCACATACGCATTCAGATAGTAATCTGTCGTATTGGCCGTATCAGAAGAAGCCGTCAGCACCACGCCGCTGGCGCCGTTTGCGTCAGACACAGAAATCGGGATCGCCGCCGCTTCCGGCTGCATGGGAACCTTGCCCATCTGTTCCTCAATCTCCGCTGAGTAGTCAAAGGGAACGTTCACGTAATCCAGCTCGGCCACTCCGGTTGCCTCCTCTGTTTCTGTCTCCGCCTCCGCGGAAAGGGAACCCTGCTCCTGCTCCGCATTCTTGCCGCATCCCGCCAGCATGGCCGCCCCTAAGACGCCTGCCAGAAGACATACCACAATTTTTCTCTTCATACCTTACCTCCTTGTTTTGTCTCCACATTTATAGTAACCTCTGTGTTACTACATTATACATGGTTGCCGGCATCTCCACAAATACAGAAAAGCTATCCACCCATAACCTCAGATTATGGGTGGACAGCTTTTTTCGCAGGCCGTCTGTTTTTACATCCCTCAATGCGCCTCGTACCAGTTCTTCCCGGCCTTCATATCCACTTCCAGATCCACGGAAAGCTCCGCCGCCGCGCGCATCTCATGGCTTAAAATCTCCTTCACCTGTTCCGCCTCCTCCGGCGCCGTCTCCACCAGCAGCTCATCGTGTACCTGCAGGATCAGCCGGGAGCGCAGATGCTCCTCTTTCAGGCGGCGGTGCACCCGGATCATGGCAATCTTGATGATGTCCGCCGCGGTTCCCTGGATCGGGGAATTCATGGCGATCCTCTCCCCGAACTGTCGCTGCATGAAATTGCTGGAGGAAAGCTCCGGCACCGGCCGGCGCCTGCCGAACAGAGTCTCGGCGTAGCCCTTTTCCTTAGCTTTTTTCACCGCGCCGTCCAGGAAGGCTTTGATCCCCGGGAAGGTGGCGAAATAATTTTCAATATATTCCTGCGCCTCCTTCCGGGAAATACTCAGATCCTGGCTCAGTCCGAAGGAGCTGATCCCGTAGACGATCCCGAAATTCACCGCCTTGGCGTTGCGCCGCTGCAGGGGCGTCACCGCTTCCGGCGCCACATGGAACACCTGGGACGCGGTGATCCGGTGGATGTCCTCCGCATGCCGGTAGGCGGCGATCAGGTTTTCATCCTCGGACATATGGGCCAGCACCCGCAGTTCGATCTGGGAATAGTCCGCGTCGATAAAAAGATCTCCCTCCCTGGGGATAAAGACCTTGCGGATCAGCCGTCCCAGCTCCATCCGCACCGGGATATTCTGCAGATTCGGCTCTGTGCTGCTTAAACGCCCGGTGGCCGTGATGGTCTGGTGGAAGGTGGTATGGATCCTGCCGTCTGCGGCGATGCAGGGCACCAGTCCGTCCGCATAGGTGGATTTCAGCTTGGTCAGCTGCCGGTATTCCAGGATCTCCGACACGATGGGATAATCCGGCGCCAGCTTCTCCAGCACGTCCGCCGCTGTGGAAAATCCGGTTTTCGTCTTCTTCCCGTTGGGCATCTTCAGCTTTTCAAACAGGATCGCCCCCAGCTGTTTCGGGGAATTGATATTAAACGCCTCCCCCGCCTTCTCATAGATACTCTGCTCTAACTTTTCAATCTGCCCCACCAACTCCTGCCCGTAAGCCTTCAGCGCTTCCCCGTCCGCCCGGACGCCGGTTTTCTCCATGTCGTCCAGCACAAAGACCAGCGGCAGTTCGATCTCCCGGTACAGCGTTTCCATTCCCTGTTCCGCCAGCGCCTCAAGCAGCGGCTGCTCCGCCTTCAGGCAGGTACAGGCTGTATAGCAGGCCAACTTCGCCGCGGCTTCCGGCTGCTCCACGGCAGCCTTCGGCAGTTTCAGTTTCCCTAAAAGATCCGTCCGGGCGGGAATCATCTCCCCCAGATAATCCCTGGCGATATCGTCATACGAATATTCATTTTTCAGCGGATTTAAAAGGTAGGCTGCCAGATTCACATCCATCACCTTTCCCTCCGCCAGTTCCACATGCTTTAACAGCGCCTTGATATCCGGCGCGATCACCCGGCCGCACCCGCCGCAAAGCCGCTGCAGCCCGGCCGCCAGTTCCTCCGCAGACATGGTTTCCCCGCAGGGGAAAAACGCGACCCGGATCCCTGCCGTTTTCTTCCCGGCCGGGTCTTTGCCGCCATCTCCGGCCGGCTGCGAACCCGGCCGCCAGGCCACAGCAGCGCCGTACACCTGTCCGGCCTCCTCCAAAAGAGCCACCGCCAGCCGCATTTCCTCTTCCGCAGCGCAGGCTTTCTCTTCCGCGGCCAGATCCTCCAAAAGCTGCTCTGCCTCTTCTCGGTCTGTCAGGATACAGAAGTTCTCTTCCACAGATCCTTCCCCCGCGTCCGCATGCTCAAACCGGGTCAGCATCTGTTTGAATTCCAGCTTTTTAAACCAGAGATAGGCTTCCGGCGTATACAGTTCTCCCATCCGGGCAGCCTCCATGTCAAACGAAAGATCCGCATGGGTTTCGATGGCAGCCAGGGTCTTGCTCATCTGCGCCAGGTCATAATGCTCCGCCAGCGCGTTCTGCGCCCGCTTCGGTTTGATCTCCTCCAAATGGGCGTAAGCGTTCTCAATGCTCCTGTAGGCGGCGATGATGTTCGTCGCCCCCTTCTCCCCGATCCCCGGCACCCCGGGGATATTGTCCGAGCTGTCGCCCATCAGCGCCTTGACGTCGATGAACTCCTTCGGCGTCACCTGGTAGCGCTCCAGCACATCCGCCGCGTAATAATCCTCGATCTCGGTCCCGGTCCGTTTGGTTTTGGGAATACGGATCTTCACCTTCTCTGTGGCCAGCTGCAGAAGATCCCGGTCCCCGGAGATAATGCTGACCTCCATGCCGGCTCCCTCCGCCCGCACGGAAAGTGTCCCTAAGATATCGTCCGCCTCCAGTCCCGGCTGCTCCACCGTCACCACGCCCATGGCCGCTAAGACCTCTTTCATCACCGGCACCTGCTGGCGCAGTTCCTCCACCATGGGTTTCCTGGTTCCTTTATAGGCTTCATACATCTGATGCCGGAAGGTAGGCTCGCTGCGGTCAAAAGCCACCGCCAGATACTGCGGCTTTTCCTCATCCAGGATCTTAAATAAAATATTCAGGAACCCGTAGACCGCGTTCGTATGCAGCCCCTCCGAGTTGGTCAGATCCGGCACGCCGAAAAACGCCCGGTTCAAAATACTGTGTCCGTCAATTAAAACTATTTTTTCACTCATACTGCACCCGTTTTCCACAATTTTTCCATCAGGCCGGCACGCAGGCCGTCTTTTCCTACACTTCCCGCGTGTAAATCTTCAGCCACTCCCGCTCCTCTTCGGTCAGGAACGGCGATACCGTTTCATATACCCTCTTATGATACTCATTCAGCTGTTTTTTCTCTTTCTGCGTCATCAGCTCCGGGTCGATACCGTCCAGATCGATGGGACAGTATGTGATATTCTCAAACCGCAGGAACTGCCCGTACTCATTTTTTTCATCCTCCACGCAGATCAGTTCATTCTCCGTGCGGATGCCGTACTCGCCCTCCAGATAAACCCCCGGCTCATCCGTGGTGATCATTCCAGGCTCCAGCACGCCGCTGTCCTTGCGCTCCGGGACGATTCTGTAGCGGAACCCGTTGGGGCCTTCATGGACATTCAGGATATGCCCCACGCCGTGCCCGGTACCGCAGCGGTAATCGATCCCCATCTCCCAGAGCGGCGCCCGGCAGATCACATCCAGGCTGGTTCCGGCACAGCCGTAAAGAAATTTCAGGTTCGCCAGCGCCATATTGCAGCGCACCACCGTCGTATAGTGCAGCTTCATCTGCGGCGTAACCGGCCCCAGGACAAAGGTTCTGGTAATATCCGTAGTCCCTTCCAAGTAATGTCCGCCGGAATCCACCAGCAGCATCCCCTCCGGCAGGATCTGCGCCGCCGTTTCCGGATCCGCGGAATAATGCATCATGGCCGCATTGGGGCCGAAGGCGCAGATATCCCCGAAACTCAGATCCAGGAAATGCTCCTGCTCTGCCCGCAGCCCGTCTAACATTTCCTGCGCCGTATACTCCGTCATGGGGATCCTGCCCACGTTGGTTTTCAGCCAGTACATAAATTTTGTCATGGCCACGCCGTCCTTTTGATGCGCCCTGCGGGTGTTGGCCAGCTCCGTCGGATTTTTCACCGCCTTCATCCGCTCCGAAGGGTTTTCCCGGTCAATGACCGTCACCCCGGGCTGCAGGGAAGAGATCGCCCTGCAGCTCACCTGCTTTTTGTCCGCCAAGAGGGCTGTGCCTGCCGGCAGCTCTGCCAGCGCGCCGTAAATCTCCCCGTAAGGCCGGATCTCCACGCCGCAGTTTCCCAGATACGCGCGCACCTCATCATCCACAGCCTCCTCCTGGATATACAGGCGGACGTCCGCCTCCCCGATCAGCAGGAAGGACAGAAACACCGGGACGTGACTGATATCGTCTGCCCGCAGGTTCAGGATCCAGGCGTTGTCGCAGAGGCTGGATATTAGATGGTACCCGGCCCCCGCCTCCCGCATGGCCTCCCGGATGCGCCCGATCTTGGAGGCAGCGCTTTCCCCGCTGTACTCCTCTTTCAGGATCCAGGTCCTGGTACAGGACATGGGCGGCCGCTCCGTCCAGATCTTCCCGGCCAGATCCTCCGTCACAGACAGGGTTCCCTGCTTTTTCTCCACGACAGCGCGCAGTTTGTCCGCCTGGGCGGCGTCCACGGTCCGTCCGTCAAATCCCAAAACGCCATGCTGCGGCAGATTCTGCCCGATAAACTCCCCGATGGTGGGAACGCCTTCCACCCCCATCCGGTACAGTTCAAAGCCGCTTCCCTCTAACTCTGCCGCTGCCTGGATAAAATAACGCCCGTCCGTCCAGAGCCCCGCCTGGTCAGCCGTCACCACCGCGGTTCCCGCAGACCCGGTAAATCCGGTGATATACCGGCGCACTTTAAAATATTCCCCCACATACTCCGAATTATGGAAATCTGCCGTGGGGATCAGATAAATATCCACTCCCTGTTGTTTCATCTCTGCCCGCAGCGCGGCCAGACGCTCTCTCTGTTCCATATATGACACCTCGCATTTCCGGCCCGCAGGATCTGCCCCGCCGCCGTTTTCTTCCGTCTGTTATCTCACGGACATTTTATAATCCCGCTCTGCCTCCCGGCGCTGATCCTTCTTCGCAATATCCTGCCGTTTGTCGTAGAGCTTTTTCCCTCTGGCGAGACCGATCTCCACCTTGATCAGGTCCCCCTTGATATAAACCTTCAGCGGCACTAAAGTATATCCCTTTTCCGCGATCTTGCCGCTGATCTTATTGATCTCATATCTGTGAAGCAGCAGCTTCTTCGGCCGCATGGGGTCGCGGTTGAAAATATTTCCCTTTTCATAGGGGCTGATATGCAGGCCGTAGGCAATCACTTCCCCGTTCTCAATCCGGATGAAGGACTCCTTCACACTGCATTTGCCCATGCGGACAGACTTTACCTCCGTACCGTGAAGGGCAATCCCCGCCTCATAGGTATCCTCTATAAAATAATCATGATACGCTTTTTTATTATTCGCGATCAGTTTGATACTGTTTTTTCCCATTCTTCCTCCTCATCTTTCAGCAGGGCGAACTGAATCTGGCGCAGCAGCCGGTCGGCGCCGGTCACCCGGATCCTCACGGTCTGCCCCAACTTGTAGCGCTTTCCGGTATGTTCCCCCGCCATCTCATAGGTATCCTCCAGATATTCGTAATAGTCCCCGGGGATATCCGCCACGTGAACCATGCCTTCCACCGTATTGGGAAGCTCCACATAGATGCCGTATTTGGTGATGCCGGAGATCACGCCCTCGTAAATCCGGCCGATGCGCTGCTCCATGTACTCCACCTTTTTCATCTTGATGGTCTCCCGCTCCGCCTCCTCCGCCCGGCGTTCCAGTTCGCTGGTCTCTCTAGCCACAGCCGGCAGGATTTTCTCATAGTGCTCCCGGCGCCCGCCGTCCATGCGGCCCCGCAGGGTCTCCTTGATGATCCGGTGAATCTGCAGATCCGGGTACCTGCGGATGGGGGAGGTAAAATGACAGTAGTATTTGGCTGCCAGGCCGAAATGTCCCACACACTCCACCGAGTATCTGGCCTGCTTCATGGAGCGCAGCGTCAGCCGCGAGATCAGCGGCTCCACCGGGGTATCGTCGATCTTCTCCAGCAGCTTCTGCAGCTCCTTGGGATGCACTTCCTCCCCGGCCAGATGGATATGGTAACCAAAATTATTGATAAAGGTGCCTAACTTCCTGATTTTTTCCGTATCCGGCGTCTCATGCGTCCGGTACAGGAACGGGATCTCCTGCCAGAAGAAATCCTGCGCCACCGTCTCGTTGGCCGTCAGCATAAAGTCCTCGGTGATCTTTGTGGCTGGGTTCCGGTCGTAGGGACGGATATCCAGCGGATGCCCCTCCCCGTCTAAGATCACCTTTGTCTCCGGGAAATCAAAATCAATGGAACCGCGCTTTCTCCGTCTGGCACGCAGAAGGTCCGCCAGCTCCTTCATCAGGAAAAACTGTCCCGCAAAATCCCGGTACCGCTCCGTGGTCTCCGGATCCTTCAGGGTAATGATCTTATTTACGTCCGTGTAGCTCATCCGGCGGTCTACACGGATCACCGTCTCCGCGATCCGGTGATCCACGATGTTCCCTTTTTCATCCACCGTCATCAGGCAGCTCAGCGCCAGACGGTCCTCCCCCGCATTCAGGGAGCAGATCCCGTTGGACAGGGTATGGGGCAGCATGGGGATCACCCGGTCCACCAGGTAAACGCTGGTTCCCCGCTTCAGCGCCTCCACATCCAGGGCGCTGCGCTCCTGCACATAATTGGTCACATCCGCAATGTGCACTCCCAATTCATACGTGCCGTCGCTGTTCTTTCGCACAGAAACAGCATCGTCCAGATCCTTCGCGTCCTCCCCGTCAATGGTCACCATGGGCAGCTCCCGCAGATCCAGACGACCGGCCCTGTCTGCCTCCGAGACAGGTCTGGACACCCGCTCCGCCTGGTTTAAAACCCGCTCCGGGAATTCCAGGGGAAGATCATATGCCCGGATCAGGGAGAGGATATCCACCCCCGGGTCATTCACATGCCCTAAAATTTCCGTGATCCTGCCCTCCGGCTTTTTCCCGTTCCCGCCGTAGGAGGTCAGCTCCGCCACCACCTTATGTCCGTCCACAGCGCCCTTCGAGCGCTCGACGGGAACAAAGATGTCCATGCGGATCCGCGGGTTGTCCGGACGCACAAAACCAAAATTGGGACTGGATTTCTCATAAATCCCCACCACCGATTTCAGGCCGTGTTCCAGGATCTCCATCACCTTTCCCTCTCTCCGTTTTCCGTCCGAGGGGATCAGCATCACCCTGACCACATCCTCATGGATGGCTCCCCCGGTATTGGGTTCCGCGATAAAAATATCCTCCTCTTCCCCTTCCACGGTCACAAAGCCAAAGCCCCGGGCGTGGGCGGTAAAAACACCGGTCAGAAACTTCGTCTCCCCCTTCCGGTACTTTCCCCTGGGGGAAAGCTCGATCTTCCCCTCCCGGACCAGCGCATCCAGCACTTCCCGCAGCTGGGGGCGCTGCTCCTTCGGGATATTTAACAGCATGGCCATCTCTTTGATCTTCATGGGGCGGTAGAGATCATCGCAGACCAGGTCATAGATAACTTTTTTTCTTTTTTCAAGTTCTTCTCTCTGCATTCCTCTTCTCCTTCGGATTCATGCAAAAAGGCTGTCGTATCCTTACGACAGCCTCTGATGTACTTCTTACTGAAAACTTCCGATATTTAACACTGCCGAAATTGCAAGGAACAAAAACAGCAGAACTCTCGTGATCTTAACAAGCATGCCCTCCATGGAGCGTCCTTTGTTCTTGCCCCAGTAACTGTCAATGCTTGTACCGGACAGAGAACCAAGCCCCTGGTTCTTTCCCTCCTGCATCAGCACGACGATGGTCATAATCACACTCAATATCATAAATACAATCTGTACGATAATCCTGACAGTTGCCACAATCCACACCTCCTGTGAACAAAATATGACACGGGCACTCCTGTGCGCCCACAACTGCATTTGATTTTAACACACCGCCTGCCAAAACACAAGAAAAATTTTTACAGCTGATATACCTTCGTGCCAAAGGCCGGCAGCACCACATCCCCCTGAAGGATCTTCCCGTCGTCCAGATCCACCGCTTCCTGCTTCAGCGTAACCGTCCGCGGCTCCCAGGCAAAGTTAAGCACCATCAGGTATCTCCTGCCGTCCTTTTCCCGAACCGCGATCTCACAGTCCGCAGGCACTGCCACCTGATCCGCCCAGGGCTCCAGGACGCCCGTGTACGCCAGGAACTCCCTGATATTCTCCCGGGTGAAGGTTCCGCCGAAATGAAGCACCTTTCCCTTTCCGGCCGCAGTCTCCACCAGCGCCGGGCTGCCTGCGTAGTAACTGCCGCCATAGACAGCCAGCACCTTTGCCTCCGGTTTCTCCGCGGATAGAATGTCGTTAAATAAGCCGGTCTCTACCTCTTTTCCGTTCCACTCCATGGAAACCGCATCATCGGCCGGCCCCACAAAAGTAAACTCCCTCACATCGGAACCGCTGACATTCTTCAAAAGCCCCGGCATGGGAGCCATGACGCAATGGCCGTCCATATCCTTCAGGCCGCTGCGGGCGCCGATGATGAGGATGCCTCCCTGCTCCACATAGGCTTTCAGAAGCTCCGCTCTCTTCTCACTGAGCAGCATCGGATGGGGGTAGATCAATACCGGGTATTTCTGCAGCTCCTCTGCCGCCGACCCGTCGTGGATATACACGATATCATAGGGCGTATGGCTCTCCTGGGCTCCCACAAAAATCTCCTGCTCGCTGCTCTTTGCCAGCCGTCCGTGCCAGACATCCAGCCGGGCGTCCGCCACATTGTCATAATCTTTCACCAGCGCAAACGCGGCTTTATACTCGGAACCGGCCAGGTCTGAGATCGCTCTGACCCGGTCCCGGATCTGACGCACCTCCGCCAGCTTCCGGTTATCCCGGTTATCATAATCCAGAATGCCGTGCCAGTAGATCTCCGTTCCCACACAGGCCGTCCGCCAGCGGAAGAAACTCACATAGTCTGCTCCATGTGCGATACTCTGCATGGCCCACAAAATCATCTGACCCGGTTTCGGGGCGGGAGCTTCCATCCGGGTATTCCATCCGTTGGCTCCGGACTGCTGCTCCATAATGCCGAAATGAGGACAGATGGAACGGACTTCCGTCAGGTTCATACTCCACTTCCGGTCCTTCAGCATCTTATTATTCTTCGGATCCGCATCCAGACAATAAGCAAAATTCGGATAGGAGTCATAGGTATAAACATCCAGACACTCATCTTCCATCCTGTGATTATCCAGATTGCCAAACATACCATTGGTGGTGATAAAATCACCGGGCTTCACATATTTGCGGATAATATCACACTGCATTTTGCAGAAACGGATGCAGCTTTCTGAAACGAACCGGAAATAATCCAGGGTCTGGTGAGGATTCGTGCTGTTATGTATCGTTGTCCGGGGCACATAGATCTCCTCCCAGGCCGTATAGGTCTGGTTCCAGACAATGGTTCCCCAGGCTTCATTCAAAGCGTTTAACGTCTGATACTTCTCCTTCAGGAATTCCCGGAAAGCAAGGGTGTCGCTCTCGGAATAAAACTCATCCACCTCGCAGTTCAGCTCATTATCAATCTGCCAGCCGATGATGCAGGGCCGTTTCGCATAGTGCTCCGCGATCTTTTCCACAATCCGCGCCGACAGCTCCTGGTATTTCGGGGAATTGTAATTATAATGACGCCTCATTCCATGACGGTAGGGTACGCCGTCCATCCGGCAGTTTAAGGCCTCCGGATACTTTTCCGTCAGCCATACCGGCGGCGTGGCGGTGGGCGTTCCCCAGATCACCTTCATCTGCTCTTCTTCCGCCACATCCAGAAACTGATCAAAAAATTCAAAGGTAAACTCTCCCTCGTGGGGCTCAATTTTATTCCAGGCAAATTCCGCAATCCGGATGGTAAAAATACCGTTGGCCTTCATCCGCCGCAGGTCTTCCCTCCACAGAGCGGGATCCCAGTGTTCCGGATAATAGCAGGTTCCCAGATTCAGTTCTTTCCATTGAAAATTCTGTTGTTTTCTCATGATATCCTCCTATACGTTTCTTCTCTTTTCATCACGTGGATTCCCGCAGCAGGATCTGATAGGGAAGCAGGGTCCGCTCCGGCGCCTCCTCCTGCTCCATCAGGCAGAACAGCTTCCGGCACGCCGCCTCCCCCAGTTCCCTGGCGTCAAAGGCAATCGCCGTGATAGCCGGATCTGTATTTTCCAGCACCCAGCTGTTATAAAAGGACGCCACCCGCACATCCCGCGGGATCTGCAGATGTTCGCGCTGCAGCTTTCTCAGCAGCCAGCTGCAGATCACATCGTCCATGCACAGGAGCACACGGCACTTTTGCTCCAGCGCCTCATCCGCAGCCTGCTCCACCGCTTCCCGGCTCTCCAGGTTCAGGTAAATCTGGCTCTCCGGCAAATCCAGGCCGCACGCCCGGTAAGCATCCTGAAATCCCTCTAAGCGGTTCCAGGTAATAACCAGCGAGTCGCGTCCTCCCAGCAGGACGATCGACGGCCCGTGCCCCGAAAGAAGCTTCTCCGTCAGTTCCCGGCAGGCCGCACGCTGGTCATGATTCACCTGATAAACCCCGGGATAGTCCGTATCTCCCACGGCAACAAACGGGATCCGCTTTTTCTGCAGCAGTTCCACTGCCTGATCCTTCCGGTATGTCCGCAGCAGGATCACGCCGTCCACCTTCTGGTTCCTCACGATCCGCTCCAGACTGCCGTTATCTTCCTCGGTCCCGATACAGAGCAGGATATCGTAATCTTTCTGCTCCGCATACTGCTGGATCCCAACCATGGCTTTCTGGAAAAAAGAAAGCTCAGACAGATGGTAATTTTCCGGCAGGAGCACGCAGATATTAAAAGTTTTGGACTGCGCCAGCCCCCTGGCAATGATACTGGGCTTATAGTCGTTTTCCTCGATATATTCCAGCACCCGCCGCCGGGTCGCTTCACCGATCCGTCCTTTTCCCGAAATCGCCCGGCTTACCGTTGTCTTGGAGACCCCCAGCGCCTTCGCCACCTGGTCGATGGTTATCTTTCCGCTCTCTTTTTCCATTCCAGCCTTCCTGTCCCTATTTCTTTTTTCTTAAAATCACGGTGGAGAACGGTTTCATCTCACCGTCCATCACCCCCAGCAGCACCTCGGCTCCTTCCAGATCCGGGGAGAAGGCTGTGGGCTGTGCGTTGTAATTCTGGATAAAGATATAGGCATTCTCTGCATCCTCCCGCACAGATACGGCAATCCCCTCCGGAATCGGCTGGGCAAATACCCGCTTTACCTCCGCCTGGGCGGCGATATCCGCGTACAGATCGTCATAAAATGCCTGCTCCGCGTCTGCGCAGATATAGAATGCTTTTCCTTTTCCAAAAACATTTTCCGTGGCAGCCGGGGTTCCCGCGTAGAAGTCCTTTCCATACTGATACAGCGTCCTGGCCGTGGAAGGCTTTACCAGCTGGCAGAGATGCTCACAGGTATATGTCTTCCCGCCGTCCACGGAAACCATCTCGTTGGACTCGCCTTCATAGAGGGCGTCAATCTCCGTACTGCGCAGCCCCATCACATCCATCAGGCCGCCGGGCGTGCCTCCCAGTACACAGCAGTCATTTTCATCCACCACGCCGCTCCAGTACGTAAGGATGAAATACCCGCCGTTTTCCACAAACCGGCGCACTTTCTCCGAAAATCCCGGCCGGAACAGATACAGCAGGGGCGCCGCCACAATCCGGTAGCAGTCCAGTTCCTGGGTACCGTCGATCATATCCACATTCAGCCCCAACTTGCGGAACGCATAATAAGACTTCTCCACGGTTTCTTTGTAAAACATATTCTCATTCCGGGGACCGCAGGAGCCTTCCACCGCCCAGCGGTTTTCCCAGTCATAGATCACGGCCACCTGTGATTCCACCCGGCCCAGATCCATCCGGCTCAGCTGCTCCAGGTCGTCTCCCACCTGGCAGCATTCCTGGAAGACCCTGTCATCCTCTTTTCCATAGTGGTCGATCACAGCGCCATGGAACTTCTCAAAGCCGCCCCTGTTTTTGCGGATCTGGAAATACAGAACGCTTTCTGATCCGTGGGCGATGGCCTGCAGGGAAGCGTTCTCTATGATTCCCGGCTTTCTCAGTCTGCTTACCGGCACCCAGTTGACAGAACTGGGGCTGGACTCCATCAGCAGGAACGGCTCCTTCTTCAGGGTCCGCATGATGTCATGCTGCATCGCGCTCTTCATGGCGGTCACCGGCTCCTTCTGATGATGCCACTGGGGATAATTATCCCAGGATACCACATCCAGCACCCTGGCCATCTCATGATAGTTGATCAGCGGGTAATTATACATAAAATTCGTGGTGGCCGGTTTTTTTGCCCCCGCATCCCGCAGCGCCTGGATCTCCGCCCTGCAGAAATCCGTGATCTGGTGGGAAGTAAAACGTCTCCAGTCAAGAGCAAGTCCCTGGATCGATCCCTCTCCGATGGAGGACGGGCTCTCGATCTGGTCAAAACTCTGATAGGTATGGCTCCAGAAAGCCGTATTCCATCTCCGGTTTACCTCATCAATGGTCTGGTATCTCTCCTTCAGCCAGTCCCGGAACGCCTGCTGGCACAGCGGGCAATGGCACTCACCGCCAAACTCATTGGAAATGTGCCACAGGATCACAGCCGGATGATGGTCAAACCGTTTTGCCAGTTCCATATTGATATCCCTCACCTTTTTCCGGTACGCCGGGGAAGTAAAGCAGGCATTGTGACGCAGCCCGAAGATCTGTCTCCGCCTGGCTTCATCCACCTGCAGCACCTCCGGGTACCTGTCTGCCAGCCAGTGAGGCCGCGCCCCGGAAGGCGTCCCTAAGATCACGGAGATCCCGTTTTCATACAGTCTGTCAATCATGTCCGCCAGCCAGTCAAAATCATACACCCCATCCTCCGGCTCTAACTTTGCCCAGGCAAACATGGCAAGGGTCACCGTGTTGATGTGCGCCTTCTTCATCAGGCGGATATCCTCTTCCAAAATCTCCGGGTATTCCAGCCACTGATCCGGGTTGTAGTCGCCCCCGTATAAAAGTCTGTCAAATTTCACTGCCATTTCTCTGCTCCTCTTTTCTCTTTATTTGATCCAGATAACCATCTGAACATCAGAATTCATCCTAATTTTCCGCCTGTTCCTGTTCGCTGCCGGAACCGTCGGAAGCTTCTGCCTGTTCCGTCTCAGCCTGCACAGTCTCGTCATTCACCAGCTCCATAATCTGCTGGCCATCCTTATAGAGCGTCAGGGTACTGTAGTCCTCATCGGCCGTATAGGTATACAGGGTGGAACCATCGGCGCCAACCAGTTCGATCTGATCCTCATCCGCCACATAGCGCATCAGGGTCTCCATGGCAAAGGTCCCGTCACTGTAAAAATTGTAATACTGCCCGTCCGAAGAAAGATATACCCCGTCAAACGCCGCGCTTCCCGAGAGTCCGTCCGTTCCCTCATCCAGCACAAGCTCCGCGGCCGCGTCGCCGTCAAAATCCTGGGACTCTCCCTCCACATAGATCACACGGGTATAACTGCCGTCCCCGTCATCCCGCAGCGCGTAGGTGGTGCTGGCCATCTGTCCCGCCTCTGTATCCGCATAATATAACATGGTCAGAAGCTGTGTGCCATCCTCCGCCACAGTCAGGGCGTAGTTGCCCACATATCCGTACCTGCAGTTTCCCTCCGGGTCGAAAAGCATCCGCACACGGATATTGCTCCCCGCCCAGTAGGTATCATTCAGAGTCACCGTTGACTCTATCCCGGATTCCCCGGCATCCGCCTCCGTTTCGCTGCCCTCCGGCGTGTCCGCTGACTGACACCCCGCAAAACTGAGTGCAATCGCAGATGCCGCCATCACGGCGATCAACTTCTTTGCTTTCATGAAAAAAACTCCTTACTTTCCAGATTCGAGGCCGGACACGGCTCTCACCGGGTCCGTAAAACACCTCGCTAAGTGATCACATTATTATACCATGTCTCAACTTTTTTCACAACCCGTTGCGCAGCCGAAAAAATAAAATCAGGAGCGGAGACATAAGCCTCCGCTTCCTGAAAAAACATATTCTGAAACAAGTTCCTGATACTGTTATTTTACAGCACCTGTAATACCTTCTGCGAACTGCTTCTGCAGTACGAAGAATACTACCATGGTCGGGATGGAACAGAACAATACGCCCATCATGATCAGACCATAATCGATTACGTAACCGCCGGTGGTATTGGCGATCAGCATAACCATGTTCAGTGTCTTGCCGTTTGTCATAGAAACTACCGGCCACAGGTAAGCGTTCCATGCATTCATGAATGTGATAACCGCAGCTGCCGCATAGGTGGATTTCATGGTCGGGAAGAACATCCGGAAGAAAATCTGGAATTCTCTCAGACCGTCCATACGTGCAGCCTCGATGATGTCAATCGGGAATGCACGGGCATTTTGTCGGAACATCATGATCATAAATGGCGTCGATATCATCGGCAGGAAGAAGCCGGGAATCGTGTTCAGCAGATGTGCCGTAGAGAACATCTTGAACAGCGGGATCATCGTTGCCACCTGCGGGATCATCATTGCCAGCAGCAGGATGGAGAACAGCAGGTCTTTATATTTGTCATGATAAACCTCGAATCCATAACCGGCCAGGGAACAGATGAACAGACAGATCACTGTCACGCTGATCGCGTAGGCAAAGGAGTTGCCCATCGCCCGGCTCAGCGGCTGCTGGTCGATCAGGTTGCGGAAGTTCTGCGCCGCGTAAGCGCCCGGGATCAGACGTCCACGGGACACGTCAGCCATCGTATTCGTAGCTGCTGAAATCATCCAGTAGAACGGGAACACGGAGAATATGGAAAAAATCGTCAGGAAAATGTACGTAGGGATCAGCCTGCGCTGAATCATCGATTTATTTTTCTTTTTAGTCACGTGTATCACCTACCTTCAAATTAATAAATGCAAGAATCGCCACGAGTATGAAGATGAAGAATGCCATTGCACAGGCATATCCAAAGTTCGGCGACCGCAGGAAGCAGGAGTTGTATACGTAATGGGACATGGTAATCGTCGCATTCGCAGGTCCACCGTTTGTCAGGTTCACAGACTCATCAAACAGCTGCAGCGTACCATTGATGGACATGATGAATGTCATGATAATGGTCGGCTTTAACAGCGGAACGGTAATCTTCCAGAATGTCTTCCAGCCGCTGGCGCCGTCAATCTGCGCTGCCTCATATACAGAGTACTCAATATTCTGAAGTCCTGCCAGGTAAAATACCATATTATATCCCGTCCATCTCCAGATCAGGGCGAAGATGATAACGAACTTGGCAGTTGCTGCATTTCCCAGCCAGTTATATCCCGTCTCCATCAGTCCCAGCGCCTGGAATACGTGGTTAACAAAACCATCCTGGGCAAACAGGAAACGGAAGATCAGTGCATAAGATACCAGGGAAGTCGCACAGGGAAGGAATACACAGGTACGGAACAGACCCTTGAATCTTAAATTTCTGTTGTTCAGAAGCTGAGCCAGCAGGATCGCCAGCACCAGCATGATCGGCACCTGGATCGCCAGGTAGATAAATGTATTCCCAACAGAACGTAAGAATACACGATCATTAAACATACGCACGTAATTGTCAAAGCCGGTGAACGTCATATTCGTGCCCACACCGGTCTGGAGGGACATGATAAATGCCTTGATCATCGGGAAGAAGCTCATGATCGCAATCATGGCCGAAGCCGGAATCAGGAAAACCCATCCAGCCGCATTCTGCTTTGCCAGCAGAGACATGCCTTTCTTTTTAGGTTCCACCTCAAAACCCCCTTTTCGATGAAAAAATGTGCGGGGACTGTACGCGCAGTCCCCGCACATTCCTTTACTACTGTTTCTTCAGATTCAAGTTACAGACTCGGTTTCCAGTTCTTAGAGACCAAGGATTGCCGCTGCATCAGCATTCGTAGAATCCTCTGCCAGCTTCAGCTCGTCGTCGATATCGCCGCCGTTCATGATGTTCTGGATTGCAGTACCAACGTAGTTACGTCCGTCGTAGTAC
Source organism: uncultured Lachnospiraceae bacterium (assembly GCA_944380065.1). Taxonomy (GTDB): domain Bacteria; phylum Bacillota; class Clostridia; order Lachnospirales; family Lachnospiraceae; genus Eubacterium_I. Next base: position 89,471 of record CALWGM010000114.1, read on the forward strand.
AGCGGGCTGGTATTGTTGCTCGGAACCTTAGTACTCATCTCAACGATCTGTGAGTAGATGGGCTGGTTGTTCCAGAACTCCTGAGGCTCCTGGTAAACCGGATCATTAGCCATCGGTGCGTAGCATGCGATCGCGGATGTGGTCGGAAGGATGTTCTCATACAGCACGGTGCTGCCTGCGAATGTGGTCTTTAAGAAGTCAATCGCCAGGTCTACATCCTTGCAGTTGGATGTGATGTACCAGGAAGAACCGCCGTTGTTGGAGTAATTCGTAGCGTTCGGTGTCTCAACCAGCTTCGGCATATTGGTGATATCCCACTTGCCTGCGTAATCATCTACGCCCATGATGGTGGACAGGATCCAGCATCCGTTGAAGGTACCAACAACCTGCCCGGTTGTGATAGAGGATACATACTCATCCCAGGAGTTTACTTCGTAGTAAACGCCGGCCTCTACCATCTGCTGATAAATGTCGATACACTCTCTCAGTGCGTCATTGTTTACCATGTTTCCGGTGCCATCCTCGTTAAAGAGGGATGCGCCTGCGGACTGCAGCATCATCATAATGGAATCCGGGGAGTCAGCCTGTCCTGAGAACATGTACTTGCCAGTCTGATCTTTTACATCTTTAGCGATCTCGATCATTCTGTTCCAGTCGATGTCGGTCAGGTCATCGATGGTATAGCCGCACTCCTGAAGGATGTCGATGCGGTATGCGCCAACTACACAGCCGTTATCAAACGGAACACCGTAGTTCTTGCCGTCTACTGTAGAGTAAGCAAGCTTACCTGCTGTAAACTGGGAGAAGTCGATACCGGAATCGGTCAGATCTGTAAATGCGTCCGGATATGCGGTAACGAACTTCTGATAAGAGTTATCCTGCATCAGGCAGATATCCGGCAGTGTGGAAAGATCGCCGGAGGTAGCCGCTGTGATCAGACGGGTCTCGCAGTCATCAGACAGAACCTCTAATACTTCCATACCGAAATCAGGATTTGCCTCTTTGTAGATCTCTCCGGCTTCCATAATTGCCGGAATGTTGAAGGTGGGATCCCATGTCCATACAGTCAGCATGTTCTCGCCCTCGATCACATGTGATCCTGCTGTAGATCCGCCTCCATCGCTCTCTGCCGGTGCAGATGAATCGCCGCCAGCATTGCCGCCGCCACCGCAGCCAGCCATTGCGCCCATAGATGCTATCATGGCACCTACGAGCAGAAGTGAAATAACTTTCTTCTTCATGTGTTCTCCTCCTCATGAAAATAATATAATATCGTGCGGCAGCTTTCCCTTTGCCGTTTTGTCGAATATGCTCAACTGACAAAACGTCCGCCGCCTTCACATGTACATATTATATCAGAGCCCCCTCCCGCTTTGTTTGCATTTTCTTTTATAAAACATGCATATTTAATCTTATATCGTAAAATCTACCAATTTAGTGTGATATTTCTATTCTTTTTTGACCATTTTATCAAATTTTTTCTTCTATTTTTCCTTCTTTCCGCTTTTTCGTAATTTGCACGAAAATCTGCCGGAGATTTTTCGACACTTTTACGAATGAATCACCAGACAGTTACTCCCCCCGCCGGGCGGGCCGCGGCGCCGCAGTCTTTCAGGATCCGCCTGACGGACGCGAAAAAAGGGATGTCACCATCCCTTTTCGATCAGTACATTATATTCCGCCAGCCTGCTCTCGTAATTGTCCGGCTGCTTCTTCCACTGGTACGGGGATGTACCGGTGATCCTCTTAAAATTGCGGTTAAAGGTGGAAGTCGTCGTAAACCCCACCTTTACCGCGATCTCCTCCATGGAATTCCCCGTTTTTTTGATCAGGTCGCAGGCCTTGCGGATCCGCACCTGATTCAGGTATTCCACCGGCGTCATGCCGATATTTTCCTCAAACAGGCGCCGGAAATGAGATTCGCTGATATGGCACACGGAAGCAATTTCCGAGATCTTCATCGGCTGGGCATAATGGCTGCGGATATACTCAAGCGCCGGACGCACCTGGTCAAATCCGCCTCTTTTCTGCCGAAGCCCCCCCTCTGACAGCAGCGCGCTGCCGGAATTGATCCGCACGATCTGGATCAGGAGAGCCAGCGAAAGGCCGCGCACACTCTCTTTATAGAGGACGTCCCGTTTCTGCCGGATCTCTTCCAATATCGTATGCACCAGGGCCGCAAGCTCCGCCGCGTCTGATTCACGCCCCAGATACGCTTTCTGGTTGACCTTCTCCAGCATCTTCTGCTGGAACAGCAGGTCGTCCGGGTACATGGCCTGCAGGATCTTTTCCACATCCACAAACAGATATTCCCAGTAGCTTTCCGTCTGCTCCCTGCTGACCGTATTGTGCGGATAGTTCGGCGGGATCACGCTGATCATCCCTGCATGGTAGGGATGGGACTCCTGCTCTAACAGCAGAACCCCGCTGCCATAATGGCAGACGCCGATCTCCATCAGATTGTGGAAATGCATCAGGCTGTTTTCCGAACCATATCTCCGTTTCCAGTGGTCCCCCTGCAGCGCAATCAGAAACTCATTCTGCGGAACGTCATAATACCTCAGTTCAACCTTTCCTTTTGTCTTTTTCATTGGAGAAATACCTTCATGGGATAACGCAGCTTCAAAAACCGCAGAGTCTCTTCGTTCAGATCCAGCAAAAGCTTGATCTTTTCGCCATTTTTGCTGATGATCATGGTATAGTAGGGAATGTCATCCTCATAAGAAGTATAATCGTATTTTCTGATCTTTTCCGTACCGCCCTTCTTTTTGTACTTCATGACCGTCTCGTGGTCGGGCGGCGCTACGACTTCCAGGTTTTTATAATACAGCACATGCGCTGTCCTGCGGCGGCGTTTTCCCTTGATCACATCGATGGAGAACTGCTCGTTCTCAAAATTGTATTCATAGGCGCTGTCGTTGAACATGCTGTAAATATAGTACAGCGCCGCCAGAAGAAACGCCGGCATAAAATACCCGCTCTGGAAAATAATTCCCAGGATCACAAAAATCACCGCAAAAATCACCATCAGCCGGCCAAGAAGCTTCGAGCCCTTCTTCGGCTTCCTCTGCACCTGCTGCGTCAACTTAAAATCCATCATATCGGTAAAACAATTCCTTTCGTTGCTTATAGAAGCCCCCGTTTTTCCTTATACCGGGAAACAGGGAACCCCTTCCCTGATCCCCGGCCTCCCCGGGAATCGCTGCGGCGCCTGCCCGCAGCAATCCCGGAACACTTCCGTGTCAGTCGGCATACCCGTTCGGGTTGTTGCTCTGCCATCTCCAGGAATCCTCGCACATCTCCTCGATGCCGTACTGAGCCTCCCAGCCCAGCTCTCTTTTCGCCTTGGCGGGATCGCAGTAGCACATGGCGATATCGCCGGGACGGCGGGGTTTGATCTGGTAATTGATGGGGTGTCCGCAGGCCTTCTCAAAGGCGTGCACCACCTGCAGCACACTGTAACCGTTTCCGGTTCCCAGGTTGTAGATGGAAACGCCCTCCTTGTCCGCCAGCTTCTCCACCGCTTTTACATGTCCCACGGCCAGATCCACCACATGGATGTAATCCCGCACACCGGTTCCGTCCGGCGTGTCATAGTCGTCTCCGAATACGCCCAGACATTCTAACTTGCCGATGGCAACCTGCGCCACGTAGGGAAGCAGGTTGTTGGGGATTCCCTTCGGATCCTCGCCGATCTTTCCGCTCTTGTGGGCGCCGATGGGGTTGAAGTAGCGCAGCAGCACCACATTCCACTCCGGATCTGAAGTATGGACGTCGGTGAGGATCTGCTCCAGCATACTCTTGGTCCATCCGTACGGGTTCGTACAGGTTCCTTTCGGGCAGTTCTCCGTGATGGGGATCTCCGCCGGATCACCGTAAACGGTTGCAGAAGAACTGAAAATAATATTCTTGCAGCCGTGGTTTCTCATCACATCCACCAGCACCAATGTGCCGCCGATGTTATTGTGGTAATACTCGATGGGCTTTGCCACAGACTCGCCCACGGCCTTCAGCCCTGCGAAATGGATCACCGCGTCGATCTGGTTCTCCTCAAAGATCTTTGTCATGCCCTCGCGGTTCAGAATATCATCTTCATAGAATTTCAGCGTCTTTCCTGTAATCTCCTGTACCCGGTCCAGCGCTTTTTTGCTGGAATTGTACAGGTTGTCTACGACAATCACATCATACCCTGCATTCAAAAGCTCCACACATGTATGGCTGCCGATATATCCGGCGCCGCCTGTTACTAAAATAGTCATTGTATCCATCCTCCTTTTCCATGATCACCCGCGGCCGCAGGCCGCAGCTTTCTTACAGAACTGAAATGAAACGGTCAAAGGCCGCGCGGCCCTCTTCGGTACATTTGTATACGCCTGCGTCTTCCAGCACTTTAACAAATACCTTTCCGATCTCCTCCTGCAGAATGCCCTCCACATTCTCTGCCGTAAAGGTATAATTGTCCCTGAACGTATCGTACCAGTCCGCATGTTTCTCCAGCGTCTCGCTGCCGCGCAGATCTTTCCCTGTCAGGATATACTCTGCCATCTCGTCCATCTCGCCTTTTAAGCGGGCGGGAAGCACCGCCAGACCCATCACCTCGATCAGGCCGATATTTTCCTTTTTGATGTGATGAAGCTCTGCATGGGGATGGTAAACGCCCAGCGGGCACTCTTCTGTCGTGATATTATTGCGCAGCGCCAGATCCAGCTCATAGCCGCCGTCCCGCATGCGGGCGATGGGCGTGATCGTATTATGCGGCTCGCCGTCTGTCTCCGCAAAGATGAACGCCTCCTCATCGGTATAGCCTCTCCACTTCTGCAGGATATGGTCTGCCAGGTCGATGACACGCTCATCATCCGTACCCCACAGGCGGATCACAGACAGCGGCCAGTGAACAACGGCTGCCTTTACATCCTCATAGCCCGGGATGGTAAAGGTCTTCTCAACGGGCGCCGTCTCCATGGCGAAGGTATAATGACCGCCCTGGAAATGGTCATGGCTCAGGATCGAACCGCCGACGATGGGCAGATCCGCATTGGATCCCAGGAAATAGTGGGGGAACAGCTTCACAAAATCAAACAGCTTGCGGAAGGTGGCCCGCTCAATTTTCATCGGGACATGCTGTCCGTTAAAAACGATACAGTGCTCATTGTAATATACGTACGGAGAATACTGGAATCCCCACTGCCCTCCATTGATGGTAATGGGAATGATCCGGTGGTTCTGGCGGGCGGGATGATTCATCCGTCCTGCGTAACCCTCATTTTCCATACAGAGCTGGCATTTGGGATAAGCAGACTGTTTCGCCAGCTTCGCCGCCGCGATCGCCTTGGGATCCTTCTCCGGCTTGCTTAAGTTGATCGTAATATCAATATCGCCGTACTCGGAAGCCACTTTCCACTTGCGGTCTTTCGCGATCCGGTCTTTCCGGATATAGTTGGTGGCAACAGAGAATTTGTAATATTCATCTGTGGCTTTTTTGGGGCTCTCCGCGTAATTCTCGCGGAAAGTCCGGATCACCTGCGCCGGACGCGGCGTCAGGCAGTTCATCAGCTTCGTGTCAAACAGGTCTTTTGAAACCACGCCGCTGTCTTTCAGCACGCCTGTCTCCAGCGCGTACTCCATGATATGCTCCAGCGTATCCGCCAGATCCACGTCAGTATATGTCTCTGCCGGAGCCTCATAATCATCCTTTTCCAATACCTCTAAGATCTGATTTGTGCTGTAAATGCGCTCCTCCTCCGGAATCAGCCCGGACTCCACGCCATACTGAATCAGCTTTGCGATATATGTATCAACCATCAGAAAAACCTCCCTATAATACACGGCCTCCGTCACCGATCTCCACTACATAGAAATCTGCCGCGTAACCGATTTTGTCCAGATATGCCTTGCCTACATTCTCAATAAACGCATCGATGCAGTCGGTCTTTACGATGCTGACGGTACAGCCGCCGAAGCCTGCGCCGGTCATTCTGGAACCGATCACGCCCTCCTGCTCCCAGGCATTCTCCACTAAGGTATCCAGCTCGATGCCGGTCACCTCATAGTCGTCACGCAGGGATACGTGGGAGGCGTTCATCAGCTTTCCGAACTCCTCAATATTGCCGGCCTGCAGAACCTCCACAGCCTTTAAGGTACGCTGGTTCTCACACACTGCATGCTTCGCCCGGCGCTGTCTGACCTCACTCTGGATCAGATCCTTATTGGCCTCGAACTCTTCCTCCGTCAGCTCGCCCAGGGATTTGATATCCAACTTTGTCTGCAGCTCCGCCAGCGCCTGCTCGCACTCCGCCCGGCGCTCATTGTACTTGGAATCGCCCAGCCCGCGCTTTTTGTTGCTGCAGGCGATGACGATCTTGGCGTCGTCTAATTTGATGGGCGCATAGGTATAGGACAGGTCGCTGCAGTCCAGGAAGATGGCGTTGTCCTTTTTGCCCATGGCGATGGCGAACTGATCCATAATACCGCAGTTGACGCCGTTATAATTATTTTCTGAATACTGGCCAAGCAGCGCAATATCCTGCATGGTCACATCGTCAAAGCCGAACAGGTCGCGGACAGCCACCCCGGTCACCACTTCCACAGAGGCAGAGGACGACAGGCCGGATCCATTGGGGATGTTGCCAAACAGCAGCATGTCAAAGCCTTTGTCCACGGTATAACCCTTCTCGCCAAACGCCCACACAACGCCTGCGGGATAATTCGTCCAGTCCGCCGCCTTGTCATAAACAAGATTGTCCAGGCTGCCCTCCACGATGCCCAGCTTTTCAAAATTCTGGGAGTAGAAACGCATCTTCCGGTCCTCACGCTTGCGCACGATGGCGTAGGTACCGATCGTCAGCGCACAGGGGAACACATGTCCGCCGTTGTAGTCAGTGTGCTCGCCGATCAGGTTCACACGTCCCGGCGCAAAGTATTTGCGGATGTCTCCGCCGTCTCCGAATTTCTCGATGAAATCCTGCATTAACTGATTTACCATTTCTATAGCCCTCCATAAATATATTCATTCCACATATCCGCAAAAAAACCACGGATACGCAAACCTGCATGTGAGAATTGCATAAGTCTACGTTTACTATTCTACTTTCTTTTGGAGGTTTTGGCAAGACATGTTCTGCTTTTTTAAGTTAAATTTTTAACAGAGCCTGTCATGAAAACAGCCGCCCGCATCCGCGATGCAGCCGGCTGTTTGCCTGCAAAAACTTAAATTATACGTTAATCTCCGCCTGGATGCCGAGGATCTCTCTGTTGGCTTCCAGCACCGGGTTTACATGGTTCTTCAGGAAGTTTTCCACCTGGATTTCGGCGCGTCCGGTGTATTTGGCCGGATCCATGGCCGCCTGCAGTTCCTCTAAGGAAAGGCCAAAGCTCTTGTCTGCCGCGATCAGTTCCAGCAGATTATTATCCAGACCCTTCTGTTTCACATTCGCTCCCGCCTCCATGGAAAGCTGGCGGATCCGCTCGTGCAGTTCCTGACGGTCGCCGCCCTTCTTCACGGCATCCATCATAATGTTCTCTGTCGCCATAAACGGCAGTTCGCTCATCAGACGCTTGGTGATCACCTTGTCATAAACCACCAGGCCGTCCACCACGTTCAGGCACAGATCCAGGACGCCGTCGATGGCCAAAAAGCCCTCGGCAATGGAGAGCCGCTTGTTGGCGGAATCATCCAGCGTACGCTCAAACCACTGGGTGGCGGATGTGATGGCCGGATTTAAGGCGTCAATCATCACATATCTGGAGATGGATGCGATCCGCTCGCTGCGCATGGGGTTCCGTTTATAGGCCATGGCAGAAGATCCGATCTGGTTTTTCTCAAAAGGCTCCTCCACTTCCTTCAGATGCTGCAGGAGGCGGATATCGTTGGACATTTTATGCGCGCTGGCGGCGATTCCCGCCACCACGTTCATCACCCTGGTATCCACTTTCCGGGAATAAGTCTGACCGGACACCGGATAGCAGGCGGAAAATCCCATTTTCTCCGCGATCATGGGATCAATTTTATCAATGGTCTCCTGGTCGCCGTCAAACAGCTCTAAGAAGCTGGCCTGCGTGCCGGTGGTTCCCTTGGATCCCAAAAGCTTTAAGGATCCCAGCACATAATCCAGATCCTCCAGGTCCATCAGGAACTCCTGCGTCCACAGAGTGGCCCGCTTACCCACGGTGGTAGGCTGCGCCGGCTGGAAATGAGTGAACGCCAGCGTGGGCAGGGCTTTGTATTTGTCGGCAAATTTCGCCAGTTCCGCGATCACGTTGACCAGTTTTTTCCGCACTAACTTTAACGCCTCGGACATCAGGATGATGTCCGTGTTATCTCCCACATAACAGGAGGTGGCTCCCAGATGGATGATGCCCTTTGCCTTGGGGCACTGTACACCGTAGGCATATACATGGGACATCACATCGTGGCGCACTAACTTTTCCCGCTCCTTCGCCACTTCAAAATTGATGTCATCCTTATGGGCCTTCAGTTCCTCGATCTGTTCATCGGTAATATCCAGTCCCAGCTCCTTTTCTGTCTCAGCCAGAGCGATCCACAGCCGTCTCCAGGTGCGGAACTTTTTCTCCGGCGAAAATATATACTGCATCTCTTTGCTGGCATAACGCTCAGAAAGAGGGCTGACATATCTGTCATTGCTCATGGTACTGTCTCCTTATGATTTTCATTATTTCCGTAACGCCGCTCGAGCCCTTTGGGCTCTATCGCTCATAGTCTCCTCTGATATCCTCTTTGGGGGGATCCAGGGGGTAGTGGCCGGTGAAGCAGCCTTTGCAGATCGGCAGGCCCCGGGAGAGCTCTTCCAGGCGGTTCACCTGCAGGTAGCCCAGGGAATCCGCGCCGATCAGCTGCCGGATCTCCTCTACGGTACGGTTGTAGGCGATCAGCTGCTCCCGCACCGGAATATCTGTGCCAAAATAGCAGGGCCACAGAAACGGCGGTGAGCTGATGCGGACATGGACTTCTGCTGCGCCCGCTTCTTTTAACATATTGACGATCAGATTGCAGGTGGTTCCCCGGACAATGGAATCATCAATCATAATGATCCGTTTGCCCTGCACAGCCTCCCGGATCACGTTCAGCTTTACCCGGACGCTCTGCTCCCGGCTGCTCTGTTTCGGCTTGATAAAGGTTCGGCCCACGTAGCTGTTTTTCATGAACGCCACGCCGTAAGGAAGCCCTGACTCCATGGAATAGCCAAGAGCCGCCGCGTTGCCGGACTCCGGTACGCCTACCACTAAGTCTGCGTCCACATGGGAATCCCGCGCCAGGAAGCGCCCGGCCATGATCCGTGAATCATAGACACTGACGCCGTCAAACCGGCTGTCCATCCTGGAAAAATAAATATACTCAAAAACGCATCTTCCATGTCTGTCCGCAGAGATGGCGTTGGTCATATCAGAAAGGATCTCCCCGTCGCCATTGATGGTCACCACTTCCCCGGGAAGCACGTCACGCACAAACTCCGCGCCGATGGTATCCAGGGCACAGGTCTCGGACGTAATAATATAGGAATGATCCCTCTTTCCGATGCAGAGCGGCCGGAACCCATAGGGATCCCTTGCCCCGATCAGCTTCCTCGGGCTCATCACCACCAGGGAATAGGCGCCCTTCATCCGCCGCGTCGCCCGCTGCACAGCTTCCTCCACCGTTCCTACCTTCAGCCGTTCCCTGGCAATATGGTACGCGATCACTTCGGAATCAATGGTGGTCTGGAAGATCGCCCCGGTGTATTCCAGGTCATGGCGCAGCTCCCCGGCATTGATCAGGTTGCCGTTGTGGGACAGCGCCAGCGTTCCCTTGACATAATTCAGCACCAGCGGCTGCGCGTTCTCCCGGGTGGAAGCCCCCGCTGTGGAGTAGCGGACATGACCCACGCCGATGTCGCCCTTCATGGACTTTAACTGACCTTCCGTAAAGCCCTCGCTGACCAGTCCCATGTCCTTGTGGGTAATCACTTTCCCCTTGGGTCCCCTGGTATCGCTGACTGCGATGCCGCAGCTCTACTGCCCCCGGTGCTGCAGGGCAAACAGGCCATAATAAATCGTGGACGCCACATCATTCCCATCCAGGTCATACATACCGAAGACGCCGCATTCCTCCCGCGGTTCATCCGTCCCCATGCTGCTAAAACTTTCCTGCATTCTGAACTCCTCCGAATCATCTGTTAAGTTTTCCGTATCCACAAACGCCATTATCTCTGAAACTTCTTTCCGGTGAGCAGTTCATAGGCCTCTTTATATTTTTCCACTGTTTTTTCAATCACGTCATCCGGCAGCAGATAATCGCTGTCCGGGTTGGCCTTCAACCAGTCCCTCACAAACTGCTTGTCGTAGGAGGGCTGTCCCTGTCCCGGCTGATACCCTTCCAGCGGCCAGAAACGGGAGCTGTCCGGGGTCAGCATCTCATCGCCCAGAATCACGTTTCCGTTCTCATCCAGACCGAACTCGAACTTGGTGTCGGCAATGATAATCCCTTTGCTCAGTGCATACTCCGCACATTTCTTATACAGGGCAATGGTATAATCCCGCAGCTTCGTCGCGTACTCCTGCCCTTTGCCGGGAAACTTCTCTTCCAGGATCTCAATGGTCTTCTCATAGCTGACGTTCTCGTCATGGTCGCCCAGATCCGCCTTGGTGGACGGCGTATAGATGGGCTCCGGCAGCTTCTCAGACTCCTTTAACCCTTCCGGCAGCCGGATACCGCAGACCGTACCGTTCTCCTGGTAGCTGGCCCAGCCGCTGCCTGTAATATATCCGCGCACGATGCATTCCACCGGAAGCATCTGGAGCTTCTTACATTTCATGCTGTTTCCGTCGAATCTCTCATTCTGGAAAAACTCCGGCATATCCTTCACATCGGTAGAAATCATATGGTTGGGCAGGATATCCTTTGTAAAATCAAACCAGAACTCTGACATCTTTGTCAGGATCGCCCCTTTATCCGTGATCTTGTTTTTCAGGATCACGTCAAATGCCGAGATTCTGTCTGTGGCTGTGATGATCAGGCTGTCGCCGATATCATAGACCTCACGTACTTTTCCCTCTTTTACCGGTTTAAACTCTTGAATGCTCATGCTCTTTCCCTTCTTTTCGCAAAATTATGGCAGTCCGGGAACCTGCTTCCCGGACAAAATCAAATACGTTTCCAGTATAATACAACCAAAAACCATTCGTCAATTCCAAGATATGGCGCGGCGGAAAACAATCTGTAGAAATTCATCTGCGGAATTTGAAAATTTTTAGTAAAAAGAACGGGAGAGAAACCGCCGCTTCTCTCCCGTTTTCCTGTTTCTTTTCTGCTCTCCTGCCCTCCGCAGGAAATTTCCGGCCTGTCAGTTTCCGCCCGGATCCTGCCGCTTACTCAATGGCTTCGTAATCATCCGGCACGGTAATGCCCAGCGCATCACAGTGGGACGGATTGTATTTCTTCACAAACTGAGGCGCGTATTCGATGGGCATCTCAGAAATATCGGACTCGCCCTTCAGGATCTTGATGGCCATCTGTCCGGTGGTATATCCCAGGTCATAGTAGCTGATGGTCAGGGTGGCGATTCCGCAGTCCCTGCAGATCCCCTCCTCGCCGGCGATCACCGGAACCTCAGCCGGCGCGCAGATATTGTCAATGATTCCCGTGTTGGACGCCACGGTATTATCTGTCGGCGCGTAGATGGCGTCGCACTCCTGAGCCGCGCTGGTCACTACCGATGACAGATCGTTGGAGTCTGAGAACGCGTAATATTCACAGGTATAGCCCAGCTCCTCCAGATATCCTTTCACGGTATCTACCTGATACTGGGAGTTCGGCTCCGCGGAACAGTACAGAAGCCCCACCTTCTCAGCGTCCGGCAGAAGCTCATGCAGCATGGCTGCCTGCTCATCCAGCGGCGCCAGGTCTGCCGTACCGGAAATATTGCCTCCCACCGTACCGTCAAAACCATCAATCTGCAGCGCCACGCCGTACTCTGTGACAGAAGTACCCAGGATCGGGATCGTATCTGTGGCTGCCGCCGCCGCCTGCAGGGAAGCAGTGGCATTGGCCAGGATCAGATCCACGCCGCCGGATACAAAGCTGTTGGCGATGGTAGAACAGGTATTGGAATCATTCTGGGCGTTCTGCTCATCAAACTCCACCTGATCCCCAAACTCCTCCGTCAGCGCGTCTTTAAACCCTTCGGTAGCCGCGTCCAGCGCCTCATGCTGCACCAGCTGGCAGATACCGATTTTATATTTCGCTCCATCACCGGAATCTTCCTTTGCGGCGTCCCCGGAATCCTCCGCCTCCGCGGAAGAAGCGCCCTGGGACTCCTGGCCGCCGGTATTTCCACATGCGGCAAGGCCCACAGCCATCGCCGCTATCATCATCATCGCTACGATTTTCTTTTTCATTTTCATGTTCCTCCTCTGAACTCTACATAACTGTTTCACATTTTAAAGCTTTAAAGCAAAAAAGTCAAGAAAAAATGAAAGATATATCATATATTTTCCATCTGACGGATGCCGAAGCACCGCTGACAGCCACACAAACAACAGGCATCCGGTTCTGATGCCGGATGCCTGTCCTGTCATAATTTTTCTTCTGTTTTGAAAAATCTGTTCCCGGGATTCTCCTCCCGGGCAGACTGCTTTCGCAGTAACCTCCGTTCCGCCGCAGGACGCCTTATCCCAGGATCGCCTTGTCGCTGGAAAACTCCTCCCCGCTGGCCGCCTCAAACTGATGCAGCAGATGCTCTACCGTCAGGTTCTTCTTCTCCTCGCCGCGGATATCCAGAATGATCTGCCCGTCTTTCATCATGATCAGGCGGTTGCCATGCACGATGGCGTCACGCATATTGTGGGTGATCATCAGTGTGGTCAGATGGTCGCGGTTGATAATCCGCTCTGTGGTCTCTAAGACCTTGGCCGCCGTCTTGGGATCCAGAGCCGCCGTGTGCTCATCCAAAAGCAGGAGCTTCGGCTTCTGCAGGGTGGCCATCAGCAGGGTCAGCGCCTGACGCTGTCCGCCGGGCAGCAGCCCCACCTTGCTGGTCAGCCGCTCTTCCAGTCCCAGATCCAGGATCTTTAACAGTTCCTTATAGGACTCTCGCTCTTTCCGGGTGATCCCGGTGCGCAGCCCCCGCACCTTTCCCCTGCGCTTTGCCAGTGCAAGATTTTCCTGAATCTCCATGGTAGCCGCGGTACCGGTCATGGGATCCTGGAACACGCGTCCCAGATATTTCGCGCGCTTATGCTCAGAAAGTCTGGTTACATCCACGCCGTCGATCAGGATCTTGCCCCCGTCAATGGGCCAAACTCCTGCAATGGCGTTCAGCATCGTGGACTTACCAGCGCCGTTTCCGCCGATCACCGTCACAAAATCTCCGTCCTCCAATTTGAGGGAAACGCCGTTTAAAGCACGCTTTTCATTGACCGTGCCTGGATTAAATGTCTTGTAAATATTCTGCAGTTCCAGCATTTACACGGCACCTCCCCTCTTGAATACCCGGTTTAAGTATCTGGATTTCCAGTAAGGGATCGCCAGGAAGATACCTACCACAACTGCGGACAGGAGCTTTAAGAGATCCGTATCCACGCCCATGACGATCACAGCCTGTACCACTACGTAATAGATAATGGAGCCCAGGGCAACGCTCACCAGGCGCAGCGCGAAGTTGCGGAAAATCCGCCCGAAGATCGCTTCGCCAATGATCACGGCCGCCAGGCCGATAACGATGGCGCCGCGTCCCATATTCACATCGGCAAATCCCTGATACTGCATCAGCAGCGCGCTGCTTAAGCCCACCAGTCCGTTGGAGATCATCAGTCCCAGCACCTTGTTAAACCCGGTGTTGATTCCCTGCGCCCGCGCCATGCTGGTATTGCAGCCGGTGGCACGCAGTGAGGATCCCAGCTCCGTCCCGAAAAACCAGTAAAGAGCCGCCACCAGCGCCACAATAAACACTGCCACGATAAAAATCGTATTCTGGAAAAAAGGCACTCCCTTGATATAGCGGAGGGAGATCAGCAGATCGCTGTTATCCACGTTGATCGACTGATTTGCCTTAGTCATGATCTTTAAGTTGATCGAGTACAGGGACAACTGCGTCAAAATACCGGCCAGGATCGCCGGAATCCCCATAAACGTATGGAAAATACCCGTCAGCAGTCCGGCAGCCATTCCCGCAAGCGTGGCCGCAATCAGGGAAACCACCACATTGTATCCCGCAAGCATCATCATAATACAGACAGCAGCTCCGGTACACATGGTACCATCCACCGTCAGATCCGCGATATCAAGAATCCGGAAGGTCACATAGACGCCGATCGCCATAATTCCCCAGATCAGCCCCTGTGCCACCGCTCCCGGCATCGCATTCAGAAGCGTCATTAAAAAATCCATTGTTCCATCTCCTCCATCTGTCTCCTATCCCTCAACAGGCTCATATCCTTCTGGGATCTGGATCCCCAGCTCATCACAGATCGACGGATTGTATTTCTTAGTGGTCTGCGGAGCGTACTCGATGGGCATCTCGGAAATATCCGCCTCGCCCTTCAGGATCCGGACAGCCATCTGTCCTGTGGTATAACCCAGGTCATAGTAATCAATACAGAGAGTCGCGATGGCCGCCTGGCTGCAGGTAGACTCCTCACTGGCAATCACCGGTACGCCTGCCGGCAGGCAGATGTTGTTGATAATCCCCGCGTTGGAAGCCACCGTATTGTCCGTGGGCACATAAATGGCATCACATTCCTGGGCTGCGCCTGTTGTCACGGAAGACAGGTCATTGGAGTCAGAGAACGCGTAATATTCGCAGCTGTAGCCCAGCGCCTCCAGCTCTTCCTTCATGGTATCCACCTGATACTGGGAATTGGGCTCTGCGGAGCAGTATAAAAGACCGATATTCTTCGCATCCGGCAGAAGCTCCTTGAACATATCCGCCAACTGGTCGATGGGAGCCAGGTCAGAAGTACCGGAAATATTTCCGCCCACCGTTCCGTCAAAATGATCCAGCTGCAACGCCACGCCGTACTCTGTCACAGAGGTTCCCAGAACCGGGATCGTATCTGTGCCGGCTGCCGCCGCCTGCAGGGAAGCCGTAGCGTTGGCCATGATCAGATCCACATCATTGGACACAAAACTATTGATAATCGTGGTACAAGTATTCGAATCATTCTGGGCGTTCTGCACATCCACCTCTACCTGGTCGCCGAATGCCTCCTTCAAAGCGGCCTCAAAGCCCTCGGTTGCCGCATCCAGGGAACCATGCTGCACTAACTGGCATACACCGACTGTATAAAGCGCATCATCGCCTGCGGACTCATCCTGCGCAGCCTCACCGGAAGCCTCAGCCTCCGCAGACGGAGAACTCTGTGAACCCTGTTCCCCTTTGCCGCCGCACGCAGCAAGCCCCAGCGCCATGGAAGCCGCCAGCATCATAACCAGTATCTTCTTCATTTCTATATCCTCCTCGTCGTGATAACACACTATTTTATTATTTTAGAGCGTTGAAATCTGTAAGTCAAGGAAAAGTGAAAAAAACAGTGGGAAAAACGAATAAAAATACACGCGGAAACAAAAAAAGGCAGCACAGCCAGCGCTGTACCGCCAGTAAAGCCTTTATTTTCTGATCAGCAGGGAATGGCCGGTCATTTCTTTCGGCTGCTCCATCCCCATCAGCTCAATCAGGGTCGGGACAATGTCCGCCAGACATCCGCCCTCTGCCAGTCCATAAGAGGGATCTGCGTTCACCAGGATAAACGGAACCGGATTGGTCGTATGGGCCGTATGGGGCTCCCCGGTCTCGTAATCGATCATCTGCTCCGCATTGCCGTGATCCGCGCAGATAAACAGAATGCCGTCCACATCTTTGATGGCCTGCACAGCGTCGCCCACCAGACTGTCCACCCGCTCCACAGCAGCCACCGCCGCCGGGATTACGCCGGTATGGCCTACCATATCCGGGTTCGCGAAATTGATGACAATCACATCGTATTTGTCCGACTTGATGGCCTCCACCAGATCCATTCCCACTTCAGGGGCGCTCATCTCCGGCTTCTGGTCATAGGTAGCCACTTCCTTGGGGGAAGGTACCAGGAGGCGCGCTTCGTCCACATTGGGCTCCTCCACGCCGCCGTTGAAGAAGAAGGTCACGTGGGCGTACTTTTCTGTCTCCGCCAGGCGGAGCTGTTTTTTGCCGTTCTTTGCCAGGAACTCGCCGAAGGTATTCTGGATCTCTTCCTTCTCAAAGGCAATGATCTTGTTGGGGATCGTCTCGTCATAATCCTTGAAGCAGACATAGGTCAGCGGCAGGAACGGACGCTCAAATCCCGTAAACTGATCATCACAGAAAGCCCTGGTGATCTCCCGGGCGCGGTCCGGGCGGAAATTGAAAAAGATCACGGAATCGTGTTCCTTTACCACAGACAGCGGTTTTCCCGCCTCATCGGTGATCACAGTGGGAAGTACAAACTCATCGGTCACCTCGTTGGCATAGGAGTGCTCCATAGCCTCCAGCGGATCTGTCTCCATCACGCCGGTGCCGGATACCAGGGAATCATACGCCTTCTGGATCCGGTCCCAGTTATTATCCCTGTCCATAGCGTAATAGCGCCCGGAGATGGATGCGATCTGTCCCACCCCGATCTCCGCCATCTTATCCACTAACTGCCGGATATAATCTTTGCCGGAAGCGGGGGGCGTATCCCGCCCGTCCATAAACGCATGGACATACACCTTTTTCAGGCCGTTCTTCTTCGCCATCTCCAACAGACCGTACAGATGGGTATTGTGGCTGTGCACGCCGCCGTCAGAGAGAAGCCCCCACAGATGCAGGTCAGAATCGTATTTTTTACAGTTATCCATCGCCGCCAGGAGCCCTTTGTTTTCAAAAAAGTCCCCGTCCTCAATGGCCTTTGTGATCCTGGTCAGATCCTGGTAAATGATGCGGCCGGCGCCGATGTTCATATGCCCTACCTCGGAATTGCCCATCTGGCCATCGGGAAGCCCCACCGCCAGTCCGGATGCATTCCCCTTTACAAAGGGATATTCCTTCATCAGCCGATCCATCACCGGGGTCTTTGCCATGGCGATGGCGTTGCCCTCCGGATTTTCATTCAGCCCATATCCGTCCAGGACCATCAGTACTACTGGTTTTTTACTCATAAATTTCATTCCTTATCTGCAGGAACCAGCTGCTGTTTCCCCTTCGCAGCAGCTGGTTCCTGACTTTTCCACATGTTTTTGTTATTTGTAATTTACAATCGCTCCGAAATCCGGTTTCAGGGAAGCGCCTCCTACCAGGCCGCCGTCGATGTCTGGTTTTGCGAACAGCTCCGCCGCGTTGCCGGCGTTCACAGATCCGCCGTACTGGATCCGGATGGACTCTGCAGTGGCTTCGTCATAAACCTCGGCGATGCAGGCGCGGATTGCCGCGCATACCTCTTCCGCCTGGTCAGCCGTCGCGGTCTCGCCGGTACCGATCGCCCAGATCGGCTCGTAAGCGATCACTGCGGATGCCGCCTGCTCTGCGGTCACATTCTGGAACGCGATCTTGATCTGCATACGAATCCAGTCGATATAGATGCCCTGTTTCCGCTGGGTCAAGGTCTCGCCGCAGCAGATGATGGGAGTAATGCCGTGCTCGAACGCCTTCAGCACTTTCTTATTCACCGTCTCATCGGTCTCCGCGAAATACTCTCTTCTCTCGGAATGGCCGATGATCACGTACTTCACGCCTGCGTCCACTAACATCTCCGGGGCGATCTCCCCGGTGTAAGCGCCTTTTTCCTCATAATACATATTTTCCGCGCCGATCTGGATGTTGCTGCCCTTTGCAGCCTCCATTGCCGGAATGATGTCAATCGCCGGCACACAGAAAACAACGTCTACTTCATCATTTGCCACTAAGGGCTTTAATTCATTTACCAGGGCAACTGCCTCGCTGGGAGTCTTGTTCATTTTCCAGTTGCCTGCAATAATTTTCTTTCTTGCCATAACAGATCTTCTCCTTTGATTCAATCAGCGGTCGTTTGCTGCCGCAACACCGGGCAGTTCCTTGCCTTCCAGGAATTCCAGGGAAGCGCCGCCGCCTGTGGAAATATGGGTCATCTTGTCGCCGAAACCAAGCTGGTTTACCGCCGCCGCGGAATCGCCGCCGCCGATGATGGTAGTTGCCTCTGTATCGGCCAGGGACTGTGCCACAGCAATCGTACCCTTTGCCAGGATCGGGTTCTCAAATACGCCCATGGGGCCGTTCCATACCACCGTTTTTGCGGATTTTACCGCGTCTGCATAGAGAGCCGCTGTCTCTGTACCGATATCCAGACCCATCATATCTGCCGGAATCTCGTTGGAGGGAACTACTTTTACCTCAATCTCAGCGTCAATGGGATCCGGGAAGGAAGCTGCGATGGTAGTGTCCACCGGAAGCAGAAGCTTCTTGCCCAGCTGCTCCGCCTTTGCCATCATCTCTTTGCAGTAATCGATCTTGGAATCGTCCACTAAAGAAGTACCCACCTCATAGCCTTTCGCCTTCAGGAAGGTGTATGCCATACCGCCGCCAATGATCAGGGTATCACATTTCTCCAGCAGGTTGGAGATCACGTTCAGCTTGTCCGCCACTTTGGCACCGCCTAAGATCGCCACAAAAGGCCGCTCCGGATTCTCCACCGCGTTGCCCAGAAAATCGATCTCTTTCTGCATCAGATAGCCCACAACCGCAGTGTCCACCAGGCCTGCTACGCCTACGTTGGAGCAGTGGGCGCGGTGAGCGGTCCCGAACGCGTCGTTCACAAACACATCGCAGATGGAAGCCAGATCTTTGGAGAAAGCCTCTCCGTTTTTGGTCTCCTCGGGACGGAAACGGGTGTTCTCAAGAAGAATCACATCCCCATCCTGCATCGCCTCTACCGCTGCCCTCGCATTGGGGCCTACCACTTCCGGATCAGCGGCGAACTTTACTTCCTGGCCAAGCAGTTCGGACAGGCGCGCCGCTACCGGAGCCAGCGTCTTGCTCTTTTTATCTTCTTCTGTTTTTACCTTGCCCAGATGGGAGCAGAGGATCACCTTTCCTCCATCCGCAATCAGTTTTTTGATGGTGGGAAGCGCAGCCACCAGGCGGTTCTCATCTGTGATCTTTCCATCCTTTAACGGTACGTTAAAATCACATCTGCAGAGGACTCTCAGTCCTTTTACATTGATATCATCCACGGATTTCTTATTCAGTCCCATGTCAAACTCTCCTTTTCCTTTTCTGAAACCAAAACAGGGATCCGGTCCCTTAAGACCGGACCCCTGCACTGAGTCTTACTGTCTGTATACAGTTGAACCTTATGCCAGTTCAGCGAAGTATTTGATGGTACGTACCATCTGGCTTGTGTAGCTGTTCTCGTTGTCATACCAGGAAACAACCTGTACCTGTGTGGTGCCGTTGTCCAGAGGAAGAACCATCGTCTGGGTAGCGTCAAACAGGGAACCATACGTCATACCAACGATATCAGAAGAAACGATCTCATCTGTGTTGTAACCGAAGGACTCGTTTGCTGCCGCTTTCATCGCTGCGTTGATCTCATCAACAGTTACATTACCCTCTACAACTGCGTTCAGGATGGTAGTAGAACCAGTCGGGGTAGGAACACGCTGTGCAGCGCCGATCAGCTTGCCGGAAAGCTCCGGGATAACCAGGCCGATAGCCTTTGCTGCGCCTGTACTGTTGGGAACGATGTTGACTGCAGCTGCACGGGATCTTCTTAAATCGCCCTTTCTCTGCGGTCCGTCCAGAGTCATCTGGTCGCCTGTATATGCATGGATGGTACACATAATACCTGTCTTGATGGGAGCCAGGTCGTTTAATGCCTTTGTCATCGGAGCCAGGCAGTTGGTTGTACAGGAAGCTGCGGAGATGATGGTGTCATCTTTTGTCAGCGTCTCGTGGTTTACATTGTAAACGATGGTCGGAAGGTCATTTCCTGCAGGAGCGGAAATAACAACCTTCTTAGCGCCGGCATTGATATGCGCCTGTGCTTTTGCCTTGGATGTATAGAAGCCGGAGCACTCTAAAACAACGTCAACATCCAGCTCGCCCCACGGGCAGTTATTTGCATCCGGGAATGCGTAAATCTTGATTTCCTTGCCATCTACCGTGATGGAATCCTCGCCGTAAGATACGGTGTCAGCCTTTGCATATTTGCCCTGAGATGAATCATACTTTAACAGGTGAGCCAACATTTTCGGGCTTGTCAGATCGTTGATCGCAACTACTTCATACCCCTCTGCGCCGAACATCTGTCTGAAAGCCAGACGACCGATACGGCCAAAACCATTAATCGCTACTTTTACTGCCATTTTTCATTCCTCCTAATTTTATAAAGGCTTAACTTTTGGATATCTCCTATCCAATCTTTCCCTATTTTACCGAATCCATGCGATTTTTTCAATAGTTTCGAAGCAGAATTTTCAAGTTTTGTTAATTTTTTCACTAAGTCTGTCTGTTTCCGCTGATTTTTGTGTAAAAATTTATTTCCTTTTATCCATCTTTGCCAGTTTCCGTCTGATCCGGTCAAAGATCCTGCCGCAAGATTCTGATTTTGACTTTTACGGGATTCTGTCTTAAAATAATTCAGGATTGACAAAAACAGATTTTCTATAGCAGGGAGGTATTTTTATGCTCTGGGACACCCATATGCACACATCATTTTCCGGCGACAGCGACGCCGCCCCGGAATCCATGGCTGCGGCTGCCGCACGCCTCGGACTGGGAGGTATCTGCATCACAGACCATCTGGACATCGACTATCCGGACAACCCGGATCAGTTTCTTCTGGATCCTGACGCCTACGACACAGGGATCCGCCGGCTGCAGGCAAAGTTCCGGGACAGGCTCCCCATCCGGTTCGGCATCGAATTAGGGCTGCAGCCGCACCTGGCGCAGACCTACCATGACCTGCTGGCCGCCCATGATTTTGACTTCGTCATCGGTTCTTCCCATGTGGTCCACGGCGCGGATCCCTACTACCCTGCTTATTATAAGGGACGCAGTGAACGCCAGGCTTACCTGGAATATTTTGCGTCGATTTTGGAAAATGTGGCCGCCTTTGATGCATTTGACGTGTACGGCCATATTGATTACGTGGTGCGCTACGGCCCCAACAAAAACAGGGACTACAGCTACCGGGCGTACAGCGAGATCATTGACGAAGTATTAAAGACACTGATTGAGAAGGGAAAGGGCATTGAGATCAACACCGGCGGCTTCCGCTACGGGCTGGGACATCCCAATCCCACCGAAGACATCCTGAAGCGCTACCGGGAATTCGGCGGGGAGATCATCACCGTCGGCGCCGATGCCCACGCGCCGGGGGATATCGCTTTTGATTTTCAGAAAGTGCCGGAAATCTTAAAATCCTGCGGCTTCCGGTATTTTACGGTTTTCAAAAACAGGAAACCGGAGTTTATCAGATTATAAGTAAAGAAGCAGGGCGGGGCATGATCCACACGATCATGCCCCGCCCCTTTTTATTCTGCCTGCTTTTCCATAATCCCCATTTTACAGCTCTTCCGGTTTGATATGGAAACCGAAGCTGTAATGGGTTCCGTTCAGCCGGTATTTGGGATCCAGCTGCGGACCGCAGCTGCCGGAACCGATACCGCTCTGACGGTAATCGATACAGAGGATGGTGTGGCCGGACTTCTCCAGCTCATAATTGTGCATCTTCTCTGTCAGCTCTTCCGCCGTGTACTCAGACAAGTTGAAGCTGAACGGCGTCTCATTGTATACAGAGAGCTTATGGGTTCTGTCCGCAACCGTCACATACTCACAGTTGTAATGACTGCCATTTTCCTGCGGACGGATATAATCCTCATGCATCGCCGATACATGGGCGTCAAAATGCCCCAGCCAGCTGGCCTGATGCTTATCAATATAGCTCTCATACGGGCCGTAGCCGTAATACTGCGCCTTCATCATGTTCTTCGGCAGACGCAGGCGCAGACCCAGTCTCGGGAGATATGCCTCGTTGATGCCGAACCGGTCTTCGATGCCGTGCAGGTCCAGGCGCTTCTCCGGATGATTGAAGTACAGTCCATACTGGCCTCTCATCACCGCATCGCGCTCCACTTCAAGGTGTACCTGGATGGTGCCGTCCGGCTTGATGATCCAGGTGATCTCGAAATCCAGGAACTTCTGCCGGTAAACGGGAGCCATGGCGGAGACTGTCACAATCTTCAGACTGCCGTCCTCCAGGGTGGTAAATTCGTTGCTGTAGGCGCGGGTCTGCATGCAGTCATAGCCTGCCGCATACCACTCTTTTTTCACTACCCGGTCATTGTCCGTGGGCGCACGCCAGATATTCAGCTCCATGGGCTCGTCCAGGAAGCTGTGGTTCTTATAAACGATCCTGCCGATCACGCCGGTCAGCTTGTTGAAGGTATAGGAGAAATCCTCCCCGGTAATATATACATAGCGGTCATCTTCGCGGTAAGCCACTGCCTTCCTGTCTGTGCTCTCGCCGGCCAGCAGGTCGTTCAGCTGCTTCGACGGAACATCCTTAAAGAAGATCTGGTCAAATCCCAGTTCAAACCCGGGCTCGCAGAACCAGTCGCCGTTCAGCCGGTGGGAACAGATCATTACATAGGATTTGCCCTCATACTCCGGCGCCGGGATCGGCAGCGTTACTTCCTTTTTGCTTCTGGGCGCCACGTTCAGGATCTCCGGATCCCGGATCTCGCCGCAGGATACCTTCTTCTCGTCACAGTAGACCTCCCAGGTCAGGTACAGGGCGTCCTTCAGGTTCAGGAAATCCAGGTTGTTCTGCAGCATGTATGTTCCTGCCGCAGCGTCAACTGCTTTCACACGCACCGGACGGTGGACATTTTTGTACTCTTTTAATCCCACAGAAGGCGTCCGGTCCGGATAAACCATACCGTCCATGCAGAAGTTGCCGTCATGGGGGAATTCCCCGGAATCGCCGCCGTAATAGAACTTCTTGCGTCCGTCATTGGTGGTTCCCATATATACGCCGTGGTCGCACCACTCCCAGATGAATCCGCCTACGAAGGTATCATACATCTCTTCCAGCTCATAATAATCCTCGATATCGCCGGGGCCGTTTCCCATGGCATGGATAAACTCACACTGCACAAAGGGCTTGTCCGGATTATTTCCAAGATATGCATGCATCTCCGGGATGGAGGCGTACATCCGGCTCCTCAGGTCGATATTGGAATAATCGTTCTTACCGCTGATGGGGTTCCTCGGGCGGTGGAGAGATCCCTCATAATGGGTCATACGTGTGGGATCGTACTGTTTCGTCCAGGCCAGGGCATTTTCAAAGGTGCAGCCGTAACCGGACTCATTTCCCATGGACCATACCAGGACGCAGGGACGGTTCTTGTCTCTCATCACGCATTTCTGTACCCGGTCGAGGATCGGCTGCTTCCAGTCCGGGTTATCGCAGATAAACGGCGGGAACGGATGCTCGCCCTGCTCTGCCCAGATATTCACGTTGTAAAGATCCACAACGCCGTGAACCTCCAGATCTGTCTCATCGATCACATAAAAACCATACTCATCGCAGAGCTCGTAGAACTCCGGCGTATTGGGATAATGGCTGGTCCGGATGGCGTTGATATTGAACTGCTTCATCAGCATCATATCCTTGCGGATGTCGTCCAGTGAAACAGCGGATCCCACATACGGATCGCTGTCATGGCGGTTCGTACCGCGGAAGCGGATCTTTTCGCCGTTCAGGTAAACCACTGCGTCGCGGATCTCGATCTGGCGGATACCAACGCGGTCACGGATCACCTCGTTTGCAGTGGAAAGAATCAGTGTATACAGATAAGGCGCTTCCGCATTCCATGCGGTCACATCCGAAACCGAAAAACAGATCTCGGATCCCTCTGCCTGTCCTTCAGCTACGGTGCAGCCGCAGGGCGTCATCAGTTTGTAGGAAACAGGCAGCTCCCCGCCTGCAAACTCCAGACGGATCTTAACATCCGCATCTTTGTATCCGTTCTTCAGTGTCGTCACAGTAAAATAATCGCGGATATAATTCTCCGGCCGCGCCAGGATAAACACATCACGGAAAATACCGGAATTGCGGAACTTATCCTGATCCTCCAAGTAGCTGCCGTCACACCACTGAAGCACCAGCACAGCCAGGGTATTCTCCCCGTCCCGCAGCTGGGCGGTAATATCAAACTCACCCGTGGAATGGGAAACCTGATGGTATCCGATAAACACGCCGTTCAGCCATACATAATAGCAGGAATCCACGCCCTCAAAATTCAGATGGTAGGTAGCCGTCCCCTCCGGTTTGCTGTAATGGAAGGTCTTCACATACGCGCCGCAGGGATTCTCATGCGGTACATACGGCGGGTCAAACGGGAACGGGTAGCGGGTATTGGTATACTGATGCAGCCCGTATCCATGATCCTGCCAGTTGGACGGAACCGGAATCGTGTCAAACTCATCTGTGCCGTACCCTTCCTGGTAGAAAATCTCCTGACAGTCATAAATGCTGTTGAAATAGAGGAACTTCCAGTCCCCGTTCAGCAGATAAAACCGGTCTGTCCCCCGTCTGTCTGTCCAGCCCAGATCCTGGGCAGGAGACGCCGGGATATAGTAGGCACGGATCGGTTCGGAGTTCACATTCAGCGTATGGAGCTCCTCATAATACTTCGGAATAATCATATAGATCCCTCCTCCTCATAAAACAATAATAAAATAATCTGTGAACTGCCCTCCTCGCATTTCACTCTTGTTCTATGATAATCCCTTTGGAAAATGAATACAAGGAGTGGAAAAAAGAAAGATTTCAAACGCAAGAGAAATGATCGAAAACGCCTTTTTTACTGAAAATACAGAATAGAATCGACTACACAAACGTTTTATGCCATAATTTCAGCCCGCGGATACGCCATGCGTATCCGCGGGCCGGATGTTCGCTGCCGGCTCCTGCCGGCCGGCCACATCGATGCGGCTTTGATCCCGCTTAACGTCCCTTATATCTGGTCTCACAGTACCTGCAGCGGTAAATCTCCTTCTCCGGGTCTGCCAGATAGAAAATCTGATCCAGCTCCTGCTCGATGGAGGTAATACAGCGGGGGTTCTTGCAGCGGATCACATTCCGGATCTGCTTCGGAAGCTGCAGAACCTTTTTCTCCACGATCTCCTCATCCTTGATGATATTGACCGTGATATTGTGATCCAGGAACCCGATGATATCCAGGTCAATCGTCCCCAGCTCACATTCAATCTTCAGAATATCCTTTTTCCCCATCTTATTGCTGCGGGCGTTCATGATCATGGCAACGCCGCAGTCCAGCTGATCCAGCTTCAGATAATGATAGATTTTCAGGCTGAACCCTGCCTTGATATGGTCCAGCACATATCCCTCTTTGATCGCACCTACATTCAACATTACACTTCCACCTCCAGCAAAGTCAGGATCAGGGCCATCCGCACATAGACGCCGTACTGCGCCTGTTGGAAATAAACCGCCCTCGGGTCGTCATCTACCTCCACGGAAATCTCATTCACACGGGGAAGCGGATGCAGCACCAGCATATTCTCCGGCGCCAGCTCCATTTTTTCCTTATTCAGAATATAAAAGTCTTTCATCCGGATATAGTCTTCCTCATTAAAGAACCGCTCTCTCTGTACCCGGGTCATGTAGAGGATATCCAGCTCCGGAAGCGCGTCCTCCAGCCGGACCACCTCCCGGAAGGGAATGTTGTTCCTGACCAGCACATCGTCATGGATATTGCTGGGCACCCGCAGCTCCTCCGGGGAGATCAGCACAAACCTCACGCCCGGATAGCGGATCAGCGCATGGATCAGCGAATGTACCGTGCGGCCAAACTTCAGGTCGCCGCAGAGACCGATGGTCAGGTGATCCAGCCTGCCCTTCAAACTGTAAATCGTCAGCAGGTCTGTCAGGGTCTGGGTCGGATGCTGATGGCCGCCATCGCCGGCATTGATCACCGGAATCCGTGACTTCTGGGCAGCCACCAAAGGCGCGCCCTCTTTGGGATGACGCATGGCGCAGATATCCGCATAACAGGAAACCACCCGGATCGTATCAGAAACGCTCTCTCCTTTGGACGCCGAAGAGCTGGCCGCGTCGGAAAATCCCAGAACCTTGCCGCCCAGGTTCAGCATAGCCGCCTCAAAGCTCAGCCTGGTCCTGGTGCTGGGCTCATAAAAACAGGTGGCCAGCTTTTTGCCCTCGCAGGCGTGCGCGTATTTTTCCGGATTCTTCTCAATGTCGTTGGCCAGCTTTAACAGTTTGTCCAGCTCTTCCACCGAAAAATCCAGTGGACTCATCAAATGTCTCATTTATACCCTCCTACTACAATGTCTGTCTTTTTCTCAGAAAATCCCGAAGCCATGAACCTTTCCTCCGAATCAAAAGGACATAACTTCGGGATCCCTGATATCATCTTATCTAATCATAGCTTAGAGAGATCTAAAATTCAATAGAAATTTCATCTTCCCCTCAATTTATCCGTCAGACGCCGGACCGTATCCACAGTGATGTCGATCTCCTCCTTCGTCGTCTCAATCCCCAGCGTAAACCGCACTGCGCTCCTGGCGGCCTCCTCCGTGTTGCCGATCGCCAGCTGCACATGGGACACGCGGCCGCTTCCCGCCGAGCAGGCAGAGGCCGCGGAAGCGCAGATCCCTTCCAGATCCAGCAGAGATACCAGCGCAGCGCCATTGATGCCATCCACACAGATATTCACATTGTTGGGGAGGCGCATCTGCGTGGAACCGTTGACCGTCACTCCCGGGATTTCCCGCAGCAGCCGCCCCAGGAAATAATTGCGCAGGGCGGTCTCCTTCTGTATTTTCTGGCGCATGGCGCGGTGTGAGATCCGAGCCGCCTTCCCCATCCCCACGATTCCCGGCACATTTTCTGTACCGGCGCGCATCCCCCGCTCCTGTGCCCCTCCGGTCATCAGCGGCCGCAGCCCCAGCCCCTTCCTGGCATAAAGAAAACCGATCCCTTTGGGACCGTTGAATTTGTGGGCGCTGGCGGACAGAAGATCGATTCCCAGTCTCCGTGGAGACAGGGGGATCTGCCCGTAAGCCTGAACCGCGTCACAGTGAAACAAAATCCCATACTTCCTGGCAATCTGTCCGATCTGCGCCACCGGCTGTATGGTTCCGATCTCATTGTTGGCGTACATTACGGAAATCAGGGCGGTCTGCGGGCAGATGGCCTGCTCCAGAGCCTGCAGGTCTGCAATCCCCTCCCGGTTCACAGGCAGATAAGTCACCCGCACCCCTTCCTGTTCCAGTTCCTGACAGGTTTTCAATACAGCAGAATGCTCGATGGATGAGGTGATCAGGTGCGGCGCCTGCCCGCCCTGCCGGCCGGAACCCTGCGCCGGTCTTACCTGTGCCCCCCTGTCAGCCCCAAAGCGCAGCGCCCAGTTATCGCTCTCCGTTCCCCCGGAAGTAAAATAAATCGTTTCCGGATGCACATCCAATGTGGCGGCAACCTCCCTCCGCGCCTGCTCCATGGCCCGTTTGCTCTCCTCCCCCAACTCATAGGCAGAAGATGCGTTTCCAAAATAAGAATGATAAAATGGCAGCATCGCCTCCAGCACTTCCGGGAAAGGCCGGGTCGTCGCCGCATGGTCAAGATATATCGTCCGTTTCATCGGTTTCTTTCCTTTTCATATTTCGTTCTTACCGATGTTTCCGCACATATAATATAAAAAACTCCCCTTTCCGGACGGAGAACTCCCTTGAAAAAATATCGTCTGTTTCAAAACAGCCTGATCTCAGGCACCCTGCTCCTGACCGGCACGGGAGTGGCCAGCAGATTCATCGGTTTCTACTATAAAATATTCCTTTCCCGGACGATTGGTGCAGAAGGCCTGGGAATTTACCAGTTGGTTTTCCCGGTGTTCGCACTGTTCTTATCTGTATCAGCCGCCGGGATCCAGACCTCCATTTCCCGGTTCACCGCAGGGTGCGCCAGAGACCGTCAGGCGAAAGGCTACCTGACAGCCGGCCTGTCCCTGTCCGTCACCCTGGCGCTGATGGGAATGTTTATCATCCGGGCAAACGCCGACTGGTTCTGCCACGTCATGATGGAGGATGTCAACGGTGCCGGACTTTTGCATATCATGTCCCTGGCCATCCCGCTTTCTGCTGTCCATTCCTGCATCAACGGATATTACTATGGATTAAAAAAAGCCGGGATTCCGGCTTTTTCCCAGCTGTTTGAGCAATTTGTCCGCGTGTCCGGCGTCTGGCTGATGATGCAGGTCGCCGCAAAACAGGGGCAAACGCCCACCCCCGCCCATGCGGTCTGGGGGCTGGTAATCGGTGAAGTGGGGGCCACCCTGTTCTGTCTGACCGCCATGCTGACCTCTCAGCCGGCCAGGCAGACAGCCAAACGCCATGCCGTAACCCGGTACCTGCCGGCGCTTCGTCATCTGGCCGGATATTATAAAAATCTCCTGAGCCTGGCAATCCCCCTGACAGCCAACCGGCTTCTGGGAAGCATTTTTACCAGCTTGGAGTCCCTGCTGATCCCGCTGTCCCTGCGCGCCTTCGGCTACACTGCCTCCGACGCCTTAAGCGTCTACGGGATCCTCACCGGTATGGTCTTTTCCACCATCATGTTCCCGGCGGTTTTAAGCAATTCCCTGTCCGTCATGCTCCTCCCCGCCATTTCCAACGCCTGCGCACGCGGAAGAGTGGACCTGGTCCGGCATGCAGTCCGGCGCACCGCAGAAGGCTGTCTGCTGCTGGGACTCATCTGCACCTTAGGCTTCCTGCTGTGCGGGAACTGGATCGGCGTCCATCTGTTCCACAATACCCTGGCCGGGTTCTATCTGGAAACCCTGGCATGGATCTGCCCCTTTATTTTTCTGGGCAGCACCCTGGGAAGCATCCTGCATGGACTGGGCAAAGCCACCACCACGCTCCTCATCAACCTGTGCGCCTCCTCTGTACGGATTCTTTTCATTTATCTGGGAATCCCCCTGGCCGGCCTGCGTGCCTACCTCTGGGGAATGGTCATCAGCCAGATTTTTGCCGCCTGCGCCGCCTGGCTGTGCATCCGGCAAAATGTCAGGAAATGCATCCGGATATCCGAATGAGCCGGCCTGCGCCACACGTTTCACAGCATGAAAAAGGAACCGGCTCCCTGCCCGGGATCCGGCTCCTGCCCTTATTCCGTATGATCCTTATACTCTGGACAGATACTCGCCTGTCCTGGTGTCGATCTTGATCACATCGCCTGTCTCCACGAACAGCGGAACCTGTACCACGGCTCCTGTCTCCACGGTTGCCGGCTTGGTAGCGCCTGTGGCGGTATCACCCTTGAAGCCCGGCTCAGTCTCTGTAATGGCAAGCTCCACAAACAAAGGCGGCTCCACAGCAAAAATGCTGCCGTTGTGCGCGCACATCTTCACCATCTCGTTCTCTTTGACGAACTTCAGCGCGTCTCCGATATCCTCTGCGCTCAGCGCCACCTGGTCATAAGTCTCTGTATCCATGAAATAATACAGATCGCCGTCATTGTACAGATACTGCTTGTCCGATCTGTCGATCCGGGCCTGCGGGCACTTCTCTGTGGGACGGAAGGTCTTCTCAACCACGCCGCCGTTCTTGATATTTTTCAGCTTCGTGCGGACGAACGCCGCTCCCTTTCCCGGTTTTACATGCTGAAATTCAATGATCTGGTAAACATTATTATCCAGTTCGATCGTCATACCATTTCTGAAATCACCTGCTGAAATCATAAATTTCCTCCTTGTATCTTCTATGCAGCCATTTTCCGATACTCATACAAAATGCGCAGAGCATCGCTCCAATGTACTCTGCTGCGCTATTGGTTCTATTTTACTGGAAAAACGGGGATATTTCAACTGTTTTATGAAGATATTTCCAGGCCCCCGTCCTGACGTCACATCTCCGACTGGCCGCAGCCTCTTTCGCGGTCCTCAATCTCACCGATCAGCGCCACCCGTTCCGCGTGGCGGCCGCCCAGGAATTCCGCGTCCAGATAAGCGTCCACAATCGATTTTGCCGCTTCCACACCCACGATCCTGGCCCCGAATGCGATCATGTTCGCGTTGTTGTGCTCCTTCACCAGGCGCGCCGTGGTGGGTTCTGAGCATACCGCTGCCCGGATCCCCTTTACCTTATTCGCCGCAATGGAGATCCCCACGCCTGTGCCGCAGATCAGAACGCCGCAGTCCGCTTCCCCTGCAGCAACCATCCTGGCTGCCCGCTCGCCAAAGTCCGGGTAATTGCACCGCTCGGCCACATCTGTACCAATATTCACCACCTCATGCCCCAGCTCCTGCAGATACTGCATGATCTCCATCTTCAGGCTGACTGCCGCATGGTCGTTCGCTATTACAATCTTCATCTTTGTCTCCCATCTCCGCCGCAGCCTCTCACAGATCCCTGCTGTGGAAAAAAGCGCCGCGAACGGATGTCCTGTGTTTTTTTCTGTACCTACGATAGCACAATAAAACGATTGTCTCAAGCCTGCGCTTGAAAAAAATCTGGATTTCTTCTTTCCAGTATATATATTTCACCATGATCGTTGGGATCCCGGCGCGGTTTGCCCCGAAAATATCGGTAAAAATCTGATCCCCGATAAATACCGTGGTCTCCCGGTCTGTCCCCATGAGCTCCATCGCCTTTTCATAATTTTCCACCGCAGGCTTGTGGGCATTGCATATGTAAGAAACCTGCACGTCGTCATTGAACATCCTGACCCGCGGCTCTTTATTGTTGGACAGCAGACAGCAGGAAAATCCCAGCTCCTTCAGGTGGGAAAACAGTGCTTTCGCCTGCTCACTGGCCGGCGCGCCATGGGGCACCAGCGTATTGTCAATGTCAAAAATCAGCCCCCGGTAGCCGTCCCGGTAGAGGCTGTCAAAATCAATCTCATAGGTGGAATCCACATAGAGATCCGGATAAAACTTCTGAAACATCCAGTTTTTCCGCCTTTCCGCTTATTGTTTCTCTTTACCGCCGCTTTTGCTTTTCCCGTCGCTGTCCAGCATTTTCTTCAGCTCATTCACAAACGTATTCACATCCTTGAACTCCCTGTAAACGGAAGCGAAACGCACATAGGCCACGGCCTCCAGATCCTTCAGCTTATCCATCACCAGCTCGCCGATCACACTGCTGGGGATCTCCTTGTCCTCACGGCTGTAAATCTCCGTCTCCACATCGTCCACTAATTTTTTGATCTGTGCAGCAGAAATGGGACGCTTGTGGCATGCCCGCAAAACGCCGGCTTCAATCTTGGAGCGGTCATATGGTTCCCGGTTGTTATCCTTCTTGATGATCATCAGCGGGATCGTTTCCACTTTTTCAAAGGTTGTAAACCGCTTCCCGCAGTTGTCGCAATGACGTCTGCGGCGGATCGCTGTATTGTCGTCCGCCGGGCGTGAATCAATCACCCGCGTGTTGTCACTGCCGCAATAAGGACATTTCATGGCCGTATCCTCCTCATTATAGCTTTTTCAGGACTTTATCCGCGCAGACTTCCACCAAAATCACATCCGGCCCGATCCGCACGATGCTGTCCCATCCGATTACATATTCACTGTCATAGCCCACACAGTGGAACCACCGGGCGGGTCCTCTCAGCACGATCGCCTGGATCTGCCCCCTGCACTCGTCAAAGATCAGGTCATGCACACAGCCCAGGCACTTTCCGTCCCTGATATTCACCACTTCTTTTTTAGAAAACTCTGAAAAACGCATGCCGGAAAAACCCTTTTCTTTCTATCCTATTCCGGAATGCGCTTTCCCGTGCATGGCTCCGGGCCGCTTTATACATTAAAACGGAACAGGATCACATCGCCGTCCTGCACCACATATTCCTTACCCTCCATGCCCACCAGGCCTTTTTCCCGGGCAGCCGCCAGGGAACCGCACTCTAACAGGTCTTTATAATTGACCACTTCAGCCTTGATAAAGCCGCGCTCAAAATCGGTATGGATCTTTCCTGCAGCCTGGGGCGCTTTTGTACCGATCTGAATCGTCCAGGCGCGGGTTTCGTCCTCCCCGGCCGTCAAAAAGCTCATCAGTCCCAGGAGCCGGTAGCTTGCCCGGATCAGCTTGTCCAGGCCGGACTCTTTGATCCCCAGTTCCTCCAAAAACAGCTCCCGCTCCTCGTCGTCCAGCTCCGCCATCTCCGCCTCGATGCTGGCGCAGAGTGCGAAAACCTCGCTGCCCTCCTCCGCAGCCACGCTGCGGACATTCTGTACAAAGGGATTGGAAGCTCCGTCATCTGCCAGATCGTCCTCGGAAACATTCGCCGCGTAGATCACCGGTTTGGCCGTCAGCAGATTATAGGAAGCAAACCACGCCTGGTCGTCCTCATCCTCGCCCACGTCAAAGGTTTTCGCCAGCTTTCCGTCCTCTAAATGCGCTTTGATGCGCTTTAACAATTCTTCTTCCTTCGCCAGCTTCTTATCCATGCGGGCTCCCCTGCCCACCTTGGCGATCCGGCGCTCTAAAATCTCCAGATCAGAAAAGACCAGCTCTAAATTGATGGTCTCAATATCCCTGACCGGATCCACACTGCCGTCCACATGCACCACATTGGGATCCTCGAAGCAGCGTACCACATGGACGATGGCATCCACCTCACGGATGTTTGCCAGGAACTGGTTCCCCAGCCCCTCGCCCTTGCTGGCGCCCTTCACCAGTCCGGCAATATCTACAAACTCGATCACTGCCGGCGTCACTTTTTTGGAGTGGTACATATCTCCCAGCAGCTTCAGCCGCTCATCCGGCACTGCCACCACGCCCACGTTGGGATCGATGGTACAGAAAGGATAATTGGCCGACTCCGCCCCCGCCTTTGTCAGTGAATTAAACAATGTGCTCTTCCCTACGTTTGGAAGCCCGACGATACCTAATTTCATAATCTATGACATCTCCTTTGTTTTCCCTTATTTGCATTTTTTGGGGTTCACTTCTTCCCCATGATGAAACTTTCTTCTTTCAGACAGAAAGGATCTCACCGCAACATTTGGATTATATCACAATGCTTGCGAAGCCTCAATAGTCAGGTACTTTTCGTAAATACTGATGGAGGCGATCTTTCCTCCGATTATTCATGGGTAATTACTCTCTTATATCCTATGACTGCTTTTATTTAATAGCTTCTAATTCCTCCATAGATTTTTCATAAGCCGCATCCAACAAGCTTCCGGTTCATCCCACAATAAAACCGTACCTTTTTCCAACAGTCCATTTCTGATCAATTTCCAAATCAATCCCAATTTACGAAGCCCCTCTGCCTCTAAAGAAAAATCCACTTTCCTTCTGAATATTTAACCCTGACCATTACCCCAAATTGAATATCCCATTATGTGACAAGCTATATTCAAATTTATGCGTGCCGTCCGATACCCTGTAATAACATTTTCTCCGATAATAACATTGATACCATCCCAGAAATCCAGGTGAAAACCGTCCGATATTCTATCACCGCTCTGTATTTTCTCACTCATACAGCTTCCGTTGTTTTTTCGCCACTGCCTCTGGAATGTTAGAACGTTTAAAATATCAATCGACTTGATTGCCATACCAGTCACTTCTCTATTATTATTTAAGTGTACAGCAACCTTCGGCTAAATACAACCAAAAATATACTTGCTAACAAAAAGCAAGAACATTTCAACAGGCTTAAAACTAATTATAAATGGGCTTGACAATATGTCGAATACAACATATCATATTTGCTGGAAATGAACGGGCCTTTGCTGAGAGAGCCTTATTCAAAACCACTGGAAAATGGAATATTTGAGCTTCGAACCAAGCAGGGATCAGATATTACGAGAGTTCTTTATTTCTTTGTCATAGG
>CALWGM010000115.1 GCA_944380065.1 uncultured Lachnospiraceae bacterium
ATGTTTGACCATTTCTTATTACAGGAGGCTGTGATCCATACAGCCTGCGAATATCAGATCGACGGCAGACTGACAGAAGATTATTATTCCGAAGAGGAACGGGCTGACATGGGGATCGCGGACTGCCGCTATATCCCTTTTTCCCTGATACGCCCCTTCTGCCTGGAGCTGATGAAGGGGAAGCGCAAGCCTTCCTTTTTCCGGTTTGTTTTCATCCTGTCTCCCCGGAATCAGGAAAATACCATCCGCCGTTCCGGGAGCGCGTTTGGCGCGGAAGACATATCCGGCATGTTTTTAAACCTGACCTACAAAAACGGAAAGCTGACCTGCACCACCGGGATTTCCTACCATATATTTTCCATGGATAAGTCCCTGGAACAGGAATGGGACCGGCTGGCCGCCGTTTTTTTCCATCAGAACGGGATTTCCGCCGAACCGGTCCGCTAAGGACAGACAGGCCGGGCAGCTGCCGTTCACCGCAGCTTCGCAAACCCATCAAAAATTTTACTTGTCATCCTTCGTGAACTGCGTTATACTATTATCGTCATATGTCGGAAATAACAGGAGGTGTGCTTATGGCAAGACCGACCAGATGCCGGAGGATCTGTACAGAACCCCGTTACAGCAGTTTTCACCCCGGCAGCCAGGAGAAAAAGGATCCGGTTCTCCTGACCGTGGATGAATACGAGTCTCTCCGTCTGATTGACTACGAGAAACGGACACATGAACAGTGCGCCCGGCAAATGGGGATTTCCAGGACCACCGTCACCGAGATATATGAACGCGCAAGAACAAAGGTCGCCGACTGCCTGGTCAACGGGAAACCGCTAAAGATCACCGGCGGAAATTACCGGCTGTGCGACGGTACAGCCAGACAGTGCTGCGGCAGGACATGCACAAAGCAGATTCCGGAAACAGCCGGACGCAGAAAGGATGATGGTACGATGAAAATTGCAGTTACTTATGACAACGGAATGATTTTTGAGCATTTTGGACACACAGAGCAGTTCAAGGTATACACGGTAGAAGACAATCAGATTACAGATACAGAGATCGTCAGCTCCGGCGGGAACGGCCACGGCGCCCTGGCAGGGCTTTTATCGGGACAGCAGATCGATGTGCTGATCTGCGGCGGTATCGGCGGCGGCGCGCAGAACGCTCTGGCCTCCTGCGGCATCCGTCTCTACGGCGGCGTATCCGGTGAAGCGGATCGGGCTGTGGATGCATTTCTGGCCGGAAAATTGGATTATGATCCCCATGTACACTGTGACCATCACAGCCATCACGGGGAAGGGCACAGCTGCGGAGAGCAGACTCACGGCTGCGGCGGAAACGGACATGGCAGCTGCCATTCCTGATCTTGCGTTTCTTATTCATGGCAGGCTGGACTGACAGTCTGCCCCCTAAAAAAGGAGGATACATTGATGCAACAGAAATTTTTTATCTGCGAACACTGCGGCAATATCATTGCCATGGTCAAAGACGCCGGCGTTCCGGTGATGTGCTGCGGCCAGAAGATGACCGAGATCATCCCCGGCACCACCGATGCCGCTGTGGAAAAACACGTCCCGGTCTATGAGATCCGCGGCAACATGGTGTACGTGACAGTGGGCGCCACAGAGCACCCCATGCTTCCGGAGCACTATATTGAATGGATCTCCCTGCAGACCAAATCCGGCAACCAGCGGAAGGTTCTGCAGCCGGGCAGTGAGCCGAAGGCATGTTTTGCCATCTGTGACGGCGACGAGGTGGAAGCCGTTTACGCTTACTGCAACCTGCACAGCCTCTGGAAAGCATAAGCAGGCAAAAGAAACGGGCATATTGCGCCGGGAAAATATCCTTTCCCGACGCGGTATGCCCGTTTTCTTCTGATTTTTCTGTCCGTGCCGTTATTGTTCCCGGTTCAGTTCTGCCTGTACCGCCTGATACACCTGCCGGAAGGGAAGTTTTTCTCTCCTGGCGGCTTCGGCCACACTCTCATATTCAGGGATCCGGCAGCTGCGCCCGTCCCGCTCTACAGTCTTGATATTCATCTCACCGAAAGCAGTCGGCACCTTCTGATTCTCCCGGGCAAGCACGCTGCGCTCCATATACTGGCGGCGGATCCCGATGGTGCTGGTCTCCCGGAAGATGATCCCCTCCATCTTCTCCCGATCCTCCGGCGAACAGATCACCGTCAGCAGATAAGCCGGGCGGTTTTTCTTCATGAAAACCGGAATATAATTCACATCCCTGGCCCCTGCCTCAAACAGCCGCTCCATCGCATAGCCCATACTTTCGCCGTCGCAGTCGTCCATGCTGCATTCCAACTTTACGATACAGTCCTCCGGAACCTGTCTGGGAATATGGATATCCCGCTCTGTATCTTCAGGAGTAATCAGCATCGCCCGGAGCAGGCTGGGACGCTCATAATTCCGTTTCCCTGCTCCCAGGCCGATCCGCTCTACCCGGTAGGACTGCGGCAATTCCTGCGATGTGCAGACCGCCGCTGCGATGGCCGCCCCGGTGGGCGTTACAAATTCTCCGGGCGTTTCTGTCCTGTGCAGGCGCAGATGGTGCGCAGACACCACATGCAGCGTAGCCGGGACAGGAACCGGGATCACGCCGTGCTGGCAGCGGATATAGCCGCAGCCTTCATAAAGAACCGGAACGATCACTTCTTCAATCCCCAGGTCATCCAGGCAGATGGCTGCCGCCGCCACATCCACGATGGAATCCACCGCTCCCACCTCATGAAAATGCACCTGCTCCATCGGCACACCATGCGCCTTTGCCTCCGCCTCGGCCAGGATCCGGAAGATCCGCTCCGCAATCTCTTTCGCGCGGTCTGTCATCTCCGACCCCCGCAGGATTTCCAGAATCTCCGGCAGCCCCCGGTGGCTGTGGCCATGATGATACCCGGCCTCATGGCTGTGACTGTGTTCCTCATGACTGTGTCCATGCTCATGGCTGTGTCCCTCATGACTGTGTCCATGCTCATGACCATGCTCCTCATGACTGTGTCCATGCTCATGACCATGCTCTTCATGACTGTGACTGTGCCCATGTACGTGTCCTTCTGCCGCCGCTGCGGTTCCGTCCCCATGCAGGTACGCCATATCGTGGTCATGGTTCTCATGCTCCGCATCCAGATTCACCGCGAAATCACAGGCATCCAGTCCGGACTTTTTCACCCTGCTGATACGGATCGTATATCCTTCCAACTTCAGGCTGTCCAGCGTCCGTTTTAATTTATCCGCATCCGCCCCCAGATCCAGCAGCGCCGCAACTGTCATGTCGCCGCTGATCCCCGCATAACATTCCAGATATAATTTCTGCTTCATATCGTTCCCTCCATTCCAGTATTCCCAAAACGATTCGGCGCCGGCCTGTGCGGCTGTTTTAGCCCTGCCCAGGTCGACGCCTCTATCTTACCATATTTTTCCTCTTATGCCCAGGTCATGGTCATCACGCCCCAGGTCAGTCCTGAGCCGAAACCTGCCATCACAATCTTCTGCCCGGGCTTCAGCATTCCCTTGCGGTTTACCTCATCCAGCAGGATCGGCACGCTGGCCGCAGAAGTATTGCCGCAGCGGTCTACGTTCATGGGCACCCTGTCAATCGAGATGTGCAGCTTTTTGGCGATACTCTGGTTGATCCGGGCATTGGCCTGATGGAGCAGGAACCAGTCCACCTCCTGAGCCGTCCAGCCCACCTTGTCCAGCGTCTCCTGGATCGCTTCGGGAATCGTCTTCACCGCGAACTTGAAAACAGCCGCGCCGTCCATGTACAGGAAATCCATCGGTTTTTGCTCCGGCACAAACGGATTGAAATTCTCCCGGTTTTTCACATAAATCACTCCGCCCCGGGTGCCGTCGCTGCCAAGGGTAGCCGCGGACACCCCGGTCTCGGCGGCGCGAACCACAGCAGCGCCCGCGCCGTCGGCAAACAGGACGCAGGTGGAGCGGTCTTTCCAGTCCACGATCCGGGACAGGGTCTCTGCGCCGATCACCAGGGCCATCCGATACATCCCGCTCTGCATGTAGGCGTCTACCAAATTCATGGCAAATACAAACCCGGAACAGGCGGCGCTGATATCAAACGCAGTGGCGTTCACTGCCCCCAGTTCGCTCTGCACCAGGCAGGCCGTATTGGGAACCAGTGTATCCGGCGTACAGGTAGCGACAATGATCAGATCCAGATCCTCTGCCTTCACCCCGGCATCCTCCAGCGCCCGCCGTCCGGCTTCTGTGGACAGGGACGCCGTCGTCTCGTCAATCGAAATATGCCTCTGACGGATCCCTGTGCGGCTGCTGATCCACTCGTCGCTGGTCTCCACAATCGTGGATAAGTAATCATTTGTCACTATTTTCTCCGGCAGGCAGCTGCCGGTCCCGATAATCTGCGCTCTCATTCCAGGCCTCCCCGTTGATTTTCTATTTATTTTGATTTTCAAAGCATTTTCTTATCAAAGTATAAAATACGGGTTTTTATTTGTCAACTCCATTTCTGTGAATCACAGGATGTTTTGCGCAGGTATGAAACGCAGACCTCCTTCATATATTTAGAAGAGATCGCCGAAGCGGCTCTTTGGCCGCTTTGGCCGCGGCCGCAAAACCCAGAGAAAGGAGACAGAAATGGCAGTAAAAATTATATTGGACGCCGGGCACGGCGGATTCGATAACGGGGCCTCCTACATGGGCCGCGCGGAAAAGGACGACGCCCTCCGCCTGGCGCTGGCTGTGGGAGAAAAACTGGAACAGGACGGATATGATGTCTGCTTTACAAGAACCACGGACGTCTATCAGAGCCCCTATGAAAAAGCGGAACTGGCAAACCAGTCCCAGGGGCAGTATTTGATTTCGTTTCACCGGAATTCCGGCGTGGAAGACAATCTGTACCGGGGCGTGCAGAGCCTGATTTATGAGGAGAACGAAACCGTCAGCCGGATCGCGGACAACATCAACGCCCAGATGGAAAAAATCGGCTTCCGCAATCTCGGCACCGAAGAAATCCCGGCGCTGACGAT
The DNA here is from genome assembly GCA_944380065.1 of uncultured Lachnospiraceae bacterium. GTDB lineage: Bacteria > Bacillota > Clostridia > Lachnospirales > Lachnospiraceae > Eubacterium_I. Next base: position 5,009 of record CALWGM010000115.1, read on the forward strand.
CCTCCGGGAAACCAGTATGCCCGCAGTCCTGCTGGAAGCCGGATTCATCAACAGCGATCAGGATAACCAGCTTTTCGACGAAAAATTTGACCAGATCGTCCAGGCTATTGTAACCGGGATCGAAGAAAGTATTCCCATCACCGCGCAGTCCGTTCCTGTCCGGTATTTTGTCCAGACCGGGCTGTTCCGTTATGACGTGAACGCCGCTTACCAGCTGGAACGGCTGCAGATGCAGGGCTTTTCCGGTCAGATCCATTATGAGAAACCCTATTACGGCGTGTGGGCGGGAGGATTCCGCTCCCTGGATCAGGCGGTAGACCTGCAGGATGAACTGCGCAGGAACGGATATACCACACTGATCGTATCTGCCGGGGAATAAATTTTCAGGGCTTTACAGGGGAGGGATGGCATATTACAATAAGAATATCTTTTTATCCGTCTTTTACAGAACCGATTGATGAAATATTCTTATCTTGTTGTATTCTGGAGCCCTTTTCCCATAACCGCCCCGGATTTCTGCATGGACTTTTTTTCAGCCTTTTTCCGGCAGCGCCAGGAGATCCAGTGCCTGTTCTGCGACAGCCGCCAGGAGGAGCGCACCCTGCAGCTGCTGCCCCGCGCAGACCTGACCGTCGTCATCTGCCGGCAGAATTATCAGGAGCTGTGCAGCTGGGTTACGGGGGAACTCTACCGTTTTACCAACTGCTTCTACATCATCATCGACTATATCCCGGAAAAAGACTGCAGCCTGCCCCGCATTTCCCGCGATTTCAGGATCCCGCCCTCCCGCCTGGCCTGCATTCCCTACAATCCCGAATACCGCGAGGCCGCGCGCCGGGGAAACAGCCTGCGGTACTGGCGCGCCTGCAAAAAACGCTGCGTCTGCACGGCGGGCATCTATTTTTACCGGGAACTGCAGCGGGGCGCCCGCGCCATCCTGCAGGCTCTCGGCGAATAGCGCGGGACAGTTTTCTGTCATATTTTCCTCCGCTGCGCATACATTTTACCATACCGTAAGGGAGGAGGAAAATCATGGACAAAACAAACACCCGGAAAAACAAACCGCTGGTAATCATCAGCACGCTTCTGATCATGTATGTCATTACCGGACTTGCCCTGCTGGCGCTGGCGCTGCTTTTATTTAAAATGCAGCTCAGTGAAAATATCGTCTCCATCAGCATTATGGTCATCTACATCATATCCTGCCTGATCGGCGGCCTGGTGGCAGGCAGACGGCTGAAGGTCCGCAGATTTTTATGGGGAGTCGCTGTGGGCGCTGTTTACTTCGCGGTTCTCCTGATCGGTTCCCTGCTGATGAACCGCGGCATCAGCTCAGACGCCGTGCATGTGGTCACTACCCTCATCATGTGCATGGCCGCCGGCATGATCGGCGGCATGATCAGCTGAAACATGACAAAAAAAGAAGGGACGCTTCCTAAGGAGAATGCGCTTCCCTTCTTTTCTGTTATGTCCTGCCAAAAACAGCGCGCAGATCTGCCGCCTCTCACCACTGCTGCCCCATACCGTCCGTCAGCGCCTGGGCATATCCCAGCAGGCGTCCCCGGTCCTTCGTATCCAGGCAGCGGAACTGCTCCAGCAAAGTGTAGGCGTCAGAATCCTTATCAATCATGATGTAATCTCTTTTCTGTTCCCGCTCGCCTTCTGCCCCTTCCAGAAGCTCATAGGGCGTCAGCTCCAGCACGTCGCAGATGGCCAGGATCTTGTCCGACGCCGGATTGGTCTTTTTCCGCTTCCAGTCGCTGATCGTACTCTGGGCGATCCCCGTCTGCTCTGAGAAATATTTCTGCGAAATCCGTTTTTCTTTCAATATCCGGAAAATCCGCTCGCTGATCATCATACCGGCTCCTCCTGTCCATCGGGCTGTTTTTGTTCTGTCCCCACCATAGCACAGGCCCGCCGGTTTTTCAATCCTTTTGTCACCGCCTACAGCATGATCCTCTCCACCCGGAAATCGCGGCCGTCCACCTCCATCACCGCCATGGACACTTCTCCCGGAAACCGCGGCCACCCGCAGGTGCCCGGATTCAGCCACAGCTTTCCGTCGGCCATCTCCTCCGCGTACCGGTGGGTGTGGCCGGATATGATCACATCCGCCTCCCTGACTGCCCCGCCTGCCCGCCGGCGGTCATGAACCAGCAAAAACTTCAGGCCCTCAATCTGAAACTGCTGCCTCCAGGCAAGCTTCTGGGCCCAGTATCCGTCGCTGTTGCCGCGCACCGCATAAAGCGTCCCCAGAAACCGGATCTGATCCAGAATCTTCTCCTCCGTAAAATCCCCTGCGTGGAGCACATAATCGCAGGTTTTCAAAATCTCCAGAACCTCCGGACGCATCAGGCCGTGGGTGTCCGACAAAATACCAACTCTCGCCGACATAACAGGATCTCCTTCTTTTTCTTTTCTCCATCTTATTTCCTGCCGGCAGAATTGTCAAACTGATTTTCAGGCAGCCCCGATCCATTTCAGGATCAGGTAGATCAGCCCCAATACCCAGCTGGTAAAAATCCCATACAGGATCACGGGCCCGCCGATGGAAAAAATCTGCGCCCCCAGCCCGAACACCTGGCCTTCTTTTTTATACTCCATGGCAGAGGCGGCGATGCCGTTGGCAAATCCGGTAATCGGCACCAGCACCCCGGCTCCGGCGAACTGCGCCAGGCTGGGATAAATGTTCAGCCCGGTCAGCACAGCGCTGGCCAGCACCAGGATCAGGCTTGTCCATTTCCCGGCTGTCAGCGGATCCATTCCCCGCATGTCCGTACAGTAGCTGGTGATGATCTGACCGATCAGGCAGATGGCGCCGCCTGTGAAAAACGCTTTCACCATGTGCAGCGGCAGGCTGTATGCAGGCGTCACCTGTTTTACATAGGCGTTGTACGCCTCCTCCCGTTCCTTTTTGGCAGCCGGGTCAGCTGCATGCTCCCGCTCCACCACCCGCGCGATCAGCTCCTGCCCGGACAGTTCCCGTTTGGATCCTTCCGGAGTTTGTTGTTGGTTCCCATGTTCATCCATCATCTGTTTCCATCCTTTTTGATCATTCACATTTCCGATAAAACCGCAAAATAATAGAAGCTCCCGGCCGTCTTGCCCAGGGCAAAAGCAAAGATCAGCAGGTCAAGCCCCGTTTTCAGCCCCATCCGCCGAAACAGGATCGGGAATACATTCAGCACTTCCGCCAGCGCCATCGCCAGGCACCCGGCAAAAATTCCCGCGGCGCTTCCGTACAAAACGGCAAACCAGTTTCCCAGAGGAAAAGGAATCTCCCCGAACAGGGCCAGCACGGTCCCGAAAATCCCGCCTGCGATCACGGCGTTTTCCAGGGCAATGCAAAAGGAAGCCACGCTGGTCTTTCCCGCCAGCCTCGGTACCAGTCCCAGGCCGCTGATCAGGGCAAACGCCCCGGCCGCCACGGCAATGCCGGCCGTCAGACCCACAAATACCAGAAACAGGTCAGTCATCCACGTCATGGCTTTCTCCTCTCCGGCTGCAGTTTTCAATGTACGCCGTGTCCACGTCCTCCTCGTATGTGCGCATCGCCACCTGAACCGGCGTGGGGTCGTCCGACAGTTTTTTCCGCCCCACATGATTGTAGAATATCATGATCCCGGCCGCCAGGCCGATACAGAAACTGACCTCCAGCGGCGTGATCCCCGTGGAGGCCGTCCCGGTCAGGCGCTGATAAAACTGTTCAAAAACCTCATCCGCCGATACATCTTTGATAAACGTCATGATGGTGAAAGCCGCACCGAAAAACAGGATCACACACAGCGCCGCCACCTTCAGGTACTGCAGCCACTTCTTCTCCGGATCCGGCTCGTAGCGGACCACAAAATCAGGGACTCCCACACTGCTGATTTCCAGATCCGGATACTGCTGATGGATCCGCCGGATCACCCAGAGAACAGAAAATACCTGCACAAAATCTTTTCTCTGCCCTCCGTGAAACTGGTACAGCTCTATCTCCTTCACCTGCCTGCAGATCTCCGGATCCGCACACTCGGCTTTTGCAATATCCCGCAGCCGCACCAGCCGTTCATAGACAATGCAGTTCTGTTCTATTTTCAGGTACAGCGTCTGCCCGGCTCCGCTCATGCGCGGTCCCCGCTTTCAAACACAGAGCCTGTGGTATCCCTGATCTCCTCCACATCCTCTTTAATATTGGAAGCGGCATGCTTCACTGCCTCCGCCGAATGCTTCCAGCTGTCTTTCACCTCGTCCGCCGCATACTGGGCGGCAAATTTCACTTCCGAAGCGATATCCTTGGTATGATCCCGCACGCAGCCGCAGGCTTCCTTCAGCTTTTCCCGCTTTGCCTTCGCTTCCTCTTCCAGGATCCGCCCTTTTTCCTTCCCGCTGGCGTCCTTACATTTCAGATAATAGATCACGCCGCCTACCATAACGGCAAAAACCACCATACAGCAACATTTCTTACAAAATTTCATGCACATAGAATTTCTCCTTACTTGTAATTTCTGTTGTTAGTATGATGATTTTTCTCCGATTTATACACGAAAAATTTTCCGCAGTTTCATCCATTTACAGCCCGGCGTCCTGTTTTTTCAGTTCCTCTTTTCCTCCGCCAGCTCCCGCAGTTTTTTCAGGAGTTTTTTCTCCATCCGGGACACCTGCACCTGGGTAATCTGCAGGATCTCTGCCACCTGCACCTGGGTTTTCCCCTGAAAATAGCGCAGGAAAATCAGGCGCCGTTCCTCCTTCGGCAGCTCCGACAGCAGCTGCTCTAAAAAAAGGCGGTCGATCTCCCGGCTGATTTCATCCTTTTCATCCCGGATCTGCTCCTGCAGCGTGATCTCCTTCCCGCTGCTGCCGGGCACCGTCCGGTAAAGCGAATCCACCGGCGCATTGGCGGAAACTGCCAGCAGGATGTCATCTGCCGGGAGCCCCGTCTGACGGGACAGCTGCTCCAGCGTTGGTTCGCTGTGATGCAGCTCCCTCCATTTCTGCGCCTCCCGGCTGATCTTTGCCCCGTTCTCTTTCAGCGTCCGGCTGACCTTCAGCATCCCGTCATCCCGCAGGAAACGCCGGATCTCACCGGCGATCAGCGGCACCGCATAGGTGGAAAATTTCACCTCATAGGACAGGTCGAAATTGTCTATGGCTTTCAAAAGCCCGATACTTCCCACCTGAAATAAGTCGTCCGGTTCATATCCCCTGCCGGAGAAACGCCGGACAATACTCCAGACCAGACCGATATTACTATGTACCAAAGCGTCCCTCGCTTCTTTATCCCCCTGGTGCGCCCGTCTGATATATTCCGTCAGCTGATCCATAGGATTACCGGATCTCCTTCTGCATCACGACCCGCGTCCCCCGTCCGGGAGCAGATTCCACCTGCACCTCATCCATAAAGGCTTCCATAAAAGAAAACCCCATCCCTGACCGCTCCAGCTCCGGTTTCGTGGTAAACATGGGCTCCATGGCCTTTTCAATATCCGCAATCCCCCGTCCCTCATCCGTAATGGCAACCACTAAGATCCGATCCCAGATGGCGGCGTCCAGAAAAATCTTCCCGGGTTCCATCTCATATCCGTGAATCACACAGTTTGTCACCGCCTCGGATACCGCCGTCTTTACATCCGCCAGCTCGTCGATGGTGGGATTCAACGGCGCAAGAAAGGCCGCCACCGCTGTGCGGGCAAATCCCTCATTCTCCGATTTCGCGTCAAATACAATCTGCATCTCGTTGACCAGCGTTGGTTTTTTCGCACCCGCCGTCTCCGGTTTTCTGTCAAAACACATCTCCATTGCACGTTCCCTTTCTGTTTTCCTTTCTCAGGCTTTCGGCGTTTCTGCAGACAGAATACATTCCAGCCCCGACATCACCAGCAGCTTCCTGACCCGCGGATTCATATGTTCCGCCAGAATTTTCCCTCCGGAAAACCTGGCATTGCGGAATCTCCCTAAAATAACGCCAATCCCCGAGCTGTCCATAAAATCCGTCCCCTGAAAATCAAAGATGATTTTCCGGATATGGTACGTATCCACCAGCAGATCCGTTTCCTGCTGAATCTGCCGGGCCACATGATGGTCCAGCTCCCGGGGCAGGACAATCCTCAGTTCCGTGCCGCTGATTTTATATTCACATTCCATGTTTCCTGTACTCCCTCCTGTCTGTTTTCATTTCTCTGGTACGAAAAAAAGAAAAAGACATCTCCTCCCAAAAGGAATTGATGTCTTTCGTTCTGTCCATATTTTTCTGACAAATGCCGGCGCAGCGCCTGCAAAAAACAGGTTACTGGGCGGCTGTATAGCCTTTGGCCTCCAGATCCTCCGCCATGTCCTCCGCCGTGTTCCGCCAGCTTCTCCGGTTCGTATTGTCGATCGTCGTGCGGAACCATTTCAGGGCATTGGGGTAATCCTCGATATAATTGTAGGCAAACGCCAGATAATAAGCGGCCTCGCCGTTCCCATACGCCGGATCCACGGAAACCACCTCCTGGAACTTCTGGATCGCCGCCTGGTAATCCTCATCTCCATAAAGCCGTTTGCCCTCTTCCAGAGCCGACTCCAGCATCGCCGACTGTACCTCCGTCATCATACCATCGTAAACCGCCTGTGCGTCCGCATCCAGCAGGTTCCGGTCCACACCGGCAATGGTCTCCCCCGCCGCGGTAAAGTCCTCCGCCGCATAGGAAACATAGGCGTTCAGAAGCTGGCTGTAGGCCGCCGTCTTTTCGCCCGCCGACGCCGTGGCGCTCTCCGCGTCCTCCACCTGCTGATTGAGGGAATCAATCTCATCCTCCAGACTCTGGATCGTCTGCTCCCGGGCGGAGATGGTCTGGTTCGCCTCCACCATCTGCGCGGAGGCATCCGTATTGGCGCGCTGGCGGATCTCCGGGATCACCAGGAAACAGACCACAGCCACGCCGATGGCAGCTCCCATCAGCAGATTCACCACCGTCCGCACAGCAGTATTGTCCGTGAACTTGGCCGGGCGGATGATGATATCATTGCCGCTCTGATAGGTCACCGTCTCTTCCTCTGCTTTGGAGGGCTTCAGCTTGCCGTTGGCCCGCAGATGCTCTTTGCACTCCTCCATATAACGCAGGGTATTGGTATTGTTTACATCGATCTTCTCCGCATGGCGCAGGGAGCGCATGGCCAGATCGTATCTCTCATCCCTCATATAGAGGAGGGCCAGCAGCTGATGCCCTTTGACCATCTTCGGGTTCAGGGAAAGCACTTTTTTCAGCTGGATCACCGCCAGGTCATAATTGCCCTCCCGGCAGTAGGTCAGGGACTGATTGAACTTTTTGATCGTCTGGTTGGCGTTTTCCAGCTGGGAGGCGTTTTTCTGCACATCGTTCAGATATCCGGCCGCCGGATTGCCGTCCGGAGCCAGGCTCTTGCTGATGACCCACTCGCTTAAAGCCTTCACCGTCTCCCCCATCTCATAGTACACCAGACCCAGGAGATTCCGCGCGTCAATATTCATCTTATTGTAGCGCAGGCTCACCTTCAGGGCGTCCGCTGCGCCGCTTAAATCGCGCACCTTTGCCTTTGCCAGCCCGTCATTATAGAGAAGGTTTGACATACTGTTGATTTTTTTCCACACACGCACATCCGCGCTGCACTCCGGGCAGGTATCCGTAAAATCCAGGGATGCGCCGCAATAATAACATCTCATGGGGCACCTCCGCTAATTCCTGGATTCACGCACCATTTCCTGCAGGACATCCATCATATCCGTCAGGTCGCGGCTGTAAATCGCGTCTTCCGCATCATCAATCTCCATACTGGGCTCAAAATGCTTTAATTCTTCTTCAAAATCGATCATGATTGTCCTCCTTTTATGGTTCTGTCTCCTGCAGCAGCTCCATCAGGGCTCCGATAAAATACAGGGATCCGGTACAGAAAAGCTTCTGCCCCGGCTTTCTGCGCCCGCACATGGCCCGCAGGGCCTCCCGGCAGTCTTCGTATCCGGAGACCGGACGTCCGTCCTCCTGAAAAATCTCCAAAATCTCCCCGGGCGCCATCCCCCGGTCATCCGGGATCCTGCTCACCGCAATGGCCTCCCAGGGGATCTCGCCTGTCAGCATCGCCGCAGAAGTCTCAATGTCTTTTCCTTTTACCATGGAAAACAAAAGCAGCGGGGGATACGGATCCTCCCGGACGATCTGCTTTACCGCGTCCAGAAAGGCAGAAATCCCCGCCGGATTATGCGCGCCGTCCAGATAAATCCCCGGACGCACCTCCTGCATACGCCCCGGCCAGCGGGACGCCAAAAGTCCCTTTTGGATCACCGCATCCTCCATCAGCCCCAGGCTCTGCATGGCCGCCACTGCCAGCGCGGCGTTCTGCGCCTGGTAAGGGGCGGAAAAAGGAATGCTCCATTCTGTCCTCTTATCATAAGCAGAGAAAAGGGAAAAATCAATATGCTTCCCTGTTATTTCACAAATTTGAAACATTTTCCGGTCTGCCCCCGCAGATCCGGACAGGGTATGTTCCCTGCGGGTTTCCGCCATACCGCTGATTTTGCGGCCTGCCGCGGCAGTTTCCGGAAGGACTCCCGTACAGGGACAGCCAAACTTTGCCGCCCGGGCGCGGATCACTGCCTCCGCCTCCGGGTCGCCCGCGTCAAAAAACACCGGCACGCCGGGCTTTAAGATCCCGGCCTTTTCCCCGGCGATCTCGCGGATGGTATCTCCCAGATACTCCGTATGCTCCAGGCTGATGGATGTGATCAGCGTAAGGAGCGGCGAAGGAAAACTGTTGGTGGCGTCCAGCCTGCCCCCCAGCCCGGTCTCTAAGACGATATATTCCACGTCAGCCTTTTCATAAATTACCATACCCATGGCAAAAAGAAACTCGAAAAAGGTCGGGTGTCTCCCGGTTTTTTGTACAAGTTTTGCCGAGGCGTCTTTTACCTCCACAAACGCCTCGAAAAAGACCTGCTCCGATACCAGTTCCCCGTTCACCTGGAACCGCTCCCGGATATCTGTCAGATGGGGAGATGTAAAAAGGGCGGCGCTTTTTCCCGCCGCCAGCAACATGGAGTACAGGAAACAGCAGACGCTGCCTTTCCCGTTGCTCCCCGCCACATGGATCACCCGCCGTCCCCGGCCGGGATCCCCCAGCAGCCCCATCAGCTGCCGGGTGTGATCCAGACTGTTTTTGGTTGTAAATTTCGGGATCTCATAGATAAAATCTACCGCCCGCTCCATATTTTCTGTCATCGCCTTATTTCATCTGAGCCAGGCGGGCTTCCACATCCGCCATCATCTGCTCATACTTTTTCAGTTTCGCTTTCTCTTCTTCTACCTTGGCTGCCGGGGCTTTGCTTAAGAACTTCTCATTCTTCAGCATGCCGTTGGAGCGCGCCAGCTCCTTCTGGAGCTTCGCCTTTTCTTTTTCCAGACGCTCCTTTTCCTTTGCCATATCCACTAACTCTTCCAGCGGGATATAGATCACCGCATGGGGGATAACCACGGAGACCGCATCCTCCGGAATGCCCGTCTTGTCCTTCTGTACGGAGACTTCGCTGGCGCTGATCAGATGCATATAAATATTTTTAAAGTTCTCACAGCGGCGAATCACATTTTCATCCTGGGAAACCACATAATATTTTGCCTTGCGGCTGGGCGGAACGTTCATCTCGGAACGGAGATTGCGGACGCCCTTCACCAGCACCTTGATGGCTTCGATGGAAGCTTCCGCCTCCTCAAAATGCAGTTCCTGCGTATACTCCGGCCAGGAAGCCAGCATAACAGTCTCCTCCTCCGGGCAGAGGGTGCAGTAAATTTCCTCTGTGATAAACGGCATAAACGGATGCAGCATCTTCAGGGCGTTGGCCAGAACCGTCTTTAACGTCCACAGGGCGCTGTTGGCCGCTGCCGGATCCTGCTCTTTGTTGTAGAGACGCACCTTGACGATCTCGATATACCAGTCGCAGAACTCCTCCCAGATAAAATCGAACACTTTCTGAACGGCAATTCCCAGTTCAAATTTGTCCATATTTTCCGTAACGTCCTTCGCCAGGGTGTTCACTTTGGAAAGAATCCACTGATCCTCCGGGAACAGGTCTTTGTCCTCCGGCCTCACCGGCTGCTCCTCGCCCAGGTTCATCATAATAAACCGGGATGCGTTCCACACTTTGTTGGCAAAATTCCGGCTGGACTCTACTCTCTCCCAGTAGAAACGCATGTCGTTTCCAGGCGCGTTTCCGGTGATCAGAGTCAGACGCAGCGCGTCGGCGCCGTATTTGTCGATAACTTCCAGGGGATCGATGCCGTTCCCCAGGGACTTGCTCATCTTCCTTCCCTGGGAATCCCGCACCAGGCCGTGGATCAGCACCGTATGGAACGGCTCTGTCCCGGTCTGCTCCAGGGCGGAGAACACCATCCGGATCACCCAGAAGAAAATGATATCATATCCGGTCACCAGCACATCGGTGGGATAGAAGTAATCCAGATCCGGCGTTTTCTCCGGCCATCCCAGCGTGGAGAAAGGCCACAGGGCAGAGGAAAACCAGGTATCCAGGGTATCCTCATCCTGGATCAGATGGGTACAGCCGCACTGCGGGCATTTCTCCGGCACCTCCTTGGCCACAACCATATGGCCGCATTCCTCACAGTAGTAAGCCGGGATCCGGTGTCCCCACCAGAGCTGTCTGGAAATGCACCAGTCGCGGATCCCCTCCAGCCAGTGGAGATACGTCTTGCCATAATTTTCCGGCACGAATTTCAGCCGTCCGCTCTTTAAGGCGTCGATGGCCGGCTTCGCCATCTCCTCCATTTTTACAAACCACTGGGGCTTGATCATGGGCTCCACCGTGGTCTTGCAGCGGTCATGGGTTCCCACATTGTGCACGTGATCTTCCACGGCAACCAGGAGCCCCATCTCATCCAGTTTCTCCACAATGGCTTTTCTGGCCTCATAGCGATCCATTCCCTCATAGATGCCTCCATTGGCATTGATGGTGGCGTCGTCGTTCAGCACGTTGATCTCAGGAAGGTTATGGCGTTTTCCCACCTCAAAATCATTGGGGTCATGCGCCGGCGTAATCTTCACACACCCGGTTCCAAACTCCTTGTCCACGTAAGGATCCGCAATCACCGGAATCTCCCGGTTGACGATGGGAAGCAGAAGAGTCTTGCCGATCAGATCCTGGTACCGCTCGTCATCGGGATTTACCGCAACAGCAGTATCGCCCAGCATAGTCTCCGGACGGGTGGTGGCGATCTCCACGAACCTGCCCTCCTCGCCCACGATGGGGTATTTGATATGCCAGAAATGCCCGGCCTGCTCCACATGCTCTACCTCCGCGTCGGAAATGGACGTCTTGCAGACAGGACACCAGTTGATGATACGGGAACCCTTATAAATATATCCCTTGTCAAACAGACGGATAAACGTTTCCTTCACCGCGTTGGAGCAGCCCTCGTCCATGGTAAACCGCTCCCGCTCCCAGTCCGCGGAAGATCCCAGCTTCTTTAACTGGCGCACGATCCGTCCGCCGTACTCTTCCTTCCACTCCCAGGCGTATTTTAAGAACTCTTCCCTGGTCAGATCCGCTTTGTCGATCCCTCTTTCCTTCAGGCTGTTGATCACCTTCACCTCCGTGGCAATCGCCGCATGGTCGGTGCCCGGCTGCCAGAGGGCGGAATATCCCTGCATCCTCTTATAGCGGATCAGGATGTCCTGCATGGTATTGTCCAGGGCGTGCCCCATATGAAGCTGCCCGGTAATATTCGGCGGAGGCATTACGATCGTAAAAGGCTTTTTGCTGCGGTCTGCTTCCGCATGAAAATAGTGATTATCCTCCCATTTCTTGTAAAGACGATCCTCTATTCCCTTGGGATCATAGGTCTTTGCCAGTTCTTTCATCCGTTTTCTCTCTCCTTTTTATTTCTTCTGAATCGAAAGTGGAATACAGTTCCCCATAAAACCAAAAGCCCTCCACATGCGTCTGCATGTGAAGGGCGTAATTTACGCGGTACCACCTTCATTTCCCGTATACACAGGAATCTCTCACATCCGGTAACGGGGATGAATCGTGAAACCCTACCCATCTGCACCGTGCAGACTTCAGGTCTCCGGTTCCAGAGCTACCTTCCGCAAACCGCCTGCCGGATCACCTTGCAGCCTGTGGGTCATCCTCTCTGCTGCCGCGCGTTTCGCGTACTCCTCTCTGTCACTACCTTTTTCTGCCGCCGGAAGCGCTCTCCCGGCTGCCTGATTTGCTTTACTCATCATAAACAACATTATTTGGGTTGTCAACTGTTTTTCAAAAAGCAATCCCTGTGCGGTTGTAAATTATGTCCTGACAAGGTATAATATGAGCACTTAGCGAGGTATTTTCGATCTTAGTGCGAGTCATACCTGGCTCCGTTTGATGTAAAACTAAGCGACCAGCCGCTGACCATTGTCCAGCCGGATCTTATGATCGTATGCGACAGAAATAAATTAGACGGGAAACGCTGCAACGGCGCGCCGGATTTTATCATTGAAATCGTTTCTCCCGGAAATCCTGCTGACGATTATATCCGAAAACTGTATTATTACAAAAATGCGGGCGTACGGGAATACTGGATCGTGGATCCTCACAGAAAAACAGTCACAGTCAACCATTTTGAGAAAAATCTGCTGAATCTCCAGTATTCTTTCGATTCTGTGATCAAAGTAAATATTTATGACGACCTGCTGATTGATTTCGCAGCTATTTCCCGGACGCTGGTTTCATTTCATTCTAAAACGACCCGTAATTTTTCAGATACTGCTCTAAGAACGCGAAAAGCGCGTCCATCTCCTGGTCTGTCCCCACCGTGATCCGCAGATAATTGTCAATCCGGGGCTTCGCAAAGTAGCGGACATAAATATCCTGCTGCCGCAGCGCCTCGAACAGTTCCTTCGCCGGGCAGCGCTCATGGGTGGCGAAAATAAAGTTGCTTTTGGAATCCCGGAAGGAAAATCCCAGCCCGCGAAGCCGTGCTTTCGCCCGCTCTCTGGTAGCCACGATCTTCCCGACCGTCTCATGAAAATACTCCGGGGCCGCCAGGGAGGCTGCGCCTGCAGCGATCGCCGTCTGGTTCATGGTGTAGGAATTAAAGGAATATTTCACATCATTCAGATACCGGATCAGCGCCGGGTTTGCCATGGCGTAGCCGATGCGCATTCCCGCCAGGGAACGGGACTTGGAAAAGGTCTGCACCACGATCAGATTCTCGTATTTTTCCAGCAGCGGCACCGCCGAGACCGCTCCGAAATCCACGTAGGCCTCGTCCACGATCACGATCACATCCTGGTTATGCCGCAGAATATCCTCGATCATCTCCTGCGGGGCTTCCACACCGGTGGGCGCGTTGGGGTTCGGGAAGATCACGCCCCCGTTCTCCTTATAATAGTCCTCCGCCACGATATCAAAATCCTCATTCAGAGGCTGCGTCTCATAGGGAATCCGGAACACGTCTGCCCAGACATCATAAAAAGAATAGGTAATATCGGGAAACAGGATCGGTTTTCCACTGTTAAAAAAGGTCAGGAAACACATGGCCAGCACATCATCCGAACCGACCCCCGCAAACACCTGCTCCGGTTTCAGCCCCTGGCTGTCGGCAATGGCCTGCACCAATTTCGCGGCTGCCGGATCCGGATACCGGCGCAGCAGATCCGTATCCAGGCTGCGCAGCGCCTCCATCACCCCCGGCGCCGGCGGATACGGGTTCTCGTTGGTATTCAGTTTGATCATTTTTGCCTTCTGCGGCTGCTCGCCGGGCGTATACGGCGTCACACGGCGGATATTTTTTTCCCAGGCTTTCATTTCATGAGCCTCCCTTATGCTTCATTTTCTGTTACTGTTCACTCCGTTCACAGTAACCATTTTCTTTCAAAAAGATAGCACAGAATTTCTTCCTTTGCAAGAATTGACAGGGCATGATATCATGTTATAATTCCCTGTAAGGTAAGAAATATGGATATAATCCATATTTCCCGGATAACAGCTGATCCGGCAAAACACAGACAGATAAGAGGTCCGTACATGAAAAAGATCTTTTCCTTTTTGAAGAATAACAAACATTTTTTCCTGCTGCTCTACGCCGCGATTTATATTCCCTGGTTCGGCTATGTGGAGAAAAAAGTCAATATCCATTCCGATTACCATATCATCCATATGGCGCTGGACGACTACATCCCGTTCTGCGAATTTTTTGTGATCCCCTATTATCTGTGGTTTGTATACATAGCAGTGACCATCCTTTATATTGCCTTTCGCGACGGGAAAACCTGCTGGAGAATGGGCGCGTTCCTGATCACAGGGATGACCCTGTTCCTGATCATCTCCACCGTATACCCCAACGGCCACCAGCTGCGCCCGGAGGTCTTTGCGCGGGACAATTTCTGCGTGGATCTGGTACAGAAGCTTTACGCCACAGATACGCCCACCAACCTGTTCCCCAGCATCCATGTATACAATTCCATCGGCGCACACCTGGCGCTTACTCACTGTGACAGGCTGATGAACAACCCACGCACCCGGTGGGTGAAATGGGTGTCTCTGTGCCTGATGGTCAGCATCATCCTGTCCACCATGTTTTTAAAACAGCATTCGGTATTTGATGTGATCACCGCCCTGGCGCTGGCTGCCGTGATGTATGTGCTCTGTTATGGCCCCGCAGCCCGGGTTATCGAAAAAAGCCTGCAGAAACAGGATCAGCGGACACGGAAAAAATTTCCGGCCCGCTGAGTCGATATATCTTCCGGCATCTGCAAAGATGCCATCGGAAGCTCACAGCACCTCCACCCTGCAGTGATGCTTCTTATCTTTCCTGTTATAGCCAATTCCCACAGCTAAAATCCTCCCGGAAAAACGCTGTCTTTCCCCCAGCCGCTGCCGGAAACGCAGCGCATAGTTTTTCTCCCGGATCTGGCGGATCGCCTCTTCCGGCGTATGGTCAACCTTCAGTTCCAGAATGATTCCATCCGCATTCCTGTCCGTTTCCGGATAAAAGATAAAATCCACATAGCCTTTGCCAGCCCTGTCCTCCCGTTCCACACGGTAGGTATCCCGCGCCGACAGGTAAACCAGATTTACAATCGCCGTCAGTTCCGTTTCGTGATGATAGCTTAACAGCGGAACCTCTGTATCGTGAGCCAGCTCCAGGATTTCCTCCATAGTCTCTGTATCTCCCGCCAGAGTTGCCTGAAGCATGCGGTCAGACGCCTTTGCCAGACGATACACATACCCCATGGAAGGCTCCCTGGTCAGCATTTCCGCGAATTTGTCCATCAGCTCCCGGTTGGGAATAGAAACCGTGCCATTTTCGTAGCTCAGGAATCCATAAACCACCATGGCAGAAAATATCTCCTCCCGGGTTTTCAGCTCCTGCATGGTCGCTGCGTACTCCCGGATCTTCACAGGAACCGGAATCCCGGACACCATAAGCGCCAGATCCTCACGTACCTGATCCACATTATGCTCAATATAATAAAATATCTCATCATACGGACCCGAACTGGTCCAGTAATTTCCCAGATTATTATTCGTCAGAGCCATCACCACAGACCTGGGATTGTAAAGCCGTTCCCCGCCTTTTGTCTGATAGCCATCGTACCAGCTTTTCAGTCCCCCACGCGTGATCTTCGCTGCCTGCCCGTTTTTTTCCTGATACCGTTCAAACAGCAGATCTACTTCTCCATCCGTAAAACCAAAATAATCCGAAAAGCGTTCTTCCGCAGCCATGGTAAACTCACTAAACATATTCAGTTCCGATCCGCTGGAATATTTTGCAATCGGCAGGATCCCCGTCATATACGTCAGCAGGACATAGGGGCGGTCTTTGAGCAGATTTCTCAGAAACTGCAGATATTCCCGCTTCTCCTGCTCCGCCGCAAAAGACTGATGAAAGATAAAATCCCACTCATCCAATACAAAAATAAACTCCGCCGTGTCATCTGCCGCATATATATTCAGCAGTGCCGAAACAGCAGACGTTTCCTGTCCGCCAACCAGCCCGGGAAAGGACTGTCTCAGATCCTCCAGCAGCCTGCCTTCGATCTGCCCGATATATTCCCCGTACGTCCGGCACGGGCTCATAACATCGTTAAACGAAATATGGATGACCGGATATCGGTTGGCATACGCCTCCCACCCCTGCGTTTGTCCTATCTCCAAGGCGGAAAACAGATCCGTCGAATTGCAGGCTCTGGAAAAAAACGCCGCTATCATATTCGCCGCTACCGTCTTGCCAAATCTACGGGGCCTTGTGATACAGATATTGTCCCCGCCCTCCCGGATCACAGAAATCAGTTCTTCCAGCATTTTCGTTTTGTCCACGAAATACGGCTTTCTGATTTCTTTCCTATACAAAGCGTATGCTGTTTTGCTGTCCAGATAAATCCCCATCGCATCCGTCCTCCAGAACCCAAAATACTGATGATGAAAGATCATGCTTCCTGCTGTTTCTATGCATTCAGTATACGATGCCGTACAGAAAAAGTCAAAAAAAAGAGACAGCCCGGGCTATCGAAAAAAGCCTGCAGAAACAGGCTCAGCGGACACGGAAAGAATTTCCGGCCCGCTGAACTTCCAGCTCAACTTATGTCAGTACATGGAATTTACGATCGTTCTCATATTTTCAAAAGAAGTCCGTCCTGACAATTCATAACGTATGCCATCCGCCACAAAAACAGCCTTCTTTTTCGTGACATTGCTCTGAGGAGACCCTGCGGTTTCCTCCAGCAAAATCACCCGGTATCCCTGTTCTGAAACGTAAGCATCATAATACTCATACATTCCCAGATATTCTTTAGCAAAGCCAGTCTCTTCCTGCTCTTTGCTGTATATGATGCTGACCTCCATAGAAACAGGAGAAACATACTCTTTCCCGGACTTACAGGTGTACCGCTCATATTCACTGCACTGACTTTCCGGCAGCGGATGATAACCACTGGTATCTCCCAGAATATAATTACTCAGCCTGATAATAGCAAAGTTTTCATTATCTGTGCGGATCGTGCCGCACAGGTACGGATGATCACCGGCAAGCTCGCTGTTCAGCAAAGAAATCCCCAGTCGGCTCTGGAGTGCTTTATAATCAGAAATCTCTTCACTTCCGGAAACGCCATCCTCTGCATGGATTCGAATCTTCTGGAAGGGCACCCGATACATGGGATCCAGTTCCGGCAGCGTATTTCCATTGACAGACAGCTGGCTGCCATCCCGGCTTCTTCCGCCGCAGACAGTCGCCGCGCCAAAAAGAATCATAAGCACCGCGATTATCATCCCCAATATTATCTTATCTTTTCTGTCGGTCTGGTGTCTGAAACATTTCATCCTCAGATCTCCTCTATCTTACTTCTGTTATTTCCACAGACACATAGTCCAGAGATTCCCTTTGTGCCAGCTCTGCATTTCTCTGTTCTCTGGCCTCCTGTTCTTCTTCCGTAAAACTTCGCACTTCATAAAAACAACCTCTGACACAACTATAGCTTACCACGCAGAAATCACCGCCAGCATCCCGGAAGATATAATTGACGATTCCCGTATGCAATCGACCATCCTTCCCCGCCAGATACTCAATCCTGCTTTCACCCCATCCATTGATGCTTCCCAAATAAGCTCTCGCCATTTTTTCTGCACCCGGATACTGTTCCTGACACAGTTCCATATCCACCCATTCGCTTTTCGAGTAATTGGACTGTTCTCTGTCCTCAAACGTCAGCACCCGGATCCGCCCGTCCTGCAGATCTACTGCTGCAGAATAACAGGTTCCTTCTGTTTCCGCTGAAAAGGATACCTGATCCGAAGTCATCGTATTCCCATTTGCATCCAGCATCTGATGATATTCTATCTCAGTTACCATCCTGTCTGGCTCGATACCATATACCTCTTTCAGTTTTTGCCCTGCCAGTCTCACCGCCTCCTCCTGCGAGACTTCAGCCACCTGCTGATATTCCATGGTTACATCCTGTGTCGCAAGACTATAATCCCGCTTATAATAAAAGTCAATCAGCTCCAGCAGCTGTTCGTCTTTCATCGGCGCGTCAGGCAGATAAAACGTACTGGTTTCCAGCAAAAAGCAAACCCGGTTGGGAACAACTTCATCCACATCAGAAACTTCCAGCACCTCCCTTTCCGGAAAAAGCCCTTCCGTCTGGTAACGTTCCAGCAATTCATTCAGCCGTATCCTTTCCTCCCCTGTCAGTTCCCTGGAAAACACATCTGCATTCGCATATTTTGCCTCTTCCGCAAGGTTTTCCTTTTCTTCCTCAGATAAGCTTTCCATTCTCTGCTGTACATGGCTAATTGCCGCATACACGCCACCGGTTCCGGCCGCTGCTGCACAGATAAAAACCAGAACGGCTGCCAGTTTCCCATAATGTCCCCAGTTCTTTTTGCCAATGCCTGTCTGGCCTGATCCTTTCCGTTGTTCCTTCTCATCCTCCGCACAGCAGATTTGGATTTGAGCTTTGACCAGTTCTGTATAGGCTTTCGGAAGCTTCATCTTCGTCTCTCTCAGGTAAGCAAGAATTTTTTGATCTGTTTTTCTTTCTGATAAATCCATAAAAACCATCACCTTTCATTCAAAATAAATTCCGCCAGCTTTTTCCTGCCCTTTGAAAGCCTGGACTTAACCGTGCCCTCCGCCATACCAGTCATACGGCTGATCTCCCGGATCGTCAGCCGCTCATAATAATAAGCGGCAACAACAATCCTGATTTCATAAGGCAGCCCCATAACAATTTCCCACAAATCATCATGGTCAGTTGTTACATTCTTTATATACTGTTCCGGTTCTTCCATCAGGATCACCCGACCCCGTTTGCTTCGCAGCTCCCTTGACACGTTCGCCAGAATTCCCAACAGCCACGATTTTGCCTTTCTTTTGTCCCTCAGCCTGCATCTGTTTTCAAAAGCTCTGGTGATGCTTTCACTCACTGCATCCTGAGCATCCGCATCACTTCCAAGCATGGATACCGCCATTCGGTACATACTTTCCTGATTCGTCAGGATCAGATCTGATAATTCTTTCTTTGATAGTTCCCTCATAAGCCCTGCCAGCAATCCCTCCTCATGATCCATGCAACAGATCTGCAGCTTTTCATGGATTCACTTTTGTATTCTATATCCTTCTGTTTATTAGTGAGATAAAAACGCATTTTGGTTCTCAAAAATTCCACTTTGGTCGAAATTGCACGTATTTCAATCATATATGCCGATTTTTAATATATGGCGCAGGCACAAACACACCCTGACAATCTCCTCTCAGGTTTTCAGCTCCTGCCTGACGGCTGCATATTCCCGGATTACAGAAATCAAAAAGAGACAGCCCTGCCGATTCCAGAATCCATATCCTGAAATCTCAGCAAAACTGTCTCATTCATCCGTTATGTCTCTTTTCAACAAACACATCTCCTCCGGATTTTCCGGTGCAGCTGTATTTTTACATCTCTTCCAGCGTCTTTACGGCCTTGTCCAGATAAATATTGTCTGCCTTTCCAAAAAGCCCTGCGTCTGCCAGCTCCGCAAAAGCCGGATCCAGCGGCAGTTTTCCCAGAACCTCAATTCCCATGCCGGAAGCAATCTCGTCAATATGGCTCTCGCCGAAGACTTTGATCTCTTTTCCACAGTCCGGACATACCAGGTAGCTGTAGTTCTCCACCACGCCAAGTACCGGAATGTTCATCATGCCGGCCATATTGTAAGCCTTTTTCACAATCATCTGCACTAATTCCTGGGGAGAGGTAACCACTACGATGCCATCCACCGGCAGGGACTGAAATACCGTCAGCGGCACATCGCCGGTTCCAGGGGGCATATCCACGAACAGGTAATCCAGATCACCCCAGACTACATCCGTCCAGAACTGTTTTACCGTGCCGGCGATAACCGGGCCTCTCCAGATCACGGGAGCCTCCTCATCTTCCATCAGCAGGTTCACAGACATGATCTTGATCCCGTCGGATGACTCGATCGGATAAATCCCCATTTCCGAACCGGTTGCCGGTCCATGAAGCCCATACATCTTGGGAATGGACGGTCCGGTAATATCTGCATCTAAAATCCCCACACTGTAGCCTTTTTTTCTCATGGCGGATGCAAGGGAAGCTGTCACGAATGATTTGCCGACGCCGCCTTTTCCGCTGACAACACCGATCACCTTTTTTACAGAAGAATATTCATTTAACTTTTCCAGGAAACTCTGCGGCCCCTGGTCACATCCGCCGTTTTCCTGAGCGGAACAGTTTCCTGCGCTTGCACAGCCTTCACAACTGCTTGCCATAATCATTTCTCCTTTCTTGGGCGTGTTTCTGCCCATACAGGTATCCTGGGAAGGATTTCTCCTTTCTTGGGCGTGTTTCTGCCCATACAGGTATCCTGGAAGGATTTCTCCTTTCCTGGGCATGTTTCTGCCTGCATTGTTTCAGTATACCCCTTTTCCCGCGAAAAGAAAAGTCTTTTTCCTTCTTTTTCGTAGGAAAACAGGGATTATCGGATACCGTGATCGTTTTTTATTTTTTCGCTGCCGCCTCTTTCCTGGCGAAAATCTCTTTGAAGGATTCCTCGTACGGCGGACGGGCAATGCCGAACTCCGTCACGATCCCGGCGATCAGCTCATGGTCGGTCACATCAAAAGCGGGGTTAAATACCTTCACGCCCTCCGGAGCCATACGCTCCTTATACCACATCTCAGTCACTTCCTCCGGCTTGCGCTGCTCAATTTTAATCTCCGCGCCGGTTGGCGTATTCATGTCGATGGTGGATGTAGGCGCCGCAATGTAAACCGGAACGTTATACAGCTTCGCCACTGCAGCTACCACAGAGGTACCGATCTTGTTGGCGGTATCGCCGTTGGCAGCCACCCGGTCGCAGCCCACGAACACAGCGTCCACCCAGCCGTTCTTCATCACTGTGGCTGACATATTATCGCAGATCAGGGTCACATCCACGCCGGAAGACTGCAGCTCAAAGGCTGTCAGACGGGCTCCCTGCAGAAGCGGCCTGGTCTCATCCGCAAATACACGGAACTGGTAGCCCCGCTCCTGCCCTAAATAAATCGGGGCGGTAGCCGTGCCATATTTGCTGGTGGCCAGCTTGCCTGCATTGCAGTGAGTCAGAATCCCGTCGCCGGGCTTCACCAGGGTCAGGCCATATTCGCCGATGGCTTTGCAGACACGGATATCCTCTTCCTGGATCTCCACAGACTCCTCTTTCAGCAGCTGCTTGATCTCCGCCACGGACTTTTCTTTGTTATTTAACACTACCTGCTCCATCCGGTTCAGCGCCCAGGACAGATTGACTGCCGTGGGACGGGAGGAATCCAGATACTCCTTCTGCTTTTTAAACTCCGCATAAAAGGTGTCAAAATCCTCCGTCTCGATTCCCTTTGCCAGCACATAAATGCCATAAGCAGCCGCCACGCCGATGGCCGGGGCGCCGCGCACCTGCAGCAGATAAATCGCGTCCCAGATCTCCTGGGCGGTCTTCAGGGAAATGATCTCCGTCCTTGCCGGAAGCTTTGTCTGGTCGATGATCACCACCGCGCTGTTTTCGTCATCTAAGGTGACGGTATCATAATCCATAATGTTCTTCTTTTTTTCCATATCATTGTTCTCTTTCTGTTGTAGTCTGTTCCTGTGGACTGTAATCCTATTCTACCGTCACACTTTTTGCCAGATTCCGCGGCTTATCCACATCCAGTCCCCGGGCCACACTGGTATAATATCCCAAAAGCTGCAGCGGGATCACTGCCAGGCTGGCCGCGAAATGGGGATCGGTCTTGGGAATATAAACGGTAAAGTCCGCGGTATCCTCGATCACATAATGGCCGTAACTGGTCAGTCCCATCAGATACGCGCCCCTGGATCTGCACTCTACCATATTGCTGACGGTTTTTTCATAAAGATCATCCTGGGTCAGCACGCCGATCACCAGCGTGCCGTCCTCGATCAGACTGATGGTACCGTGCTTCAGCTCCCCGGCCGCATACGCCTCCGAATGGATGTAGGAAATCTCTTTCATCTTCAGGCTGCCTTCCAGGCTGATGGCATAATCAATGCCGCGCCCGATGAAGAAAATATCATGCGCATTGGAAAATTTCGCCGCAAACCACTGCAGACGCTCCTTTTCATCCAGAATCCGCTCCATCTTCTTCGGCAGGGTCTGCAGTTCATCCAGCATGGCCGCATAGCGTTCCGGGGTCAGCAGTTCTCTCACAAAGGCAAACTGCATGGCCAGCAGATAAGAAGCGATCAGCTGTGTGCTGTAGGCCTTTGTGGTGGCAACCGCAATCTCCGGACCTGCCAGCGTATAGAAAACATGGTCGGCTTCCCGGGCAATCGAGGATCCCACCACATTGACAATAGCCAGCGTCCGGATCCCCATATCCTTCGCCTCACGAAGGGCTGCCAGAGAATCTGCCGTCTCGCCGGACTGGGAAATGACGATCACCAGACCATTGGGATCCAGGATCGGTTTCCGGTAACGGAATTCACTGGCCAGATCCACCCGCACCGGAATCCGCGCCAGGTCTTCAAAAATATACTGCGCCGCCATCCCTACATGCCATGCGGAACCGCAGGCCACAATATAAATCTGGGATACCGTTTTCATTATCTCTTCTGTCAGACCGGTCTCCGCCAGATCGATCCTCCACTCGCCCTCCGTCTTTTTCACAGCAGAGCGGACGGTATCCTCCACGGCCTTGGGCTGCTCGTGGATCTCCTTCATCATAAAATGCTCGAACCCGCCTTTTTCCGCGGCTTCCGCATCCCATTTGATCTCCACCAGTTCCTTCTGGATCTCATCGCCGTCAATATTATAAAAGACTGCCTCCCCGGGCGTTAAGCGGGCAATCTCCAGATTGCCGATATAATAAACATTTCTCGCGTATTTCAGAATCGCCGGCACATCAGAAGCCACATAAGTCTCTCCATTCTGCACGCCGATGATCATCGGGCTGTCTTTTCTCGCCACCCAGATCTCGCCGGGATAATCACGGAACATCACCGCCAGGGCATAAGAACCCCGCACACGCACCATGGCCTTTGCCAGAGCGTCCACCGGGCCTCCATTATATTTTTTATAATAATAATCTACCAGCTTCACAAATACTTCCGTATCGGTCTCTGAATAAAACGTATATCCGTTGCGCAGCAGCTTTTCCTTCAGCTCCTGGAAATTCTCAATGATACCGTTATGGACGCCCACTACCTCTGCGTCTTCCCCGGTGCTCACAGCGCTGGTATGGGGATGGGCATTGATCTCCGACGGTTCCCCGTGGGTCGCCCAGCGGGTATGGCCGATTCCGCAGGAACCGATCACCGCATTGCCGTCGTCCGTCTTCTCCGCCAGCTTTTTCAGGCGTCCCTTGGCCTTTACCACCTCAAATTCCTTTTCTCCGTCGCGCACGGCCAGACCTGCGGAATCATATCCGCGGTACTCTAACTTGGATAATCCATCCAGCAAAATAGGGGCTGCCTGTTTCGGGCCAATATAACCAACTATACCACACATATTCTGATCTACCTCCTGTCAGGTTGCATCTTTCCATGAAAATACGTTGTTTCCCGCCGCGTGAAACGACGGAATATTTTTCTCATCCGATATACAAAACTATCATATTTTCTGCATTTTATCAACAATTTCCTGTTTTTTGCCCCCCAAAACGTTGCGATTCCGTTACTGTTCAAACCAGCATCAAACATTTACTGTTTGATGCGTCAGAACATGAGCAGGGAGTGAGCAAATCCCATTCGCGAAGCGAATTTCCAATGGATTTGCGAAGTTACTGTGAACGGAGTGAACAGTAACGCGATTCACAGTCGATTCCTGCCTGCAGACAGAACACCCCGGCGACCGCCGCCGCGAATTCCCGCGGCAGGTCGGAAGGAAAATTGTGATAGCCGGGGACATAGAAAAGCGGCCAGCCCAGTTCCTCTGCCGCCGCTTTGGCCGCCCGGTGGAACAGTCCTTCCCGGCTGCCCTCGCCAACGCCGATCCAGGCCGGAACGGCAATCTGCCGCAGACGCCCGATGTCTGCTGCAAAAAAGCTCTCCATCTCATACTTCAGAAAGAACTGCAGATTCTCCAGATCGCGCGCCTGCTGTGCCAGGGATTTACTTATCGCCCGCTGATCCACGCCTCCCATGCATTGGATAAATGCACGCATTGCGCGGATGACCCGGCCGTTTTTCCCTGCCTCCTGCAGCTTTCCTGCCAGCGCTCCCGCCTCTTCTTCCACCTCTGCTGTGCCGCAGAAGAACGGTTCATGCAAAAACAGACCGGTCACCAGCTCCGGGTGCGTCAGCGCCAGCTCTGCGGCCACCACGCCCCCGGCGCTGCTTCCGGCCACAAAGACGTTCCGCAGCCCGGATGCCCGGATCACTGCCGCCGCGTCCTCCGCCTGCACCCGGGGCGTCTGCTGTTCCGGCACATACCCGGCCGCTTCCGCCCCGTCCGCATTTCCGGTGTACAGCAAATGGCTGCGGCTGTATCCCCGCCGGTCATAAGTCAGTACCGTAAACTGCTGTTTCAGGCAGCGCGCTGTTTCCGTGAAATAATCACAGTCACAGGCCACCCCGTGGATCAGCAGCAGTCCCGGCCCCCGGCCCTGCTTCCTGACAAACAGTTCTGCACCGGCTGCAGATACCCTGAACTCTTCCGGCTGCGTTTCCGTTTTCTCCATTTTTGTTTCCTTTCCAGCACCCCGGCGTATCTTCTGTTATCCCAGCTTCTCTGCAGCGATCCGCAGCCGCTCCCGCACACGCTCCGGTCCCATCACCTGCATGATCTGGTACAGATCCGGCGTATTCCTGCGGCCGGTGATGCCCACACGGATGACTGTGCTCACATCCCCCACATGGCCGGGCCACTCGTCTTTTGCCTTTCTCCAGATCTTCACCTCACGGGCATAGCCGACCCGCTCCGCCAGATCCTTCATCTTCTCAAACCACTGCCCGCTGTCATCCGCCGGATCATAAAACTCCTCCGCATAGAGCGCAAAGATGTTTTTGATCAGCTCCGGGTCAGCGATCAGCTGATACTCATATTCCTCCGGCTTTAAGTCAAACTGGCTGTCGTACATATAAGAAATATATTCCCGCACATCTGACCACTTGCCGATATCTTTCCGTTTTTTCTTAATTTCCGCGCCGCGCTCAATGCCAAGCACCTGCAGGGAATATTCCCTGTCCTCCAGCATGGAGGCCAGCACCGGGTCATAGCGCTTCGCCCACTCCGACACATCCTCATACACCTTTTCGGCGGAGAATCCGGCAATCACGTTTTTGGACACATCGATCAGTTTGTCCATATCAAACAGGGCGCCCTCTGTGGTGCTCATCTTCTTTAAAGCAAACGGGAACTCATAGAGATCCGCGTTCTCATTCTTTTTCCGCCACATCTCAAAATCAGAGTTGGCGATGGTCATCAGATATTCCTTGACAGACTCTTTGGGGATGCCCGCCTGGTGATAATAGCTGACCGCCGCCTCGGGATCCTTCCGCTTGCTGATCTTGCGCTTAAAAGTCACGGCCTCCCCATTCTCATCCAGAACCGGGTTCCCGTTCTCATCCACCCTGGCCTCGCTCTTTAACATCGGGGCATAGTGGCAGTATTTCGGCGCTTGAAAGCCCAGCGCATGGAACAGCTCCAGGTGCAGCGGCACCGAGGGGAACCACTCGTTGGAACGGATCACATGGGTGGTGTGCATCAGATGGTCGTCCACCGCATGGGCAAAATGATAAGTAGGCAGCCCGTCACCCTTGATGATCACAATATCCAGAATGTTCTGCGGCATCTGCACCTTGCCTTTGACCATATCCCTGTGCGTGATCTTGCCATCCTCTTTTCCCATGGCTTTGAAACGGATCACATACTTGTCTCCCAGGCGGATGCGCTCTGCCGCCTCCTCGATGGGAAGATCCCGGTAAATCGCCCACTCGCCGTAATAACCGATATTGTTCAGCTTCTGCTCCTCCTGCTTTTTGCGCAGCTCGGCCAGCTCCTCTTCCGTGGCAAAGCAGGGGTACGCCCGGTCGTTCACTAAAAGGTATTTCGCATAAGCCTCATAAATCTCCCGACGCTGTGTCTGAATATACGGGCCATAATCCCCCGCAGACTCCGTCTCGCTGACCATCCCCTCATCGAATATAATATCAAAATCCTTCATGGAATCTATGATTCCCTGAACGCCGTTTTCGATTTTGCGCTTCTGGTCGGTATCCTCAATCCGCAGGATCAGCTTCCCTCCCGTCTGCTTCACCAGGGCCGTCTCCACAATACACTGCTCCAGCGCGCCGATATGCACAAACCCGGTGGGACTGGGAGCAAATCTGGTTACCACCGCCCCCTCCGGCAAATCTCTCTCCGGGTATTTTTCCTCATAATAAGAAATATCCTTCGCCTCCGGAAAAATCAAATCCGCAAGTTCCTGTCTGTTCATCATCCATTCCTCCCACATTTTCTCAAAATCTATACTTTAATATATTTTCTCAATTTCACGCAGTCCATATGTATCCAGGAACGCCTGCAGCTCCTGTTCATTTCGGATCAGCTGTACCTCTTCAAACCTTCCGGTTTTCAGATCCTGGAAACCGGCCACCTGCTCCCCGGTACAGATACTGCACTTCAGCACCGGTTTGCAGACAGCGGCGTCATATGTTTTTGTCTCCACCCGCTTCTTTTTCCTGCCAAACATACACATTCTCCTCTGTCACTCCGCACCGCTCAGGTGCCAGCGCGCCGCACAACAAATATTCCATGCCGAAGCGAACCGATCGCTCCCGCCTTTTTACAATAATACATTTCCCTTTGGTTCCGCCAGAAAAAAATATCCTGCGCCGCGGGATCCCGCCGCTCACAGCAGCGATCCCGCCCTTCCGCAAAAAGACAAATTGTAGTATACTTTCAGGGAAGCGCTGTCCGCACAGGCCTTTCAATCAGAAATCAGGAGGGAACGATTATGACCTGCTCTATTGTTTACGATGCAATCCAGATTAAAATCACACGCTTTGAAAAACCGGCGTCACTCATTAATATGAATGAGCTGGCTGCCGCCATCCTCACAGGCTACCGTCAGGCCGGACTCACACCCCCGGACATCGCGGTCGGGCTCACCGCTGAAGAATTCCGTCAACAATTCCTGCAGGATATCCATGGGAAAGACAGTGTCAATCCCAAACTGATTGCCGCGATCCGGGAATATCCGCAGGAAGAAGACATCGTTGACGAGGCCGCCAAAGCCACGTATGCGTTCGGGCTGACGCTCCCGGATCTGCGGTAACGAGGCCGCCTCGGTCCCGGCGCCCCTCAAAGCACAACAGCCTAATATCCCCGCTCATAAAAGTCCCGCTCTTCTTTCAGCGGCTGTGTCTTCACATCCATATTTGTGATTTCAATGTATCTCTGCCGCTCCAGGAAGAGGATCAGTTCGTCTATCTTTTCCTCTGTTCCCTGGACTTCCATTTCCACACTTCCATCGTACAGGTTCTGCACCCAGCCTGCCAGCCCCAGCTGTCTGGCCTTGTGCACCGAGTAGTAGCGGAATCCCACGCCCTGTACTCTTCCATAAAAGAAGATATGTTTCCGTACCATGTGCTCCATGTTCCCACCTTTCTCAGCAGTCCCACTGATATGCTTTCAGATCCACGCACCCGTCGGCTTTCAGGGAAACTCCTTCGTCCGCCAGCAGTTCCTTCTGCTGCGTCCATCCGGGCGCCAGTCTTCCCGCATGGTTCACCACCCGGTGGCAGGGATATTGCCCGTAAAATTCAGCCATACTGAGCACTTTTCCCACCAGCCGGGCATTCCGCTCCCGTCCGATCAGGGCAGCAATCTGCCCGTAAGTCGCTACTTTCCCCTCCGGTATCTCCTCCACCACCGACAGGATCTCGTAAATCAATTCTTCTGTCAGGATCTTTGCCATGCTCCGTTCCTCCTGTGCGCTGCAGCATTTTGCCGCCTCCGACTCTTCCCGGACCTGTCGTGTCAGACAGTTCCCGTCTCCGTATCCCTCTGCAGCATCCGCTTCAGCTGCCAGATGGCGATGAAATAGCCGCTGATCAGCACGATATCGGCGCCTGCCCAGGCCATCACTTCTCCCCAGAACAGCGCATGGTACCCGACAATGGCCGGCAGCGTCAGCGCAACCGCTGTCCTGACACAAAACTCTGCCACGCCGGAAACCATCGTCAGCACTGAGCGTCCCATTCCCTGAAGCGCCGAACGCACCACATGCAGGATATAGAGAACCGGCAGGAAAATGCTCATGACAGTCAGATATTCGTAAGCGGTGGCGATGGTATCCGCACGGTCACTTTCCGCTCCCGAAATAAACAGCCCTAACAGCGGTTTTCCAAAAATCAGCATGGCCACGCCAATGATCACCGCCGTCAGAATAGCAATCAGCACCGCTGCCCGCACGCCTTTTTTGATCCGGTCCAGCTTCCGCGCGCCCAGGTTCTGCCCCACATAGGTCGTCATGGCGTACCCAAAGGAAATCGCGGCGATTTCCAGCAGCCCGTACAGTTTATTCGTCGCTGTAAACGCGGCAATAAACAGCACGCCAAAGCCATTCACCACCGACTGGACGATCATGCCGCCAATGGAGATCAGAATATTTTGCAGCGCCATCGGCGTCCCCAGGAACAAAAGCCGCCCCACCAGACGCAGTTCCGGCAAAAAGTCTGTTTTCACAAACGCAAGTATCTCTATTTTCAGGATCTTTTTCAGACAGAATACGGCCGAACATCCCTGGGCGATCACCGTGGCAATGGCCGCGCCGCGCACGCCCCAGCCAAATACTGCCACGAACAGCAGATCCAGGCCGACGTTCACCAGCCCCGCCACCATCATGGAATACAGCGGCGTCTTGCTGTCCCCCAGCGCCCGCAGCAGCGAAGCCAGGATATTGTACGCCATCACCACAATCATGCCGCCGAACACTACCCGCAGATATTCCACCGACATGGGCGCCACTTCCTGCGGCACATGCAGGATTTTCAGCACCGGATTTACCAGAAGCTGTCCCACGATCACTAATACTACCGTCAGGATCCCGGACAGCACCAGCGCATTTCCTGCCGCTTTTCGCATCCCTGCCAGGTTCCCCTCGCCAAACCGCTGGGCGATCAGGATCGAGAACCCCTGCGTCAGGCCGGTAATGATGCCCAGAAACATCCAGTTGAACCAGTCCACTGTCCCCACAGCCGCCAGCGCCGACGTTCCCAGCACCCGGCCCACCACCATGGTATCCACAACCGTATACAGCTGCTGAAACACATTTCCCACCATCAGCGGAAGCGAAAAAGCCAGAAACAGCCTGGCCGGGCTTCCCGTGGTCATATTTTTGATCTCTGCCATTTTCTTCCATCCTCTTCCTTTTGTATTCGTTTCAGGCAAAAGCTATTATATTCAAAGAAATGGTTTATTTCAAGCTATATTTATAGTATACTTGATAGGAACAATACCGCGGCTGCTGCCGGGGACGGAGCGAATCATCACCCGCGGTTATCTATACCAGTCATCTGCGGCTAAAATCAAAAGGAGTGCTGAGATTATGAAAACAGAAGATTATGAAAAATTAGGTTCCCGGGTCAGGGAACTGCGTATCCAGATGGGGCTGACACAGGCACAGGTGGCGCACGCGCTGAACGTCACTCCCGGCTACATCAGCAATGTGGAAAACAACCGCACCGCCATGTCGCTGCGCGTTCTGATTTATTATGCGCGGCTGATGGATATTTCCCTGGATTCCCTGATCGGACGAATTGATTCCGATTACCGGGGCACCGCCCTCGACCGTGAGATTCTGGAAGTACTCTCCACCATGGACACTGATAAAAAACTGAAACTGCTGCGCACGCTGAAGATCTGGAATGCGCAGGAATGATCCGAAAACAGGACACCGGCAGTATAAAAAATGCCCCGGTTCTGCGGCATTTTGGCAGCACCGGGGGCATTTTTTAGTTCTATATGCGATCAGATAAAGCTTCTTCCAGCCTTGCAATACTCCTGCTCAGATTCGGCTGAGATCTTCCACAATCTCCCCGTAGCCGGTACGGCGGGCGATCTGCCGCAGACCGTCGTACGCCTCCTCCAGAGAATAATTGTGCTCCTCCAGAAAAGTATCTCCCTTCCCGGCCACATACTCATAAAAC
>CALWGM010000116.1 GCA_944380065.1 uncultured Lachnospiraceae bacterium
ATAAACAACAAAAAAATATTTTTTTGTTATATATAGCCAAGAAAACTCTGAGATCCTGCAGACAGGGAAAAACGACGCAGAGAAAACAGGTATCCTCACCTGCATATATCTTTGACTTTACGGCTAAAAAAAGTTATGATAATAAAAAAATATATATATTCAAGACGAACAGCAGAAAGGAGATTCTATGAAGCTGGAATGGATGGGTGAATACCGAGATGTGGTGGAAGCGATTATCGGCGTGGCAAATATATATAATCAGATATACAATTATAAGGTTTTTTCTGACCCGTCCGGTAAAATATTGCTGACAGCCAACGAGGTACAGATCATAGAGTATATTTATGAAAACGAAGAACGCAATGACAACATGTCAGAGGTAGCCAGACGTTTGTCCATTTCACAAAGTACATTTTCAAAAAAGGTAAAGCAGCTGGTACAAAAAGGGCTTCTGGAACGGTACTGTACGGTCAGCAACAAAAAAAATATTGTAATTAAGATTTCGGAAACCGGAAAACAGTTTTATGCCAATTATATAACGGGACAGCAGACGGATGTCTGGCGTGAAATGTTCGCCCGGCTGGACAAGTTAGACAAAGAATCCATCGACACGTTTGTAGAGGCCCTTACGATTCTCCGGAAATCCATGACCCATACCTCAGAATCCAAATCCATCGGCCCTGAGGATACGCTGATCCGGCTGGATTGATCCCGGTCTCCAAAGACCATACACCCCATACAGAATCTGCTCATAAGGAGGATACGCCAAATGCAACTGGAGGAAGCCCTGAAACTATACAGAAACAACTTTACCGATACCTACTGGCAAAATGCAAAGTGCCGATGGGAATGCG
This sequence comes from uncultured Lachnospiraceae bacterium, assembly GCA_944380065.1. Classification (GTDB taxonomy): domain Bacteria; phylum Bacillota; class Clostridia; order Lachnospirales; family Lachnospiraceae; genus Eubacterium_I. The sequence continues at coordinate 855 of CALWGM010000116.1, forward strand.
TGAAACACTTCCAGGAGCACTGGAAACCGGAAAATCCCAACCTTCCCTTCGCGGACATGCTTGCCGCATCTTTCGGACAGACGGAAGGCCTGTCAAGGCTGATCAACGCGGACAGCGTCCCCTTCTCCAATATGGTAAATCTCGCGAAATCTGTCCCGGCAGAAGTCCGGGCACTGTTTCATCTGCTTTTTGACGAACGGGCAGATCTCTGGAAGCGGATGCGTGATTTCCAGACCCGCATGCTGTCCCTGCTGGAGGCGCAGGGGGGCGACGCTTCCCTGTTCTACTTTTCCGAGACGACGGTCAGCATCCTCCTCTGGCTCCGCTATCCCTGGAAATACCATATTTACCGATTCTGGGAGGTAAAAACTCTCGCGGAGGAGCTGCAGCTGCCCTACACCTTTGCGTTAGGATCAGATGCGGACAATATCCGAAACGCCTGCCGGATGTACGATTACCTGCGGGAGACTGTCTGCCGGGATGAGGCGCTGATTTCCCAGATGAGAAGCCGTCTCGACGAAACCTGCTGGCCGGACCAGGAGTGCGGGATTCTCGCTTCCGATATTGCCGCCACTGTCAGCGGATATCTGACCATCGCAGAGCAGAATGACCGACAGAATACCCGGTCCACCGAGCGGTTTTTCGCCGGTCTGTCGGCCCGTGACTGGGCAAAGCTCCTGGCGGATGAGCGCGTCTTCCTCCCCGGAGACATGGAGATGCTGCAAAAGATGAAGGACCAGAACTGCTGGCGAAGCTACGATGAGCTTCCCCAGACGTCCTCCGATCGGACGGATCCGACAGATTCGGCAAAGAAGAAAAATCCCTCAGAGAAGCGCGATACGGAAAATGCCAGAGAAAAACGCGGCACGGAAAACTACAATAAAAAGGTCATTTCTCTCAGCTGGCGCCTCATTCACAAGACGGGATGTCCCACAAACGTGACCAAGGGCGTGCTCCACGAGGAGTGCCGGATCGACGGCGAGACCGCATGGCGGCTGCGGAACAATCTTTCTTTGGCTCTTTACACCGCCAAAGATTTTCTCGCTGAAGTCTACATGGCCCGGGAGCAGTTTGCCCGGCTGAAAAATCTGGTCAGGAAAAAGAAGAACGTGATCCTCCAGGGAGTGCCGGGTGTGGGCAAGACCTTTACGGCAAAACGACTGGTTTACTCCCTCATGAAGTCAAAGGACGACAGCCGGATCCGCTTCATCCAGTTCCACCAGAGCTATTCCTACGAAGATTTCGTCATGGGCTACCGGCCCTCCGGCGACGGGTTCCGGCTGCAGTACGGCGTCTTTTACCGCTTCTGCCAAAAAGCGGCGGCCTGCCCCAATCAGGATTTCTTTTTCATCATCGACGAAATCAATCGGGGAAATATCAGCAAAATTTTCGGGGAACTGCTGATGCTGATCGAACGGGATTACCGGGGAACAGAGGCCGTGCTGGCCTACGACGGCAAGCCTTTCTCGGTGCCGGAAAATCTCTATATCATCGGTATGATGAACACGGCCGACCGGAGCCTGGCCATGATCGACTACGCTCTCCGCAGGAGATTCAGCTTCTTTGAGATCGCGCCGGGATTTGACTCCGATGGTTTTCGGAACTATCAGCGGAGACTGAACAATCCCCATTTCGACGCGCTGATCACGGAGATCAAAGCGCTCAACGAGGAAATCGCGGAAGATCTCTCCCTGGGTCGGGGCTTCTGTATCGGCCACAGCTATTTCTGCGGCTGTAAAACGCCCGCCGACTGCACGGATGAGTGGATGAAGTCCGTTGTGGAGTATGACATCCTCCCCATGCTGGGGGAATACTGGATAGATGATGACCGTGAAAAGCAAAACTACTGGCAGAGACGTTTGCATGACATATTTGAAAAATGACAAGAGACAATAATATTCTGATCAAAAACATCTATTATATGCTGGCTTACACCTATGACACCTTAACGCCTTCCGTCTTTGAGGCCATGCAGGTGGAGCGATTTGACAATATTTATAATATGTATGCCCACGTTCTGACCCGCGGGCTGGGCGTCCAGCTGAAAAAGGGATTGAACAAAGCCTACCAGACCAGGACCGAGGAGATGACGACTGTCCGGGGCAGGATTTCTATACCCGACACCATCCGTGCGCGGATGCAGCAGAAATATACCCTGGTGTGCGAGACCGATGAACTGACGGAGAATCATCTTTCCAATCAGATTCTCAAGACAACGGCTCTTTTTCTTCTGCGCCATCCCGATGTGGACCGGAATTATAAGAAGGAACTGAAAAGGGAGCTGATGTACTTCTCCGATATAGACGCTATTCTGCCCCAGATGATTCGCTGGGACCGTATCCGGTTTCAGCGGCACAGCAAAGATTACCGGATCATGTTGGCAGTCTGCCGCCTGCTTTTGGAGGGCATGCTGCTGACAACGGAGCCGGGCGCCAACCGCCTCTTTACCTTTCAGGAAATCCGAGGCCTCTCGGAGCTGGAGAAAAAGGAGCGCACCAAAAAGCTGGCAAAACTCTTTGAAACCTTTGTCCGCAAATACTATGCCAGGGAGTATCGGCAGTTTCCCGGATTTTCATCCACGGATGAGACCATGATCTGGCAGGAGGATAACGGCTATGTCGAATATTTACCAAAGATGCACACCGACATCACGCTGACTTATGGACGCAAGATACTGATCATTGACACCAAATATTATCAGAATACACTGGAAAGAAATAAGGAAACCGGCAACACCTTTCTCTCTCCCGACAATCTTTATCAGATTTTTGCTTATGTGAAAAATAAAGAAGCTTTCCTGACAAAACGTGAAAAGGAAACAAATCCCAATGCCCAAAAAACTCCGCCTTTTGAAGTCAGCGGTATGCTTCTGTACGCCCGGACACAGGAACCAAAGCAACCCGACAACGTCTATTCTTTCATGGGCAGCAAAATCAGCGTAAAATCTCTGAACTTAAACGCGGATTTCCAGAATATCCGCCGCCAGCTGAACGATATTGTCTGCACGCATTTCGGCAGTATGAAATAATTCTGTGATACTGAATACGGATCAGCCTGGCTATGTTAGCGGGGACGAAGCCATGATATCCCGCTTTCATCCCGCTGTCCTATATCTGTTTTTGCCCATAAACAATCCCGGCCAGCCTTTTTTCATACTCTGCCCTTACATCTTCTACATCCTTGCTGATGTCCTCTCTCTCCGGGATATCAAAATATTTTCTGTACTCCGGGGGGAGCAGTTCTCCGCTCTCCGCATCTTCCAACTGGTTGGCCAGATGAAAATTTTCGTAGAAAATATCCCGGGACCGTACATTGAGCTGTCCCTGGTAAATATTCAGGGCCCGATCCAGATCAGAAAAGAGAATACCTTCCGGGTTGCTGTCACAGCTCTCATAGACCATATCGACCATCGAATAAGGACACCACAGATAAGTGTCCTCCAGCCTTGCTTCCAGATTCAGGAATTTTACAATCGCGTAACAACAGGGCCGGTTTCCCAGAATTCTTTTTACAATCCTGCGCGTCCGTGGATCCGCGTCCCAGCTTTTCAGGTATGCCCTGCCGACCAGGTACAGACCGCTTCCCGAATCATTGTCTGTCATCAGAGGAATAACGGCTGTCGTCATCCTTTTTTCGTATACAAACTGATACAGCTCCTCTATCTTTTCTGTCATATCCGGATTCTGTGAAACAGCGCGCGGAGCAGCCCGGTTAATAGAAGACATTTTCTGAAAAGACAGGTCTCTTTTTGAAAAATAGAAATCCAGAAGTTTCAGGGGAATTGTCTTGATTCTCGGCCTCGCCAGCCTGGCCAAAGCAACGTCTTCCTTCTCATAATCCCTGTCCTTTGGAAGGGGATACCCTGCGTTATACAGAAACTGCGCCGCCTCCGCACAAAGATAAAGATCCATCACGTTCTCTGCCACACCTTCCATTTTCTCAGGATCACAGTCTCTTCGCAAAATTTCCATTTCAGAAAGGATAGGCTGTTTCCGTTTCTTTCCCGCTTTCGATACACTGACCAGCCTGAGCAGTGTTTCCAGAAAAAGTTCCGTGCATTCTTTCTGCAGTGTGCGGTTCTTTTCTCTCTTTCCACGTTCATATGCCGCCAGATAATCATAATATCCGCAGAGAATTTCCACTGCCGGCTGCCTGCCCGAGGTTCGTCTGCCGGATTTCATACGATCTGCCGCGGGGCTGCAGCCATCCGTTTCCAAACTATTTTCCCCGGCAATCTCTTCGTAAGGACCGAAAACCGCTGTTTCTTCATATATCCGTTTTCTTTCCCGCACCGCTGCGTGACGCCTTTTTTCTTCTCTGAAATAACAGCACAAAACAGACCTTTCCCCATAAAACATCATATCCTGGCGCAGATCTTCAAGAAAGTCTTCGTGAAAGCTACCCATGCATTCTCCTTTCATCTCTCAGTGCCGTCTCTTTTACGCGTTTTCCCGCTCTGCGCAGCAGCGCGGCCGCAGTAAAATAAGTATCGTCGTCCTCCAGATGCGACAGGCCTCTTTTTTCCAAAAACATCAACACGGCCGTCTTCACATCATCCTCTAAGCGGCATGCCGTCTCCATCATCGCTATTTTGTCTATGGAGCCCCCAACATACAGGCTGTCGTATGCAGGGTCATATTTTTGGGAACGGAAGGAAAGATAACTCTCAACAAACTTTTCCTGTTCCGAAAACCGTTCTCTGATTTCCTCTGCCGCTTTTTCCGTTCGCTGCTCAGCGGAAGACGAAATTCCATCCAGAAAATAATCAAAGTATTCGGACGGTTTGCATCCGACACGCTCCATTCCATTTCTCATCTCCACAGGAAGCTGGAAAATGTATTTTTTCTGAAGATCTTCCGGATAGAGATCTGACAGATTTTTTCCTGTAAACAGGTGTACCAGCCAGGAGGCGGGACGGTAAATTCCTTTCATCCCATCATAATTATTCCGAAGCCCTTCCGCCACCGCTTCCCCCGCGTATAATTGTGCCTGCCTTTCATAATGATCCCCGGAAAACCACAGAAGATCATGAAACGTCTGCGTCGCGCCGGATATATCCTCCCCGTCAACATCGCAGAGTTCCTCCGCCTCGGAAATCCGCAGTGCGCAGTAGAAAAAATTCCGGAAGAACGTTTCTGCCTCTTCTGAGAATCCCGGAAAAACATTTCCTGCTTCTGTCCATTCTCTGCCGTACATTTCCTCCTGTTCCCGCAGACTGCAGTCTGCCTCATATTCATGATAAAGCCGCACATATCCGACCAGTTCTTCTATGACTTCTTCTGTTTTTTCCGGACTGTAATGCCCCTCCCCGTCTCTGATATACGGGAGAATACTTTCATATTCTCCCGTGAGATGGATCCTGTACTGTTCCAGTTCTTCTGCCATCAGCTTCTCCCGGAATTTCAGAAGCGCGATCCTTTTTATGTTCTGTTTTTCTCTTTCCATACCGTTCCCCCTTTTCAGAGAAAGTATATCACATCTCTCCGGCAAAAGGAACATGGACAGGATTTCCGATCCAGTATTCTTTTTTCTCTCCCTCATTGTACATCTGTTCGTCCAGATACTCCTGCAGACGGTTTCGGAGATATCTGACTCCGAAACCATTTTTCGCGGCTTCCCCGGCCAGTTTTCTCTCCGTCCTCTCCTCCAGATGAATCGTAACGCCGTACATTTTTTCCAGCTTACGCACCGGAGAAATCTTTTTGTCCTTGAGAATACAGCGGAAATCTTTTTCTGTCATGGGATGAAGCTGTACAATCTGCTGGATGCGTCCGGCAATCTCCTGACGGACTCCGGCGTATTCAATTAGATCCTGCGCTGTAATTTTATTCAGATACTGCGCTCCGGCGTCTTTTTTTTCGCCGTTCCTTCCAAATCCAATGGACTCTTTCTGTTCAGAGGCCGTCTTCTTCCCGACCAGCTGCTCGAAGCTTCCGCAGAAGACAAAACTCATCCCTGAACTGTCAAAATCCACCGCCTCTCTTCCGTTATCAGATCCGAATGAGATTCGTGATCCCTCGATCATCTTCAGAAGTTCGTTCTGCCCCGCCGCGGAATAATTCGCGCCGCTGCCTGAATATAACGGCTCACAGAATTTATCGAACTCGTCAAAAACAATAATGGACTTCTCTATTTCTTCTGTTTTCATACCGCGAAAAATATCCTGTATCTTAAATCCGCCGCTCCATCCCTGCATGGTAATGGCGCTGCTGTCGACAATGCGGATATTCGGATAAATTTTTTTCATAACCCGCCAGATCTCCGTCTTCCCGCAGCCTGTCGGCCCGATAAAAAGAATATTCCTTTTTCTTTTCCGTATGTGGTTATACAGAAGAATCGAGGCCGCCTTTACAGCCTCTTCCTGGCCGTAAATCTTAGAGGAAAGATATTCCTTGATCGCTCTCGGACTTTCCGCGAAATGAGGATCAAAGGTTTCCTCTTCCTCAGAGTTTCCCTTTTTCATATAACGCTCATATCTCTGTGTTTTTTTGCACAGGCCGTACATATCCGGAAGTCTGTTCCCGTCGTCATCCTTCCCGGGGACTCTATTTTCTTCTGTAAATTCGCCGTGAGCGGCAGCATAGTAATCGGTCAGCAGCTCCGCGATCAGATGGATCTCCTCTCTGCTCATCTTCAGTCTCGATAAAAACTTTACAAAAAGCTCGCCGCTGCTTTTTGAATAATCTTTTTCCCAGAGCTCCGCCAGTTCTTCCGTTTCTGCCAGAAGTTCATGGTATCCGTCGTCCGATATTTTATGGAACACCCCCTTTTTCGCGTACTGGCAAAACAGCGCCCCGGGATTCAGATGCTTTTGCTTCCCTCCGTCTTTTACTGCTTCTCCTAAATATTTTTCAATCCATTTTGTACAAACTGATCTTCTCATGCCGCGTTCCTTTCTGAGATTGCTGTTTCCGTTTCTGTACCCATCTTACTCCTCAGTCAATATTTTGTCGTAAATTATACGAAACTTTATTTTCCACTGCCGTTTCACTTCTACAGGTCAAATCACCGGCTCCACTTCCTTTCAGCGATTTCAGGCAGAAAAAAGCTGCCAATGCTTTTACACATCAGCAGCGAATCGCTTTCTGTCCGGTGTTCTGTTTTCAGTTCAGATTATCCCTTGCGTCCTTCATACAATAATCGTCTGCCAGATCCACATCGATTCTGACTTTCGTATCCGGTTTTTGGTTGACCAGCAGACAGACGCATTCCGTGTGCCCGGTGAACGGGAAGCAGTCATAGGGATACGCTCCTTTCGCCCGGTACCCGTGCGCGGTCAGGTATTTCAGATCCCTGGCCTGGGTCTCCGGGTTGCAGGAAATATAGACAATCCGCTTCGGTCCAAGCTTTACCACAGAGCTGAGAAATTTTTCATCGCTGCCGCTCCTGGGCGGATCTAAGAACACCACATCCGCATGTTCTTTGCGGGCTGCCATCTGCACCATAAATTTCCCGGCGTCCGCGTGATAAAAGGAAATATTTTTGATCCGGTTCCGTTTCGCGTTGCGCACCGCGTCCTTCACCGCATCCCGGTTCAGCTCCACGCCGATCACTTCAGCCGCCCTGTCTGAGGCACAGATCCCGATGGTTCCGATCCCGCAGTAGGCGTCGATCACCCGTTCCGTCCCCGTCAGACCGGCCAGCTCAATGGCCTTTTGGTAAAGCTTTTCTGTCTGCACCGGATTCACCTGGTAAAAAGAACGGGGCGAGATCCGGAACACATGTCCGCAGAGCACATCTTCGATATATCCCTTGCCGAAAATCGTTGTTTCCCGGTCTCCCAGCACCATGCTGGTCTTTTTGTTGTTCACATTGATCACGATCGTGGTGATTTCCGGGTGCAGCTGCCGCAGCGCCTCCACGAAATGATTTTTGGAGTGCATCACTATGGAGCCCAGCACTAAGACCACCATGATTTCCCCTGTGGAAAACCCGCGGCGGATCAGCACATGGCGCAGCAGTCCGGTTCCGGTGTCTTCGTTATAGATCTTAATCTTAAAAGACTTCACCAGACCGCGGATATCGTTGATGATGGCGTCCGCCTTCTCATCCTCAATCAGGCAGGAGGTCACCGGAACCACCCGGTGGGTGCCCTCCTCATAGACGCCGGAGATCACCGTCCCGTTTTTCAGGCGGTGGAACACGGCATGGACTTTATTCCGGTAATGATACGGATGCTCCATACCGACCACCGGGTAGACACGACAGAAAGGCAGGAGCAGCTTTTCCACCTGCTCCTGCTTCCTCTTTAACTGTTTCTGATACGGCACGCCCTGATACCGGCAGCCGCCGCATTTTTTTGCCGCCGGGCAGAGAGTCTGTGATGCCCGCCCCGGCTTTTTTTTATTTTCCTTTGACATAACTATTTCCTTTTATTGAATGTCCTGCTGCGGTTTCTGACCCCACATCAGCATGGGCTGCGCCACCTTCCGGTTAAAGAAATCAATCAGCGGCCCCATAAAAAGCGCCGTCACGATAGTTCCCACACCAACCACAGCCCCGATTCCCTGTACCTTTCCACCTGCCAGGAAGTAAAACAGGATCCCCAGGCAGACGCAGACACAGTCGGTCAGGATCCGCACCCAACGGAACTGCCCCTTATGCCAGGTCCCGGTAATGATCAGCGCAATCGCGTCATAAACGGATACGCCCAGATCCGCCGTAAAATACAGGGACGACGCCAGACACATAACCACAATACCGATCAGCAGGCAGACAATACGCCCGGGAATGCCCAGATCCGGCAGCAGCCGGTTGAGCAGGCCGTGGGAAAAATCTACAATATATCCCACCAGGAACAAATTAATAAAGGTTGCCAGCCCGATATAATGGCGGTCCGCAATCAGGCTGAACACCAAAAAAAGCACACAGACAATCACATAAAGCGTACCAAAAGAAATCGGCACTAACTCGCTCAGTCCGGCCATCATAGACTGGAACGGATCCACGCCGAACGTAGCCCGCTTAAAAAAGCCTACGCTCACAGCGCTGATCAGAACGCCTAAGATACACATCAGCAATCTTCGCCTGAAATTCTCAATCTTGATCTGCTTTTTCATAACGCCATATCCTCAGTCTTTCTCATCAGAAAACGTTTTTATCACACCAATCCTATATTAAGCAAATCCCTGAAAATTTCAACTGTTTTTTCCATGTATTTTTGACCTGATTCCGCGCATTCTCCGCTATGGGAATCCTCTGCGGAAAATCCTGAAACCGGGATGACGGAAATGGAAAAAAACTGCTATATCCTGATGTCAAACAGGCTCTGCGCGTTTTTCCAGTATAGTTTTTCCCGGATTCCATCCAGACTGTGGTCTCCATCCATCTGTTCTATTTTGTCAGCGATCATTGAAATCGGCGTATACGGGAAGTCCCCGCCGAACAGGATGTGGTCATCATCCGCCATCGTCCGCAGGATCTGAATCCCCCGCGGCAGGGCGTCTCCCGCCACATCAAAATACAGGGACTGCAGAGATTTCCGCACATCCACCGGCTTTCCGATTCCCTTTGCGGCCAGCAGGCGGGTGATCCCCTCCAGCCGGTCCATGATATTCGGCAGAAACGAGCCGCAATGGGGAACCACCACCCGCAGATTCCCATACTTTTCCAGCGTACCATTTGCGATCAGATCCACCACGGCTCTGGTAGTGTCATTGATAAACTCCAGCAGAGGAAGCGGCCCGCTGGTGAAGCACCCCTCCGGCACCGCCTGCGGCCTGGTCGGATGAAAGATCAGCACCGCATGCCGTTCATTCAGGTACTCCAGCAAAGGCTCCATCCGTTCATCTCCCGGATACAGCCCGGCCGCCTGACTGGACAGTTTGATCCCGCAGGCGCCGCCCTGCTCTATGGCAAATCTGGCCTCCGCCAGCGCCCGCTCCACATCCGGCAGCGGCAGTACCGCGGCATAGGAAAACATACCGGGATATTTCCGTGCCAGGGCTGCCGCAGATTCATTGAGCATACGGCACAGCTGCGCGCTGTACGCGCCGTCCCCGAAATACGGATGGGGCGAGGAAATGGTCAGCACCGCATGTGCGATCTGTGCCTTTTCCATATACTCCAGCTGCATCTCCTCACTCCACTGCGGACAGGGAAATCCGTCCTCACTGATACGGCCATACCTTTTCAGAGCTTCCACATATTCCTGCGGAAGAAAATGACAGTGTACATCCATTGCTTTCATCTCAGTCTTCTCCTCCTTCTCTCCGGCGCTTCTGCCGCCTGCAGACTCTGCGCTATAATTCCCGCTTCTGATAGATTCGGATGGACAGCAGCCAGGAGCAGACAAACACGATCCCCGCTGCCGCCAGAAGTCCGGCCTCTGCCGCCGCGCCAAGCTGCAGATGCAGCTGCAGATCCTGCGTGCGGGCTCCGATCACCCCGGCAGCCGCCGCTGTCGCTGCTGCAATAACAATCACATAGGCCACCCGTCCCTTTTCCGCCCCCAGGCGGAATACAAACGGTAAGATCAGTGCCGGGATCAATAGTAAAAATAATACCATAAGAACCAGCACCTGCAAATACTCTTTCCCCACGCCTCTGGCCGCAAACTGCGCGGCGCTCATCAGCACTGCCACACAGCCGCCCACCAGCAGACTGATGCAGTATTTTCCGGAAACAACCTGCGCCCTCGTCACAGGCATCGTCCCCTCATACAGACTCCACTTTTCCCGCTCATCATAGGACAGGAGGGTGATCGGGATCAGTCCGGAGAGAACACAGGGATAAAACAGAAGAAATGCGTTCGTATCCCCGATACAGGATACCATGATAAAAATAACCACGATCACGGCGTATCCCCTGCAGTATTTTCTCATCAGATAAAAATCCTTCAGCAATAGTCCGCTCATGCCGCCCGGCCTCCTTTCACCATATAGACAAACAGCTGTTCCATGTCAATGGGACTGATCTCCCAGCCCGCCGGGATCCTGTCCCGCAGCACCATGGCTTCCACGCCGTAGGCGCTTTCCCGTTTTCCCACCACGGCGTCCGGAGCCAGAACCGCAAACTGTTCCCTGCTGCAGTGCACCATTCCGTACCTGTCCTTTAAAACATCCTTCTCCTCACACAAAAGCAGCTTCCCCTGATGCAGAAAGGCGATATAATCGCAGATCTTCTCTAAATCGCTGACGATGTGGGAGGAAATCAGGACGGCGTGGGTCTCATCCCTGGTAAACTCCGCAAAAAGGTCTGTCACCTCATCCCGCACCACCGGATCCAGCCCGGAGGTGGCCTCGTCCAGGAGCAGGAGCTTCGCCTGGTGGCTGAGCGCCACGGCAATCCCCAGCTTCATCTTCATGCCCCGGGAGAAATCCTTAAACCGTTTTCCCTCCGGAATCTCCAGCATACGCAGGTATTTCCGGTAAGCGGCGTCATCCCAGTTACGGAAGATCCTGCGCATGACCTTTCCTGTCTGGACAGCATTCAGGCATTCAGAAATCCCCACCTCATCCAGAACCACGCCGATATCCTCTTTCGCCAGCTCGATATGTTCCTGATTGCTTTTCCCGAACAGGGAGACCGTTCCCCCATCCCTGCGGATCATGTTCAGTATCAGCTTGATCAGGGTACTCTTCCCGGCTCCGTTCTCCCCCACCAGCCCCATGATGCATCCTGCCGGGAGCGTCAGGTTCACATGATCCAGGAAAAATCCGTCATACCGCTTACACAAATCTCTGATCTCAATCGCATTCATAGCTTCCATTCCTCCAAACCCAAAACTCACTCTTCCCAGATACAGTCCAGCATTTCCGCCAGATCCCGCTTCGTCAGATTGCAGGTGGCTGCCAGCTGGCGGATCGCCTCCAGATGTTCTTCGATCCTTTTTAAATTCTCCTCCCGCAGAAGCTCCACATTTTTCGGGGCTACAAAGCAGCCCTTGCCAGCCACCGTGTAGAGAAACCCCTCCCGTTCCAGCTCCTCGTAGGCCCGCTTCGTGGTGATCACGCTGATCCGCAGATCCTTCGCCAGGTTGCGGATGGAGGGCAGCGCTTCATCCTCGCAAAGCTCCCCGCTGATGATCTGTGCCTTGATCTGGGAATAAATCTGTTCATAAATCGGTTTTCCACTCTTGTTATCAATGAAAAGATTCATATTGTCATCCCTCTGTTTGTCTGTATATAAACAGTATATACAGTATATGCACAGTTGTCAAGAACGAATTCCTGCAAACGAAAAAAAGCAGTATGGTTTTCCCTGTGCCGCGGCCTCCTCCGCCGGAACAACACAGTTCGCCAAAACTGCTTTTCATCCAGATTTAATTTGCCGGAATTCCCGCAGGGTCTCCTCAGGTCATCCCTGCTTCCCGCAGCACCTGCCGGAGCTGCCGCGCGGAACGCTCCAGCTCCGCCTGTTCTTTCTCGTTCAGCGGGATCTCCAGCACCTGCTCCAGGCCTCTGCCGCCCACAATAGAGGGAACGCTGATACAGAGATCCTTCAGGCCATATTCCCCGCACAGCAGCCCCGACACCGGAAGCACCGCATGTTCATCACGGATGATGCTCTCGCAGATCCGTCCCACAGCCATGGCCACGCCGTAATAGGTAGCGCCCTTTCTCTCAATGATCTCATAGGCGCTGTCCCTGACCTGCCGGTAAATGCGGTTCATTTGCTTCTCATGGTCAAAAAATCCCCGGATTTCACAAAAGTGATGGATCTCAATCCCCGACACACTGGCGCCGCTCCAGACCGCCAGCTCGCTGTCCCCGTGTTCCCCGATGATCATGGCGTGGACGCTGCCGCTGTCCACATGCAGGTGCTCGCTGAGCAGATAGCGGAAACGGGCGGTGTCCAGAACCGTCCCGCTGCCGATCACCCGCCCCCTCGGAAACCCGGAAAGCTTCCAGGCCGCATAGGTCAGAATATCCACCGGATTCGATACCACCAGCAGGATACCGCCAAATGCCTGCCCGGCAATTTCCTGCAGAACCGACCGCAGGATCTCCACATTTCTGCCCACTAAGGCAGTTCTCGGTTCCCCCGGCTTCTGACTGGTTCCGGCTGTCACGATAATCACCGCACAGTCGCCCACATCCGCATAGCTCCCCGCATAAATCTTCATCGTGTGCGCAAACGGCCTTCCATGGCTCAGATCCATGGCCTCCCCCTCTGCCTTTTTCCGGTCTGCGTCAATCAGCACCAGCTCAGAAAAAAGCCCGGTCTGCATCAGCCGGAAAGCGGTGGCCGCCCCCACAAAACCACATCCGATGATTGCCGCCTTCTGTATATTGATCATAGACTCACCCTGCTTTCTTTCATAATAGATGAGTCTGCCCGGATCCGGCGCGTTTTAAACCTCAGCGGTTCCGCCTGCAGGATTTTTCTGTTTCCGGTTCACTAAAATAATCCCCGCCGACACCAGTACCAGCGCTGCCAGGGACAGCCAGCCGAAGCTGCTGCCCTCCCGCAGAAACAGCGCCGAAAACAGCACGCCGAAAATCTGGGTCGTAAATCCGAACACCGTGATCCTGGAAACCGGATTATGTTTCAGCAGTACGCCCCACAGAGAGTACGCGGCAGCCGAAATAAAGGACATATAAACCACAAGCAGCACAGACGCCGGGGTAAAGCCGGACAGTCTGCCGCCCAGGCCAAAGCCCACCGCCATCATGATCGCCCCGCCCACTAAGAACTGATAGCCGCTGAGCATCACCGGAATCTCGTTTCTGGAAAACATCTTAAAGAACACCGAGGAAAAGGAGGAGGACAGCGCCGCCAGGATCATGAACCCTTCCCCGATGAACGCAAACTGCAGATCCATATCCGCGCCGTTAAAGTTCACTAAAATGATCCCCACAAAACCAATCACACACCCCACCGTCTTCATTACCGTCAGCCTCTCTGTCCGAAACAGCAGACAGGCGATCAGCAGGGAAAACAAAACGCTGGTTCCCTGGAGGATCGACCCCTTCACACCCGTGGTATGCGCCATACCTATGTAAAAAAGCACGTACTGCATCGACGTCTGGAACAGACTCAGGACTAAAATCTTAGGCACAGATCCCCGGCGCGGCCGCAAAAACTGCCTCTGCCCCACGCTCCCGATCAGAATCGCCAGAATCCCGGCGCCAAAAAAACGCACTCCGGCAAACAGGATCTGCCCCGCCACATCCGAAGAACCAATATCAAATAAGACATACCCTGTTTTGATACAGGGAAAAGCACTGCCCCACAGCGCAGTGCAGATCAGCGCACAGAGCCATACCATCCAGGTCCGCTGCATCAGCGGTTTCTTCTGCTGTTCCATATCGTTTTACTTCCTCTTTCTGCATTTATGTTCCGCCAGGCTCCTGCTGCATCGGCACTCACCTGACATCCGCACCGTATTATACCCACCTTCCCGGTATCTTTCAAGTCAGATTTCTGTATGATTCCCGCAAAAAAGCGGTATACTATAACATTTCCAGAGGAGGTACCGTCCTGCATGAAAAAAGACTTTCGATCCGAACTGATCCAGGATCTGCCCGCAGACCTGGCCGGCGGCAGCCTGATCGCCGCCGGCGTATATAATTTCGCCTCGGCGGCAGAATTTCCCATCGCCGGCATCAACGGCATTTCCCTGATCTTCTATCAGCTGTTCGGGCTGCCCATCGGCGCGATGGCGCTGCTCTTAAACATCCCCATTATCCTGGGCACGTACCGCATCCTGGGGCAGCGGTTCCTCCTGCGCTCCGTCAAATCCATGCTGATTACTTCCACACTGATGGATACTGTCGCTCCCCGGTTCCCGCTTTATACCGGAGACCGTCTGCTGGCCGCCCTCTGCTGCGGCGTACTCTGCGGCATCGGTTATGCCCTGATCTTCATGCGCGGTTCCTCCACCGGGGGAGCAGACTTTATCACCCTGTCCATCCGCGCAAAATATCCGCACCTGACCATCGGGAACATCATGTTCGTCCTGGACGTAACCGTCATCCTCCTGGGAACCCTGCTGGTCTCCCGGAATGTGGAGAGCCTGATCTACGGCGTCATCATCTCCTGGCTGCTTTCCACCGTCATGGACAGGCTGATGTACGGCATCAGCCAGGGAAAGGTGGCCCTGATCATCACAGAACACAGCGCTGCCATCTGCCATGCCATCAGCGGGCAGTTCCACCGCGGATCCACGGTGCTCAGAGCCAGCGGCGGCTACACCGGCAGCAGACGCGACATCGTCCTGTGCGCCTGCAACAAAAAACAGATGTACGGCATCCGCCGGCTGATCCGCAAAACCGATCCGGCCGCCTTCCTGGTGATCATGGAATCCAGCGACGTGGTAGGCGAGGGCTTCCGGAAGGAGTAGTACCCATACAACATTCCCCGCCAAAAATCTGCATCGGAATCTGATCCACTCTTGTCATTTCCATTCCCGTTTTCTATAATACATTTATAAGAAAACGCTCTTTTTAAGAAAGGAAGGATGATCATGAAACGTTCTGAGATCAACGCCGCCATCCGGGAGATGGAGGCCATGATAGAAAAACATGGGTTTGAAATTCCGCCCTTCTGCCGCTGGACGCCGCAGGAATGGGAAAACAAAAACCAAGAATACGATGAGATCCGCGACAACATGCTGGGCTGGGACATCACCGACTACGGCCTCGGTGATTTTTCCAAGGTGGGCTTCTCGCTGATCACCCTGCGCAACGGCAACCAGCAGCTGCCGCAGAAATACGCCAAGCCCTATGCGGAAAAGCTGCTGATGGTGCGTGAGGGACAGTATGCCCCCATGCATTTCCACTACTATAAAATGGAGGACATCATCAACCGGGGCGGCGGAAATGTGCTGATCACCGTTTACAACTCCACCGAGGACGGCCAGTACGCGGACACGGATGTGAAGGTCTGTTCCGACGGCAGGACTTATTACGTCCCGGCCGGAACCGCCATCCGGCTGACTCCCGGGGAGAGCATCACGATCTACCCCTGTATGTACCACGATTTCAACGTAGAACCCGGCACCGGCGATGTCCTGCTGGGCGAAGTATCCATGTGCAACGACGACAACACGGACAACCGCTTTTACGAGCCCATCGGCCGCTTCCCGGCGATCGAAGAGGACGAGGAACCGTACCGCCTGCTGTGCAACGAATATCCGGCGGCCCGTTAAACCCGGCCGGTTCCCGTCACAGGGATTGTTTTCCTTATGAAAAAATGCGGAGTCTGCTCCACAGAAACGATCTTTTCTGTGGGACAGGCTCCGCCTCCTTTTTACGTCATCAGCAGGCATGCTTTCTTTCGCCTTCCTGCATCCCCGGCCTATTTTTTACGGCATCATGGTGGACACCCGGATTTCCTGCGCCTTTGCCTCCCCTTCCAGATAACGGATGATCTCCAGCGCAAAATACGGCGCGGCGCCCGGCCCTTTTCCGGTAATCAGGTTGCCGTCGCATTCCGTCGTGTGCTCCGTCCAGTCCGCCCCGCCTTCCGGCTTGCATCCCGGATATCCGGTCGCAGTCCTGCCCTTTAACAGGCCTGTCTCCGAGAGCATCCCCGGCGCGGCGCAGATAGCCGCCACCAGCTTTCCTTCCGAGAGAAACTTCTCTGCCAGCTCCCGTGTTCCTTCTGCTTTTCCAAGATCCGCAGTCCCGGCTCCCCCCGGATACACAACTGCGTCAAACACATCGAAATCCACATCCGCCAAAACACTGTCCGTATGGAAGATGATATCATGGCTCCCGCGAACCTGTTTTGTCCCGGTCACCGAGACGGTAGTTACCCCGATCCCGGCCCGCCTGCAGAAATCCACCGTAGTCAGGCATTCCACCTCTTCCACGCCATCCATCACAAAAACTGCTATCCTGCTCATAAAAGAATCCTCCTCTTCCTCTTTTTCCTGTTTTGATTTATACTGAATACAGCACTACTGTAAGCAAAACGACGGCCAACGGCAGCATGCCGCAGATTCCGGATCTGCATTCCGGCATCCCCCGCCGTCAAAAGGAGAACGCCAAATGGAAATCGAACGCAAATTTTTAATCGCCAGACTGCCTGAAAACCTGGATACCTGTCCCTGTCATCAGATCGAACAGGGGTATCTGTGCACCGACCCTGTGGTGCGCATCCGCAGGCAGGATGACACGTATATCCTCACCTACAAATCCGGCGGCATGATGAGCCGGGAAGAATACAACCTTCCCCTGACCGCCCAGGCATATGAACACTTAAAGCCCAAGACAGACGGTATCTATATATCGAAAAAGCGGTACTGCATCCCCTATAAAAACTATACCATCGAGCTGGATATTTTTGAAAAGGATGCGGCGCCGCTGATCCTGGCTGAAGTGGAATTCCCCTCCGAGGAGGAGGCACGCGCCTTTACGCCTCCGGAATGGTTCGCGGAAGACGTCACCTTTTCTCCCTGCTACCATAACAGTTATATCAGCCGGTACGGATACCGCCCGGAACCCTGACTGTGCTGACGCCATCCATATCTCCCGCTATAGAAAAGGCGGAAAATGGATGAGCGCCCCTTTCGCTCACCGCAGTCTCCCGGACTCATATTTCTGCCGTGTCCGGATACAGTGCTTTAACTGTGCGTAGCGTTCCCGCAGGTTTCCCTCCGGTATCGCCAGATCCAGCACCACAGCAATATCGTCGATCAGCCTGTCTGTGACATCATTCTGCATGTCACAGACAATTTTATACTTTTCATCAAAAGTGGCTGCGTCCAGGATCTGATCCAGCCAGGGATTCAGATGTGTCCCGGCTGCCTCCCCGGACAGTTCCCCCAGGTGTTCCGCAGCCTCATCCCGGACAGCTGTTCCGTCCTCCGTTTTTACCAGTTCCCGGCAGCCGCCCGCATTCTTCTCTTCCGGCTCTGCCTTCGCTCCGCCTTCTGCTCCCTCCCCGGATGTCTCCGGATCCAGATACTGAAAACGGTATTTCTGCTCCACCTGCGGATACTTTTCATGATCCACCTCACTGACAAACATCTCATACGGGCGGATATAAACTTTAAAATCCCCGTACAGCGCCTGATAGACCACATATTTTTCCATTGTCTCAGAATGATACGCCACCGCGATCACCTGATACAGCTTCTTCTTGAAATGTAAATACTTTTCTCCCGGCATGGGATTTCCCTGCGCCATGGCCATTACCTCTTTTCTTCTATCTTTCTGCACTGCAGACAGCCCCGGGCAGAGATTGCGGCCGCCGTTACGGAAGTGTCGTATAGCGGTTCAGCATATCCGTAGCTTCTGCCACAAAATCTCTGGAAAAGGTCAGTGTATCCTTCGGTCCCTTCACCATCACATCATATACGTTATCCATCAGCTGCTCGGACGCAATGGCATCCAGGTCATTTCCCACCGCCACCTCCACGGTATTTTCTTTCGCCGCAGTGAGAATATTTTCCTTTGGTTCTGCTTTCCTGCGGGGAACGGACGCCGCTGAAGATTTCTTCTGTGTTTTCCGCACCCTGCCGTCTGTTCTGTACGACGTCTGCGCAGTGCGCGCCGGATCCTGCGGCCCGCTCTTTTCCCTTTTCCCGGCTGATTTGCGCCATGCCTGAAAAATCACGGCTGCGATAACAATGATTACAATAATTACGGAAACCATACCCTGTCCTCCCCATCCTCTTTCGCTGTTCCTGCTGCCCCTCTATTTTATCCTCTGACGTGGGCAATGTCAATTTCACAGCGTGAAACGGCACAGATCCTTCACCACCTCTGACGCCAGGAGCAGCCCCGCCACCGACGGCACAAAAGCCACGCTCCCCGGCAGGGAACGCCTGCCAGCCGTTTCTTCCCCGGTATCCTCCGCCGGCTGCAGCGGCTTCTCCGGGGAATACACCACCTTCAGATGCTTCACGCCCCGTTTTTTCAGTTCATGCCGCATGACCTTTGCCAGCGGGCACATACTCGTTTTGTAAATATCCGTCACCGCAAGCTGCGCCGGATCCAGCTTGTTCCCGGTTCCCATACTGCTGATCACCGGGACGCCTGCCGCCTGTGCCCGCAGAATGATCTCAATCTTGGCAGTGACGGTATCTACCGCGTCCACCACATAAGAATATTCCGAAAAATCAAACGTATCCGCGTTTTCCGGCAGATAAAAACACGGGCAGATCTCCACATCTGCCTCCGGCTGGATCTCCAGGATCCGCTCCCTCATCACCTCTGCCTTGACCCGCCCCACGGTTTTGTGCGTGGCAATGATCTGGCGGTTCAGGTTCGTTAAGGATACGGTATCATGATCCACCAGCACAAACGAACCGATCCCCGTCCGCGCCAGCGCCTCCACCGTGTAGCCTCCCACGCCGCCGATTCCGAAAACGGCTACCTTCGCCTGCCGCAGCCGCTGCATATTTTCACTGCCCAGAAGCATCCTTGTCCTTGAAAACTGATCTGTCATCTGTTCATCTCCTTACAGACCATTATACTGGCTGACCGGGCTTTCCACAACCGCCATCTTGCAATTTTACAGATTTATGGTATTCTTGGATTACTGTTCAGGCCAGCATCAAACCTTGACTGTTTGATGTGTCAGCACCTTTGATGATTGTTGATTTCAGTACAGGGAGGAACCACAGATGATCCGTCTTCCGGAAGATTTTTTAAGCAGAATGAGAGCTCAGCTGGGCGATGAATTTGATTCTTTTTACGAGAGCTACCAGGCTCCCCGCCGGTCCGGCCTGCGGGTGAATACTTTAAAATGCGCGCCGGAACAGTTTCCCCGGATCGCTCCGGGCGACTGGGAACCGATCCCCTGGGTGCATAACGGCTATTTTGTCCCGGAAGGCATGCGGATGGGCGCGTCGCCCCTGTACGCCGCAGGCGTCTTTTACCTGCAGGAGCCCAGCGCCATGACGCCGGCCTCCCGCCTGAATGTCTCCCCCGGCGAGCGGGTTCTGGATCTCTGCGCCGCTCCCGGCGGCAAATCCACCGAGCTGGCGGCCAGACTTCAGGGCAAAGGTCTCTTAGTGGCCAACGATATCAGCAACGCCCGAGCGAAGGCGCTGCTGCGCAACCTGGAATTATTTGGTTCCGGAAATATTCTGGTGACAAACGAGACGCCCGGGAAATTAGCAGAAGTATTTGAAGGATATTTCGACAAAGTCCTTGTGGACGCCCCCTGCTCCGGCGAGGGCATGTTCCGCAAAGATGAGGCGGTGATCGGCACCTGGACGCCGGATCGTCCCGCGTTTTTCGCCGCCCAGCAGAAGGACATCACCGCAAATGCCGTAAAAATGCTGCGGGAAGGCGGCGTCATGATGTACTCCACCTGCACCTTCTCTCCGGAGGAAAATGAGGGAACCATTTCCTGGCTCTTAGAGCAGTTCCCGCAGATGCAGCTGATGGAGATGAAAGGATATGAAGGGTTCGCCCCCGGGAACCCGGAATGGGGAAACGGCGATCCCGGCCTGCGCAAATGCGTGCGGATCTGGCCGCACCGGATGCAGGGGGAAGGCCATTTCCTGGCTCTCCTGCAAAAAGACGCCCCGGATCCGGAAGCCTGGCAGGACGCAGAAAATGTCCCGGAACGCACAGATTCTGCCTGCCGTCCATCGGAAAGTGCCGCAAACATATCGCAGAGTTTATATCGTGAAGACCGGAAATCCAAAAAGAAAAAAGCAGGGAAAAAAAGGAACGGCCGACCGGAAAACACCGGAAATTCCTCCGCGCTTTCCCGCGCACAGCTGACCCTGATGGCTGAATTTCTCAGCCAGGCAGACACAGACCTCCCCCTGAAGGATCTGGAACTGCGAGGTGAAAAGGTCTTCCTTTCCCCTGCCCTCCCCTCCGGCGCGCACCGGCTGCATTTCCTGCGGAACGGCCTGTACCTGGGGGATCTGAAAAAGGACCGTTTTGAACCGTCTCAGCCCTTTGCCATGACCCTGTCGGCCGACACGTTCACAGACTGCCTGGATCTTGGTCCCGACGATGACAGGATCCGCCGTTATCTGGCCGGAGAGCCCATTCCTGTGGCGGACGGCGAAACCGCCTCCGCCACAGGCTGGAAGTTAGTCTGTGTACAGGGCTTCTCCCTGGGCTGGGGCAAATTGGTGAACGGCACCTTAAAAAATAAATATCCTGCCGGATGGCGGCGGAATTAGGCGGAATCAGAACTTCCACACCACCGCTTCATACGGTCTCAGCCGCAGAACTTTTCCGAATGCCGGATCTCCATAGTTGGAAATCAGGCATTCCGGCGTTTCCGCCGGCAGTTCTTCCGCGGACATCTCTGTATCATGATCCGTAAAATTACATACCACCAGCAGCATCTCATCTCCCAGATGGCGTCTGTAGGCGTAGATCTCCTCCGACTCCGGAAGCAGCAGCTCATAGTCGCCGTATACGATGATCTCCTGCTCATGGCGCAGACGGATCAGCTTCTGATAATAATGGAAGACAGAATCCTGCCGCCGCAGCTGCTCTGCCGCGTTGATCTTCATATAATTGGGATTTACCATAATCCAGGGCTCCCCGGTGGAAAATCCCGCGTTTTTGCTGTCATCCCACTGCATGGGCGACCGGGCGTTGTCCCGGCTCTTATAACAGATCCGCCGGAACATATCCTCTGCGGAAAAAATCCCGTTTTCCACATATTCATGGTAAGCGTTGATGCTGTCCAGATCCCGCAGGTCGTCAATGGAGGCAAACGGCACATTGGTCATACCAAGCTCTTCCCCCTGGTAGACATAGGGCGTCCCCTGCATCATATGCAGGCAGGTGGCCAGCATTTTTGCCGACAGTTCCCGGTAAGCATCGGAGTCATTTCCAAAGCGGGAGACAGACCGCGGCTGGTCATGGTTGCAAAAATACAGGCTGTTCCAGGCCACTTCGTGCAGTTCCCTCTGCCAGTCGGACAAAACCTTCTTCAGTTCGCGCAGATCCACTTTTTTCTCACTCCACTTACTGCCGTTTTCATCATCCAGTCCCATATGTTCAAACTGGAAGACCATGTTCAGTTCCGATCCATCGGAGGATGCATAGGATTTCGCCTCCTGGATCGTCACCCCGCAGCATTCTCCTACCGTAATAGTATCCCGACCCGCCAGTGTTCTGCGGTTCATCTCTCTCAGATACTCATGAACATGCGGGCCGTTGGCGCTGACCGCGAAGGATGCGTAGCCGTTGATTCCCGGCTCCCTGTCCGGCAGCCCGGGTTCTTTGGAAATCAGGCTGATCACGTCCATGCGGAAACCGTCCACCCCCTTATCCAGCCACCAGTTCATCATGTCAAACACGCTGTCCCTCACCTTCGGGTTATCCCAGTTCAGATCCGGCTGTTTTTTGGAGAACAGATGCAGATAGTACATCTGCGTTGCCTCGTCAAACTCCCAGGCAGGCCCGCTGAAACAGGATCCCCAGTTATTCGGCTCTTTTCCGTCAACCGGCTCTCTCCAGATATAGTAATCCCGGTACGGATTCTCCCTGGACCTGCGGCTCTCCACAAACCAGGCGTGCTCATCCGAAGTATGGTTCACCACCAGATCCATAACCAGACGGATGCCTCTCTTATGCATCTCCTCCAGCAGACAGTCAAAATCCTCCATGGTGCCGAACTCTTTCATGACCGCCCGGTAATCCCGGATATCATATCCATTGTCGTCATTGGGGGAATCATAGATCGGCGAAAGCCAGACCACATCTACGCCCAGCTCTTTTAAATAATCCAGCTTGCTGATAATGCCCTGCAGATCGCCGATCCCGTCCCCGTTGCTGTCGCAGAAGCTGCGGGGGTAAATCTGATATACCACGCTTTCTTTCCACCATGCCTTCTTCATAAAACATCCTCCTTGTAAATCTATCCAATATAGAATCATCTGATGCAGTTTCCCCAGAATCTCTTCAATTTCCCGGGCAGTCCGGACCACGCAATCCTGCACCTCACGGATCCTTGCCTGAACCTTCATATCCGTAAAAATGTTGTCAAAAAAGAGATCCAGCGTCCTGGTCATGCCGTCAAACTCGATCTGCAGTTCCTCTCCAATGGGAAAATCCAGCAATTCCCTGTGAAACCTGTGCAGTTCATGCCTGGCCCGATCCAGATCCGCCTGCGCGGTCTCGATCCGGGAATGCTTGGCCGCGCTGATAAAAAAGCCGCCTCCCAGCATATCCAGGATCCCCATATTCCTGGCACTGTTCAGCGCCTTCGCCGCGTCTTCCAGCGCTTTCAGCACCTCCTCTCCCGCACGGATCGCCTCATAAATCTCCTGATTCTTTTCTTCATCTGTCATCCTGAACACCCCCATTTTTATTATGCATATAATAAAAGAATTTACACAAAAAATCAATACGGAATCCCCCTTTTTTCTTTCGTCCATTTGATGTAAGATAGCTGTAGACAGCAGGGCGGGTCTGCGGCAGTCATCTGCCGGACAGCGCACCCGCCAGAGAAAAAGGAGGAAGACACATCATGAAAGTAATGCTCGTAAATGGCAGCAGCCATATGCACGGAACAACGATGAAAGCACTGGAAGAAATGATCCGGATTTTCGAGGCAGAAGGAATTGAAACTGAAGTGATCCAGCTGGGCAGCAAACCGCTGGCAGACTGCCTGCAGTGCAACGCCTGTTCCAAGACCGGGAAATGCGTTTTCACCGACGACGGCGTAAATGAATTCGCAGAAAAAGCCGCCGGGGCAGACGGTTTTGTCTTTGCCACACCGGTTTACTACGCGCATCCCAGCGGAAGAATTTTCTCTTTCTTAGACCGGGTGTTCTACAGCGCAGACAAAAGCGTTTTTCGCTTCAAACCCGGCGCATCGGTGGCGGTAGCCCGGCGCGGCGGCACGATCGCATCCCTGGACGCATTAAATAAATACTTCGGGATCTCCCAGATGCCCGTTGCCGGTTCCACTTACTGGAATATCGTTTATGGACGCACCGCCGGGGACGCCCCTCAGGACGGCGAAGGCATGCAGACCATGCGCAACCTGGCCAGGAATATGATCTGGATGATGCGCTGCTTTGAAGAAGGCAAAAAGAACGGTATCCCGTATCCGGAAACAGAATCCGGGACATCCACAAGTTTTGTCCGCTGAAAATCAAATCCTGATGAACACGCAGAGCCTGCTCCCGATGACCGGGAACAGGCTCTGTGCCTTTCCGTATCCGTTTCCAGATCAGCCATTCAGCGGATGACTCATCTCATACCACTGTTCGCCGCCCCACACAGAAGCGGAAATTCCCAGGTTCTCATACCCCATCCTCTCATACATCCCGATCTTTCCTTCCAGACAGGTCAGTACTGCTGCTGTCCTTCCGTTTGCCTGCTCCCGTTCCAGATACCGGCGCATAATTTCCCGGGCAAGCCCCTGTCCCCGGTATTCCGGCAGCACATCCAGCCCCAGCAGCATCACATACTTCCCATCCGGTTGGTGCAGGCTGGCATCCCTGAAAAACTCATCCCGGAATGCCCCCTCATCCGTGGCAATTCCGTTCAGAAACCCGGCAATCTTCCCGGTGCTGCGGTCTGCCGCCACGAAAAACAGATCGGAGACCTTCTCGGCGCGCTCCTTCATCATGGCTTCTGTGCAGGCCTCATTGGGCGGGAAACAGATCAACTCAATCTGCGCTGCCTGGTCTCCCTCTTCCGGGCGGATATCCCGGAATTCAAACCGCTCTGCCAGCATTCTGCTGTTTTCCAATCCTGTATTTTTCTGATTCTTACTACTCATCTTCCAGTCTCCTTTATCTCTATTTTATCTAAAATTTCCCGGGCAGAAATACCGGGATGATTCACTTTCATACGATAAACATCTTCCACAAATTCCGGATTCAGCTTCAGTTCCCGCGCCGCTGCCGGGATTGTCTGTCCCTTTTCCAGTTTCTTCAGAATTTTTTCAACCGTCTGAAGCATGTCTCCGGAAGGCATCTTTGCCGCCTCATTTCCAGCAGTTCCATGCGGAATATCGATCCGTTCCACCCGCCAGGCATCAGGCTCCGGGCTGCCCAGATGCAGCACCGCCATGGTGATATCCTGATGAAACCGCCGCTTCCCGCAGCTCCCCGGATTCAGCCACAGCCTGCCGTCTTTTCGCTCCTCTGCATATTGATGCGAATGCCCGCAGATCACGATCTGACAGTCCCCCAGATCCTCCGGCACATCCTTTTTGTTATGCACTAGAAGGAACGGCACACCCGCCAGGGAAAAACGTTCACAGAGCGGAAGCTGCGCAGCCCACTCTCTGTCCGCATTTCCCCTGACCACGAAAAACGGCGCCTCCGCTTTTTTCACTTCCGCTATTTCATCCAGCACCTTCTGTGTATGGATATCTCCGGCGTGGATCACCGCGCCGCACCCGGCAATCACCGCCCTGACCTCCGGCCGCAGCAGGCCGTGGGTATCTGACAGAACTGCAATGTTTATAGTCTATCTCCCTTCCCTTTATAGCGCTCCCACTCTCTCATCTCCCGCCGCTGCCGCAGGGCAGATAAAATGCCGCTCAGCACAACGCTCCCCAGACAAATGACAAAAGCCAGTATGACAGGTGTACCGACGGATTCTTCCAGCCGCGCCAGCAGAGGCGTCGCCATGCCATTTCGCGCAAAATAACCAAACGTCAGATTTGCCACAAAAATCAATCCGGCGCTGATCCCGCCGATCAGAATGCTGGAATGACGCAAATCCTTTCCGGGTATTTTCCTGTTGATATAACAGCCACACCAGGCAACCGCCCCGGCCAATATCCAGAAAAACAGGAAGAATGGCCTGATCTCCGGTCTGCCGGCAGAGCCATACCCCATCCAGAAAGGCAGATAGATAAGAACCATCATCACCAGCACCAGAATAATAATCACGATCTGAAATCCATATAGCTGCCGTTTCCCCAGCGATTCCATCAGCAGCTTGTCGGTTTCCTCCTGATACTGCTCCGGTTCCAGACGCTTCCCCGCCAGAAGCTCACTGACACTGATATCCAGCTCCCGGCACAGGTTTTCCAGTATACTCACATCCGGGAATGACCGGGCGTTTTCCCATTTGGAAACCGCCCGGTCTGTCACATTTAGTTTTTCTCCCAGCTGTTTCTGTGTCAGGTGTTTCTTCCTGCGGCACTCTGCAATAAATGCTCCTGTTTTACTCAAATCCATCCTTATGATATCCTTTCCCCGCATTCCAATACCCATACGGCTTCTGACATCATTCTATCAGTCCCGGCTGGAAAATGCACTCTACCGATCGTAGAGTGACACCATCACCCTTTTCCCGGAACAAACAGGGACGTCATATCTGTCCCTTCCAGCTGCAGCAGCCGGAGCTTTTTCTCAATTCCCCCGGCATAGCCGGTCAGGCTGCCGTTGGTACCCACTACGCGGTGACAGGGAACGATCACAGAGATCCGGTTATGTCCCACCGCGCCTCCCACCGCCTGGGCGGACATGCGCGGCACGCCCTGTCTGACAGCCATCTGACCGGCAATCTGCCCGTAGGTCATGGTCTGTCCATAGGGAATCGTGCAGAGGATCTCCCATACCGCTTTCTGAAATTCCGTACCAATAAAATGAAGCGGCACAGTAAACTCCGGCTCTTTCCCGGAAAAATACAGTTCCAGCCACTGCTTCGTTTTTTCAAAGACAGGGATTTCCCGCTCCTCCTGTTCCGGATCCAGATGAAGGGCAAAATACTTCTGCCCCTCAAACCATAAACCGGTCAGACCCGCTTCATCTGCGGACAGCAAAATCTTCCCCAGAGGGGACTCATAATGACTGACGTACTGCATACGGAACCTCCTTCACTTAAGACTCATGTTTCCCCATACATCGTATTCTTATCACACCTGCCAGCCCGGCAACCAAAATCAAACCATTCTCCGCAGCAATACAGCCACCGCCGCCAGCACCACTAAAAACAGCACATTCCACAGTGTAAACACCTTCAGGAACCGTCCCTTCTGATTCGGGTATTCCCGGGCAAAAAATTTAAAGGAAATCAGGCTGGCCAGGGAGGCGATCAGGGTTCCCAGGCCGCCTAAGTTGACCCCGGTCAGCAGGCCGGAGAAATCCCTGCTGAAACCGGACAGCAGGATCGCCGCCGGAACATTGCTGATTACCTGGCTGGCCAGGATCCCGGTCAGCAGTTCCCTGCCCTGCACCATGGCGATCAGCAGTTCATTGACCTCCGGAATCCGCTTCATATTGCCGATAAAAATAAAGAAACAGAGGAAGGTCAGCAGCAGGAAATAGTCCACGGACAGATACAGTTTCCGGTTCACCACAAAAATGACAAGCATCACGCAGGCCAGCACCGGCTGCCAGGGCAGCACCCGCAGTACCACCAGCAGACAAAGCCCCAGCAGGATCAGATAGGGGATCAGCCCGCGCAGGATTTCTTTTTTTGACCGGTCTGATTTTTCTTTCACCACAACATCTAACAGCGGTACCTCCCGCTGGGTAAATACAATTACCATCAGCATTCCGAAAGCGATGGCGGAATAAGGAAGAACCGCGCGCGCAAATTCTCCCGCCGTCAGCCCGGAGACGGAATACAGATACAGATTCTGCGGATTCCCGATGGGCGTCGCCATACTGCCTAAATTGGCGGCGATGGTCTCCAGCACAACAATCTTCAGCACCGTCTGCACCCTGCCGCCCATCCGCAGCACCAGAAGCGTAAACGGCACAAAGGTAATCAGCGCCACATCGTTGGTGATCACCATACTGCTAAAGAAACAGAGCACCACCATGACCGCCGAAAATCTGCGGATACCTCCCGCCTTTTCCAGAAGGAAATGCCCCAGCATGGCAAAAATCCCCAGCGACTGGAAACCGGCCACAATGATCATCAGACAGAACAAAAGCGCTATCGTGTGGTAATCCGGATAAGCCAGATATTCCGCATCCGGACGGATGATCAAAGACGACAGCACCGCCAGCAGAAACGATACACAGAACACCGTTTCATTTTTCACAAGTAATTTTAAAAATTTCATAACCAAATCCCGTTTCTTCCTCAAAGCTCCCCCGCTGCTATTATAGCCGTCCATCTCCGCAAAGACAATCCCCATCTGCGCCGGCAGATCATGTTATGCTTTCCTGAGCTGTGA
Source organism: uncultured Lachnospiraceae bacterium (assembly GCA_944380065.1). Taxonomy (GTDB): domain Bacteria; phylum Bacillota; class Clostridia; order Lachnospirales; family Lachnospiraceae; genus Eubacterium_I. Next base: position 28,833 of record CALWGM010000116.1, read on the forward strand.
AAATCCCCGGGGATCCGGGCATAAAAAGATGGCGTCCCTCCACTTTTCATAGTTCGGGAACGCCATCCATCTCATTTTATTTATTTTTCAACTTTGACAAACTGCTTGGCCTGCTCTTCGCCGCGCAGCACTCTCAGTCCGCCCAGAGCCAGAGACTGCATCTCGTTCTCTCCGGCATATACCGTTACCGGAGCCAGGAACTCCACCAGCTCTTTCAGCATGTTGGTGAACATCTCAGAGTAAGCGATACCGCCTGTGAGGATGATCGCCTCTACCTTGCCCTTTACCACCGGGGCTTCCATCGCTACAAATCTGGCTACATTCATCGCCATGGCTTCATAGATGAATTTTGCATGCTCGTCGCCGTCCGCGATCATCTTCTCCACCTCTCTGGTGTCGTTGGTTCCCAGATGAGCTACCAGACCGCCCTGGCTCTTCACGCGCTTCATCGCTGTCTTGTGGTCATACTCACCGGAGGTCATCATATCGATCACCTGGAATACAGGCAGGCATCCTGCGCGCTCCGGTGCGAAAGTACCATCTTCATCGTTGATGATATCGGCAACCTTGCCGTCATGGTGCAGACTGACTGAAATACCGCCGCCCAGATGAACCACGATCAGGGAACAGTCCTTATATGCTTTGTTGTGCTCTTTGGCGTAGCGCATCGCCGCTGCACGCATGTTCAGGTTATGCCCCATGCCTTTGCGTCTCATCTCCGGAAGTCCTGTCACACGCAGGATCGGCAGCATCTCATCGACCGTCACACCGTCATAAATGTAAGCCGGGATATTCTCATTCTTCGCAATCTCATATGCGATCAGCGCGCCCAGGTTGGAAGCATGCTCATGCTCCGGCGCGTAGCGCAGCTGCCATACCATATCCTCATTCACCTCATAGGCTCCTGCCTCAATGGGCGGAAGCAGACCGCCTCTGGCTACAACAGCAGTCAGGTCGTCAATGCTGATGCCATGCTCCTTCACGCATGCCAATACCAGGTCTTTTCTGAATTCATACTGGTCTACCAGCGCGTCGTATTTGGCAATCTCCTCTGCGCTGTGGGAGATACTCTCGACAAACAGCTGGTCTTCGCCGTCATATACGGCTACCTTTGTGGATGTGGAACCGGGATTGATAATCAGTAATTTTTCCATTTTTATTCTCCATTCCTATAGTGGGATACTCAGCGGGACAGCAGCGGTCTGCAGCCGCCCCGTGTACTGCCGCAATTATTTTGCAGCTGCTGCGGAAACAACGATCGCCAGATATTTCTCCTCTGCGGAAGAACCTCTGGAGGTCAGTACGATCGGGCATTTCGCGCCTACAATAAAGCCTGCCATTTTTGCCTTGCAGGTGCATGCCAGCATCTTGCCCATGATATTTCCCGCATGGATGTTGGGAGCCACCAGCACGTCCACATCACCGGAAACCTCACTGTGGAATCCCTTGAACTCTGCAATCTCTTTATCAATCGCGCAATCATAAGAGATCGGTCCCTCTACGATACAGTTCTTGATCTCGCCGCGCTCGTTCATCTCTTTCAGTTCACGCGCCTCAACCGTCTCCGGCATCTTCGGGTTGACCTTCTCCACACAGGCCAGAACGCCAACCTTCGGGCAGTCATAGCCCATGGCAATCAGGGCCTCGACCGTATTGTTGATGATATCCTTTTTCTGCTCTAAGGTCGGATAGGTCACCATGCCGCCGTCCACCGGACAGAGAATCTTGTGATAAGTAGGAACCTCAAACATGGTAAAATGAGACATGGTACGTCCCTGGCCAAGACCATTCTCTTTGTTCACAACAGCCTTCAGGATCACAGCTGTATCCAGTTTTCCCTTCATCAGGAAATCAGCCTGTCCGTCTTTTACCAGCTTTACAGCATATTCTGCCGCTTCTTTCAGATCCGGATAATCAAAAATCTGCTCCTCCGGAACCGTCTCCCCAAGCTCAGCCAGCACCTGGTCAATTACAGCCTTATCGCCAACCAGCAGGGGTTCGATGATCCCTTCTCTTCTGGCATGTACCACTGCCTGAAGCGTATGCTCATCGCCTGCTGCCGCAACTGCCATACGTTTTCTTTCCGGATAGCCCTTTACTTTTTCAATGACCTCGTCAAAGCTCTTAAATACCATGTCTTTCTTCTCCTTTTTTTGAATTTTTCTCACTGCAAACCAATATGAAATAATATATCATGCACGATTTCATATAGTTCCATTATAGTATAATTCTGACATTTTGCAAGATTTTATTTTATTTTATTTTTTCTCAGATTTTAAATGAGTTCCGTTTCGATGTCTGCAGGCAGTCCTTCAGCCGTTCTTCTGTCAGGACTGAAGGGAAGCCAGATATTCGATGATGGAATGCGCAGCTACGTTTCCTTCGCCAACCGCCTTTGTATACTGATAAGGACGCCCGGTACAGTCCCCCGCCGCATAACACCCTCTCAGGTTCGTTTCCATACGGCGGTTCACCACAATGTGGCCGCCCTCCGTCTGCAGTTCCCTTAAAAGCGTATCCGGCGCGATGGCGTTGCGGAGAATAAAAATACCATCCACAGGCAGGATCTGCCCATCCTGAAGCACAAGGCGCTCCGCACGGCTTTCCCCCTCCACCTTTACCGGCCGTCCTGCAGAAACAGTCACATTGCCGGCCTGTACACGGCTGCCCCGGTACTGGGGAAAATAAATTAACTGCTCCGCTAATTCTGCCAGGTATGTCACTTCATGTTCAAAGCGGGCATCATTGCAGATCACCGCAATCCGTTTTCCTTTATAAAGCGCACCGTCGCAGGTGGCGCAGTAGCTGATGCCCCTGCCCAGAAACGAATCTTCCCCTTTTAGGGTCTTCGCCGCCATCACGCCGGTGGCAAACAGGACAGTTTTGGCCTCATACAGCTCATTGTCCGCCAAAACCATGTAGGAATCGCCATTTTTCATGATCATAGTGACCATCTTCTCCTGGATCTCAATATCCATCGTTTCCGCATGATGCTGAAAATGCGCCTGCAGCTCCTGCCCGGTAATCTCCGGCAGTCCGGGATAATTGCGGATCTTTTCCGCTTTCTCCACCTTACTGCTCATATTTTTGCTCCCAAACCACAAAAAGTCCTTATTATGAATTTTCAGGTTCATGGCCGCCGAAAATCCTGCCGGTCCCGTCCCGATAATAATCGTATCGTACATATTTTACCTCCTGCTTCAGCCTTTTCTCTTAAAATAGATGATCACTGCGCAGATCAGTAAGATCACGCAGATGATATACGCCGCGCCCCTTCCGCCTTTTTCCGGCGCGGCAGCCTCCGCCGCCAGAGCCGGAACGGAAAAAACCAAAAATGCCAGAACTGCTGTTATGCTTGCCATCCACTTTTTCATCTGTTCTACCTCGTATTTCATATCATTTTTATTTCGTATGGTTCCCGGAACGGTATCAGGAAACCCTCATCCGCCGGAAATCTTTTTCCCCCGCTCCCGCCAGTAGGCAAGCCTGCTTTCCCTGTCCGGCGCCTCCCTCCACTGTTCCAGACAGCCGGTCAGTCCCCGGATGCCGGATGGATTCCCGCCTGCTGCCGATTTTGTCCACCATCTGACCGCTTCCCGGTAATTTTCCTGACGCTGGAACTTCGCCGCCTTTTCTTCCGCATCCCTGACCGCCTGCGCAAGCTTTTCCCAGATCCAGTCCTCAAATTCCGGCTCATTGAGATATTCGTTCTCCGGAACGTCCTCCTCAAGAGCCCGCAGGTTCCCGCCAATGGCGGCCAGCCGGTACAGCAGCTCCGCCGCCCTGTAGATCCGAAAGCATGTCCCCGGCTCCGGATCGTATACACCGATCGTCGACATCTGATTTTCTTTCCAGTCTGTAAAATCCGCCTCATCATACAGATCCTCTGCCTGTTCCCGGATCTGTTCCGGCCTGGGATCCCTGCAGTCATATCCTTCCCAGGTACACGCAAAATCTGCCATATACTCCTGAAATTTTCCGGGTGCAAATTCAGATTTCATTTCCTCTAAAAAATGTTCCTGCGCTTCCCGCCGGGAATCCTCCCCCTGGGGACTGTAGCGCAGGGCAAGCCGCAGAGCCGCTTCCGGACCTGCCGCAGTCTGTCCACAGGCGCCCGGTTCCGCCGCCGGACACGGCTTCGGGACTTCTCCCCTCCAGAAACATTCTGCCGCCTCCTCATCCGCCCGGCAATGAATCCCATAATAATAAAACAGTCCGCAGATGAGACTGGAATTTTGCAAAATCACGTCCTCCGGCAGGGGATTCTCCCGCAGACGGTCTAAAAATTCCCCTTTTGTCAACATTATTTCCATCTCCTCCCTGTTCTCTATACTTTTATCATACACAGAAAGGAAAAATGTGCAAGGGAAAGCCCCAAAAATGTATGACAGCCGCACGCCGGAAACGCCTGCAGACAGCCTGCACACTGACAAGCAGAGGGGGATGCGCGCCGTCCTCCTTCAGATACCGATTCCCGGCTATGCATCCCTCCTGTGTCAAGATCAGAATCAGCGCCAACTCTCCCAGGCTAACTCTTTTTCCGCCCTGCTCTACACTAATTCCGCGATCCGCGTCACACCCACATAAATCTGTGAAATCTTATACCAGGTGGCAAAATCAACCACTCCTGTCACCGGCAGGCTGAAAATCCTCTGGAATGCTTCGACCGCCTCCTTCGTTTTCGGCCCGTAAATCCCGTCTGCGGCAATCCGCGGGATCGCCGGATAAGAACGGGAGATCACCGCCAATTGCTCCTGCATCTGCCGCACCTTGCTCCCGGTGGAGCCGATGGACAGGTTGGTTCCCGGCCAGGAAGCAGGAACGCCGGAGATTTCCTCCGCCGAATTGATGTACAGATTGCTGCCGTAATAATAGCGCAGAATCTGAATGGCCGTATATCCCTGATCGCCCAAATATTTCGACCCCCACTGTGACAGCCAGTTGGGACAGCTCACATTCTTCCCGTCACAGTACTGGGTCAGAATCGGCTGTCTCACATTTGGCCGGGAAAGATAATTGTTGAACATCTCATCCACAATCTGTGAAATATTTCTGTAAATTGTCCGCCCAAACGACCAGGTCTGATCGTAGGCCGTAGAGGAAGTGATGGTAAAATCATAAGATTTGTTCCGGTACCACTCCGTGTAAACCCGGTTCAATGTAAAGGACATGATTGCCAGGATATTCGCCCGCAGCGCAGCGTCCGGCCAGGTGGAATAAATCTCCCCCGACGCCACATTTTTGATGTAATCGCGATAGCGGACATAGTAATCCTTTGCGCCCCGGTCAGAGGGCGGCCCATCATGAACGATCACATACTCCGGTATCACCACACGGCTCAAGACGATCTCCCCGCTCTCATCCATCGGCTTGATCTCATCTTCCGCAATCTTCGGCGGAAAATCTCCCCACAGCGCGTTGGGCGGAACGACAATATTTTCCTCACCATCTCCCGATGAGGTTTCCAACGGCTCCATTTCAACGGGCTGCAGCGCCATTTCTTCCGGAAAAATTGCCACGTTCGACACTTCAACTGGACGGTAGCCCGGCGCCTCCACCTGGATCGTATATTCCGCAAAAGGCTGCGGCTGGTTTGGCTCCTGAGAGTACGCAAACGGCGGCGCCGGAAGCTGGATTGCCGGCGTCTGGCCGGAACTGTCCGTTGTCAGATCCTCCACCTGTGTCTGCCCGGAAAATATTTTTACTGCCGCACCCATAATCGGCTGTATCCCTATGGTGGAAGTGACATTTACCTGCAGCCCGCCCTGTTCCGGGGTATCCTGCTGTAAGATGCAAATTTCCCTGCTCATATTCTGACCTCACATGATCTGCACTCTGTTTCAG
>CALWGM010000117.1 GCA_944380065.1 uncultured Lachnospiraceae bacterium
GTCCTGTCTTTTTCAGGCACAGAACTGTCCTGAGGGCCGAAAACGGCCGGGTCATATTCATAGACCCCCACCACAGTAAACAGATAGGAATTTCCGTCTTCACCGTCAAACTGGATCTGCTGCCCAATGGGATTTTCTTTTCCAAAATAATAGGAGGCCATCTGGTCTGACACGACGCAGACTTTCTTCTTTTCCATTCTGTCCCGTCTGGTAATGCCGCGCCCCCGAATCAGATCTAATTTCATATATTCCAGCTGGCTTTCCGTACATCCCTGCACAAACACGTTGGCATACCTGTCGCTGTTCTTATATATGTTCCCGCTGCCCAGCTCCGTGTTGATAATGAAGCCCGCAATTTCTTCCGGATAAGTTTCCTGCAGTTCATCCAGCATTTCCTGGGTTATATAATCATCCTCTGTGATTTCAGGATAAACCCAGTTTTCCCATTCCGATTCATCCTCCGGATAAATCGCCTCTACCGAAACGCTGATGCTGTTGCCTCCCAGAGAATTTAATGTGGCATTCAGCGTACTTTTAATAGAACTCCCGATGGTTGTAATTGTGATCACCGCGGTAATGCCGATAATGATTCCCAGCATCGTCAGCAGGGAACGCATTTTATTTCCGGAAAGGTTCTGCCACGCCTCTTTGATATTTTCAAAAAACATACGCCGCACCGCCTCCTTTTCCATCAGAAACGATTTTCCCGTCGTTGAGGACAATGATCCGCTGTGTTTCCGCCGCTAATTCCCTGGAATGTGTAATCAGTACGATCGTTTTTCCCTGCTCCTCGTGCAGCTGGTGAAAAATATCCATGATCATATGTCCGGTCTGGGAATCCAGGGCTCCGGTAGGTTCGTCCGCCAGAATAATCGACGGCTGATTGATCATGGCCCTGGCAATGGCGATCCTCTGTTTCTGGCCGCCGGAAAGTTCATTTGGCTTATGCTCTGCCCGGTCTTCCATTCCCACTAACTTCAGCATCTCCATTCCTTTTTCCTTCACGTTTTTTATTTTTTCTCCGCTGTATAGCAGGGGAAGCGTCACATTCTTCAAAGCGTTTGCCCGGGGGATCAGATTAAAATTCTGAAATACAAATCCGATTTTTTTATTTCTGACAATACTCCTTGCGGTATCGTCCATCTGGTTTACATCCTGCCCCTCTAAAAAATACTCTCCTTCTGTCTGACGGTCCAGGACGCCAATAATATTCATCAGGGTGCTTTTTCCTGATCCGGACTCACCGACAATGGAAACAAACTCGTTTTCTTCTATTGATAAATCAATCCCATGCAGAATTTCCAGTTCGTTCGGCTGTCCGATATAAAATCTCTTAATAATGTTTTCCATATGGATGACTGGTTCTTTTGGCATACACAATCTCCTCTTATTTGCAGTCTTTCACGCCAGACTTTCTGCCAGGATGATTACATTTCTGCAGAAATCCCATCGATTCCTTCCTCATCCGAAAGAATGCTGGCCTCAAACGTATCCCCTTCCTGCACAGAATAATCCATAATCAGGTAATCTCCTTCTTTCAGATCTCCGCCGCGCACTTCCACATAGTAATTGACCTCTTCCCCGGTTTCGATTACTTTCCTTACCGCAGTATAGGTTCCGTCATCATTAGGTTCCCCGCAGAGAATGTAAGATTGGCCTTCTTCATCCTCCATTACCAGATCGTACGGTACACTTAAAATATCTGTTTTATCGGAAAGTGTAATTTTCGCTTTGGCAGACATGCCGCTGAGCAGCGCGCTGTCCTCCAAACGAATCTGCACAGAAAATCCACCGGAGGAAGATCCCGCAGACATTCCCGGCTCATCCATGGCTGATACATCGGAAGCGGCGCCTCCATATACTTTAATTACTTTGATCACTTCACCGCCGATCTCCTGGTCTTCCAGCGCATCTGCCGTGACCACTGCTTTCATTCCTTCCTGCAGCTTGAGAATATCCTTCTCATCTACCGAAGCAGTCATAATCATGGTCGTATTATTTTCCACAGTAATCAAAGCAGTTCCCGGTGTATTGGTATCGCCTACAGAAACATTGACCGCTGTGACAATACCGTTTGTCTGGCTGGTGATGGTACAGTCATTCAGCTGATCATACAGCTGATCCAGCTGCGTCATGGCATCTGTGTTATCAGAAGCAGAATATTTCTGCATATCCACAGCATTCTGCGCGGAATAAATGGCTTCATCTGTGGATGATTTCACAGATTGATACTGATTTTTCGCATCGGCCACCGCCTGGGACGCGCCGGTTACTGCACTCTGCGCAGATACAAGCTGTTCCTTTAATGCTGAAATCTGCTCCGCCAGCTCCGCTTTCCATTCTGCATCCTGGGATGCATTCATCTGACCGGTCAGACTGTCGATCTGTCCTTTTAATGCATTCTGTTCGCGGACTGCCGCGTCATATTCTGACTGTGCCGCCGAGATTGCCTGATTTGCCGCTGCCAGTTGTGTTTTCTGATCTTCCTTTGCCAGTTCCAGCGCATGCTGGTTCAGTTTATTCTGATTCTGTTCCAGAGCGCTGGCATCGGCAATTGATTTTTCAATCATATCAATCTGCCGCTGGATTGCTTCCGTATCCAGCGTTGCCAGTACATCTCCCTCTTTTACCTCATCGCCCACAATCACGTTAAGTGTTTTGATCTCTGATCCGGCAGAGGAAGCATAATTCATTTTGTTTTCTCCGCTGACTGTCCCGGTCAGGGAAATAGAATCTGACAAATCTCGTTTCTGGACTTCTTCTAACTCAACTGCGCTGGAAATTTCTGACATACTGGAAAGCTTTGCTTTTGCCCAGAGCACCAAAATTAGAATCAGGACAATGATCACAGCTAAAACGATGATCAGTTTTTTCCTTTTTAAGATCTTTTTCACGGTACAACCTCCTGCGTCTACATAATTTATGTGTTTATTTTAAAAAAAAATTCTTAGTTTCCAGCATGGGTTTTTCTTAAGAATTTTTTAGAATAAAAAAGGCATTGCCTGATTCTGACACCCAGAAACAAAACAATGCCATTTTACTAAACATATCCTTTTTTATTATCTTTATACATTTTCACAGAAAGCAGAATAACGGTCAGCGCAATCAGTCCGCAGAAAATCAGCATACCGATCCAGAGTCCTTTTACGGTCTCCAGGTAAAACAGGATCTGCAGGTAGAAGGTAAAAACAGACACTTCCAATTCTGTCAGTACCATCATGGTCAGTAAATCCCTGTAAACCGCTTTCCGGTTTCTCCGTCTTACTTCTGTAACAGTATTCCAGTTTCTGGGATTGACAAAATGCATACACAGACTGACAATCAGCAGGCAGATACCCATACAAACCGGCGTCATAAAAAGCGTCGCCGGAGAACCATAATCATCCACCTCTCCCCGCACATTATAATGAGTGGCAATTACATCCGGCAGAGTAAACATTCCATAAACAGCCACCAAAAATGACAGACCCAGGATGATCCACGACAAAATTTCCAGAATCCTGTGCAGCCGGCTTCCATATTCTTTCATACTGACTTTCCCCCTGTTTGTGTATCACGTCAGTCACTTTCCCTTCCCATCAAACTGCATCCTGCTGATATTTTTGCTCCTTCTGGCAAAGAGAATATTCTCAGTTTATATCCTCACGGCAATACGCTCTGATGGCAGTCTCGTAAAGATTATTTCCCTCACAGTCAATGACAACGATCGCCGGGAAATTCTCCACTTCAAGCTTCCGGATCGCTTCCGCTCCCAGATCCTCATAGCAGATGACCTCTGATTTTGTAATACATTTGGAGAGCAATGCTCCTGCCCCTCCCACTGCCGCAAAATAAACGGCTTTATTTCTGATAATTGCGTCAATCACTTCTTTTGTCCGCTTCCCTTTTCCGATCATGGCCTTTTCTCCCAGATCTAAAAGACGGGGTGCATATTTGTCCATGCGGCTGGCCGTGGTCGGCCCGGCGGAGCCGATGGGGCGTCCTTCCCTGGCCGGGGAAGGTCCCATATAATAAATCGTACAGTCCTTAATATCAATGGGAAGCTCCTTCCCTGCATCCAGCGCTTCCATCATCCGTTTGTGCGCGGCGTCCCTGGCCACATAGATGGTTCCTGTAATATAAACATAGTCCCCCGCGTGAAGCTCTTTTGTTATTTCTTCTGTAATCGGTGTATGTATCTGTCTGTCCATGATATTCCCTCTTCTTTTATTCCTGATTCATCATTTATCGCCTGTCACTATATATGGTTATCCTGCACCTGGTAAACATATTTTATCATCCTTCTGCTCCTGTGACAGAGTCCTTTTTATTTTTTCCGGCAGAGTTCAAATGCTCGCCATCAGATCGTCCTCACCACATGGCGGTTCACATGGCAGCAGATATTCACAGCCACCGGAAGCCCCGCAATATGCGTGGGATACGTATTGATATTGACTGCCAGAGCCGTTGTAGTCCCGCCCAGACCGCCGGGACCAATGCCCAGCCTGTTGATCTTTTCCAGAAGTTCCTCTTCCATGTCTTTCACATAAGGGATTTCCGAATGGCTTCCGGCCTTCCGGGTCAGCGCCTGCTTCGCCATAACCGCACATTTTTCAAAAGTTCCGCCGATTCCCACACCCACAACAATGGGAGGACAGGCGTTCGGTCCGGCGTCTTTCACCGCTGTAAGAATCGCATGTTTGACACCCTCCATGCCATCTGCCGGCTTTAACATAAAAATGCGGCTCATATTCTCGCTGCCAAATCCTTTCGGCGCTACGGTAATCTTTACCTGATCGCCGGGAACAATCGCCGTATGAATCACAGCCGGCGTATTATCCTTTGTATTCTCCCGGATCAGCGGGTCCTTCACCACAGATTTTCTCAGATAGCCGTCCAGATATCCCAGGCGGACACCCTCATTTACCGCTTCCTCAAAATCTCCGCCGGTAAAATGCACATCCTGACCGATTTCCATAAAAATCACGGCCATCCCCGTATCCTGGCAGATGGGGATCATCTCAGAAGAAGCAATCTCCAGATTTTCCTGCAGCTGAAACAGAATCTTTCGCCCCAGCGGAGATTCTTCTGTCTCCGCCGCCTGCTGCAGCCGCTCTTCCATATCCGGCGACAGATAATAATTTGCCTGGATACACATTTCCCTGATATTTTCCGTCAGCTCGCTGACATTGATTTCTCTGATCATTTTGACCTCCTAATACATCCGCTGCCCGCTGCAGCATCATAATAATTTTTATATTCAAAGCAGATATTTTTTTCAGTATAACATAATCTTTCCGAAAGTGGTGTCCTTATTTCCCTTTCCCATTCCCGGATCAGCCGTTCCAGGGAAAAGGCCGCATTGGCCGGACTGGTGGAGGGAAGCTTCACAATCTCCCTCCCGGTCAGTCCGTAACTGTATTTCATATACAACCGGTAAGCGGTCGCCCCGTTGGCGTATATCGTCCTGATCTCTGTCTGAGCCAGGATCCTGTTCAGATCGGCAGGCACCACATTCTTAATGGAGCTATCGCTGGAACCGATAATATCGCACTCGGCAATCACATCCCAGACAGCGATATGATTTTTCAGCAGAAACTCTTTTTTCTCATCAGTCTCTGCCGGAACCGGATCGCCGCAGATCGCTGCCAGCACCTTCCAGAACCGGTTCTGCTTATGCCCGTAATAAAACTGCTGTTCCCGGGATTTCACAGAAGGCAGCGTTCCTAAAATCAGAATTCTGGATTCTTCATCAAACACTGGTTCAAATTCATGTTTTACGTGTGTATAAACCTGAGATGCCATTTTCTCCGCCCGCTTTCTTCATCCTCTTACAGTTCTTCATAATCCACATCGATGGGATCCCGCTTACTTCTCCGTTTTGTCAGCCACAGCCCGCTGATTCCATCATAAATCAGGAAAATACCAAGGATCACCATCCCCATCTCCATGGCCAGAAACGCGCAGCGGATCAGTACGATACCCAGTACGGCTGTCACAGCGGCTGTGATCAGCCCGATCCACCATTTATGGTCTGCCCTTCTCATTCTGACGCAGAGATAGATATCGCGGATTCCATGGTAGATCAGAACAATCCCCACCACAACAGGAATCAGTTTGATAAAAGAAGCCGGGGCAATCAGAATCCACAGTCCAACCACACAGAGGGCGATCCCTCCGATGGTCTGAAAACCGTCTGTCACAATCCCTCCGTTTTTTAACCCCAAAATCAGATTCAGGGCTCCGCAGAACAAAATCAAAAGCGCTGCAATCCTGCAGATCAGAACCAGGATTTCTCCCGGCCAGATACAGAGAATGACTCCAAATATCATACAGAGGATAAATCCCGCCACAGATCCAGGATTCATTTTTTTCATAAAATCTCTCATCATAATCTCCTTTCCGGACATAACAGTCCCTGTCAGTATCCACCAGAAATCTTTCCCTTTATGGAAAGAAAAAATCTCTTACTTTTTCAAGAAGAGATTTTTTCTTACTGCTCCTTCCAACCTCAAACGTCTGTCGTCTGATATGTCAGAACTTTTTATTAACCATCCGCTATGCTTCGTCCTCAGACGCCTCGTCGGAATCTGCTGCTTCCGGTTCGGAACTTCCTCCTTCTTCCAGATCCCTGTCTTCCTTTACTTTCGTGATGCTCGCCACCGTCACCTGGTCCGCCAGATTGATCAGCTTCACGCCGGAAGTAACACGGCCCAGAACAGAAATATCGCTGACTCTCATACGGATAATAATTCCCTCCGTTGTGATAATCATAACTTCATTATCCTCATTGACGGCCTTTACTCCGATGATATTTCCGGTCTTTTCTGTGATCTTATAGCACTTCACACCCTTACCGCCCCGGTTCTGGGCAGAAAATTCCTCTGTCATGGTCCGCTTTCCGAGACCCTTTTCAGAAACAATCAGCAGATACTGTCCCTGAATATCCAGCTGCATGCCGACAACCTCATCTCCGTCGGAAAGATTGATGCCGATCACGCCCATGGAAACCCGGCCGGTACTTCTCACATCTGTCTCATGGAACCGGATACACTGGCCAAATTTCGTTACCAGGAAAATATCCCGGTCGTCGTCTGTGAATTTCACCTCGATCAGTTCATCATCCGGCCGGAGCGTAATCGCTGCCAGTCCTGTCTTTCTCACATTCGCATATTCGGAAAGTGAAGTCTTTTTCACAATACCGTTTTTCGTTGCCATAAACAGATACTGATGATCCGCGTCTTTATAATTCTTAATCGGAATCACCGCTGTGATCTTCTCCTCCGGCGCCAGCTGCAACAGATTGATAATCGCCGTACCCCTGGCGGTGCGGCCCGCCTCCGGGATCTCATAGGCCTTCATCCGGTACACTCTTCCAAAATTCGTAAAGAACAGAAGATAATGATGGGATGTGGTCATAAACAGCTCTTCGATATAATCATCATCAATGGTATCCATACCGCGGATCCCACGGCCGCCCCGGTGCTGGGCACGGAAATTATCCGCGCTCATCCGTTTTACATAGCCAAGCTTTGTCATGGCGATCACTGTATTGGTTACCGGAATCAGATCCTCCATGGAAATATCCGCCGCGTCAAATCCGATGGAGGTTCTCCGGTCGTCGCCGTATTTCTCTGCGATCAGGGAAATCTCCTCTTTGATCACGCCCAGCAGCTTTTTCTCATCCGCCAGGATTGCCTTTAACTCGGCAATCCGCGCCATCAGTTCCTTATATTCGTTCTCTAATTTCTCTCTTTCCAGACCGGTCAGAGCACGCAGACGCATATCTACGATGGCCTGCGCCTGTGCGTCAGAAAGCGCGAACCGCTCGATCAGCTTTTCTTTGGCTTCCTGGGTACTGCGGCTGCCGCGGATAATGGAAATCACCTCGTCAATATGATCCAGGGCGATCAGCAATCCCTGTAAAATATGCGCACGCTCTTCCGCTTTATTCAGCTCATATTTCGTCCGTCTGGTCACTACATCTTCCTGATGAAGCAGATAATACCTCAGCATATCCGCAAGGTTCAGGATCTTCGGCTCATTATTCACCAGCGCCAGCATGATTACGCCAAACGTATCCTGCAGCTGCGTATGTTTGAACAGCTGGTTCAGAATCACATTGGGATTCACATCCTTGCGCAGTTCGATACAGATCCGCATTCCCTGACGGTTGGACTCATCCCGCAGATCGGTGATTCCATCTACTCTCTTTTCCTTCACCAGATCCGCAATCTTTTCAATCAGCCGGGCTTTATTTACCATGTAGGGAAGCTCCGTTACCACGATCCGGTTTTTCCCGTTCTGCATGGGCTCAATGTCTGTCACCGCGCGGACACGGATCTTTCCCCGTCCGGTGCGGTAAGCCTCCTCAATGCCGGCGGTTCCAAGAATCATACCGCCGGTAGGAAAGTCAGGCCCTTTCACAATATCCAGGATTTCCTCGATCGAAGTCTCCCGGTCTTCCTCCACCCGGTTGTCAATCATTTTCACAACAGCCCCGATCACCTCCCGCAGATTATGGGGAGGGATGTTGGTGGCCATACCAACGGCAATACCTGTAGTCCCGTTGACTAAAAGATTCGGATAACGGGAAGGCAGCACCACCGGCTCTTTCTCCGTCTCATCAAAGTTCGGCTTGAAATCAACTGTATTTTTGTTGATATCCGCCAGCATTTCCATGGAAATTTTGCTGAGACGGGCCTCCGTATAACGCATGGCCGCCGCGCCGTCTCCATCCACGGAACCAAAGTTCCCATGGCCGTCCACTAAAGGATACCGGGTCGACCATTCCTGAGCCATATTCACCAGCGCCCCGTAAATCGAACTGTCTCCGTGGGGATGATATTTACCCATGGTATCGCCGACAATACGCGCGCATTTCCGGTGAGGCTTATCCGGCCCGTTGTTCAGCTCGATCATGGAATACAGCACTCGCCGCTGTACCGGTTTCAGACCATCCCGCACATCCGGCAGAGCCCTGGAAGCGATCACGCTCATTGCATAATTAATATAAGAGCTCTCCATTGTTTTTTTCAGATCCACATCATGGATCTGATCAAATATCTTATCGTCCATAATATTCCTCGCTTGCTTTTATTCAGCCATCTGCTTCCTCGCCTGCTAAATATCCAGATTATTCACATATTTCGCGTTGGACTCGATGAATTCCCGGCGCGGTTCCACTTTATCCCCCATCAGGGTCGTAAATGTCAGATCGATCTCCGCGGACTGGGCTTCGTCCATGGTCACACGCTTCAACACACGTTTTTCCGGATCCATGGTGGTCTCCCAGAGCTGTTCGGCGTCCATCTCCCCCAGTCCTTTATATCGCTGGATCTTGTTGCTGGAATCACGGCCTACTTCCGTCAGGATCTGGTTCAGCTGTTCATCACTGTACGCATACCAGACCTTCTTATTCTTCTCTAACTTATAGAGAGGCGGCTGAGCCAGGTAAACATACCCCTGCCGGATCAGTTCCGGCATAAAACGGTAAATAAACGTGAGCATCAGCGTACTGATATGGGCGCCGTCCACATCGGCATCCGTCATAATGATAATCTTGTGATAACGCAGCTTTGAAATATCAAAATCCTCATGGATGCCAGTTCCGAACGCTGTGATCATCGCTTTGATCTCCGCGTTATCATAAATCCGATCCAGTCTGGCCTTTTCCACATTCAGGATCTTTCCTCTCAGCGGAAGAATCGCCTGCGTCGCACGGCTCCTGGCTGTCTTTGCAGAACCGCCGGCGGAATCTCCCTCCACGATAAAGATCTCACAGTTTTCCGGGTTTTTATCAGAACAGTCCGCCAGTTTTCCCGGAAGGGACATCCCCTCCAAGGCAGTCTTCCTGCGGGTCATTTCACGGGCCTTTCTGGCCGCCTCCCGGGCGCGCTGCGCCAGCAGGGATTTCTCACAGATGGTTTTGGCCACCGCCGGGTTCTGCTCTAAGAAGTAAGTCAGCTGCTCGCTGACCACACTGTCCACAGCTCCCCTGGCTTCACTGTTGCCTAACTTCTGCTTCGTCTGTCCCTCAAACTGCGGTTCAGAAATCTTCACGCTGATGATCGCCGTCAGACCTTCCCGGATATCCTCGCCGGAAAGAGCCGCCTCATTCTCCTTGATCAGTTTATTCGCCCTGGCGTAATTATTAAACGTCTTGGTCAGGGCATTCCGGAATCCCGCCATATGGGTACCGCCCTCAGGCGTCGTAATATTGTTGACAAAACTGAACGTAGATTCGTTGTAGGAATCATTGTGCTGCATGGCCACTTCCACGTACACGTCGTCCTTCACGCCCTCGCAGTAGATCACGTCGTCGTATAACGCTTCCTTACTGTGATTCAGGTACTGCACAAACTCCTTGATCCCGCCTTCATAATGAAAAACATTTTTCTTCTCCGGATCTGTCCGTTTATCTGTCAGGGAAATCTTCAGGTTTTTGGTCAGGAAGGCCATCTCCCGCAGACGCTGTTTTAACACATCGTAATCAAAAACCGTTTCCTCAAAAATACTCCCGTCCGGGCTGAAGGTTACCATGGAACCGGTGTCCTCCGGATCACAGTCTCCCACAATTTTCAGATCGTACATGGTATGTCCCCGCTCATAACGCTGCTGGTACACATGTCCGTCTCTTTTTACCCGCACTTCCAGCCAATTGGAAAGGGCGTTCACAACCGAAGCACCCACGCCGTGCAGGCCGCCGGAAACCTTATAGCCGCCGCCGCCGAACTTTCCGCCGGCATGAAGCACGGTAAAAACCACTTCCACCGCCGGTTTTCCCGCTTTATGATTGATATCCACCGGAATTCCCCGGCCGTTATCCACCACAGTAACGGTGTTATCCGGATTGACCGTCACCCCGATCTCCGTACAGTACCCTGCCAGGGCCTCATCCACAGCATTATCTACAATCTCGTATACAAGATGATGTAATCCTCTGGATGAGGTACTGCCAATATACATTCCAGGTCTTTTTCGGACTGCTTCCAATCCTTCTAAAATCTGAATTTGATCTCCGCCATATTCTGTGCTCATCAGAATCCTCCTATCGTTACCCTGCCGCCTCACCCTTTCCGGCTCATGCGGCAGCCTCTCACTCTACCGTTCCATTTTTCACATAAAATACCCTGTTTATATGAAAACGATTTTTTACAAACTCATCCAGACCGGTACATGTAATGATGGTCTGGATCTCATGGATGCTGTTCAGTAAATAATTCTGCCGGTTCCCATCCAGTTCGGATAATACGTCATCCAACAGCAGTACCGGCGTATCATGCGTCATCCTTCTGACCAGTTCAATCTCCGCCAGCTTCAGGGAAAGCGCCGCCGTCCTCTGCTGCCCCTGGGATCCGTATTTCCGGATATCGGTATCATTGATAAAAAAGGAAATATCATCCCGGTGCGGCCCAAAAGAAGTCATTCCTGTTTTTAAATCCTTCAGGCGCGACCTCTCCATTTCCTCCGCCAGACGCTCTCCTTCACAGCTTGGTTCATACCCTAAGATCAGCCGTTCCTTCCCGCCGGATATCCGGCAGTGGATATCGGTCACAATCCCATTCAGCTCCCGGATAAACCGCAGCCTGCTTTCAATGATTTTTTTCCCCAAAAAAATCAGCTGGTCGTCCCAAACCGGAAGTGTTTCCTCCAAATCCGGCCGGAAATGGATATCCTTCAGCAGCTGATTGCGCTGTTTCAATACTTTATGGTATTTCGTCAGATCATCCAGATAAATCTTATCCAGCTGGCTCAGCTCCATATTCAGGAAATGCCGCCTCTTAGACGGTCCGTCCTTGATCAGGTTCAGATCCTCCGGGGAAAAAAAGACCAGATTCAGAATCCCGAACAAATCTCCTGCCCGGCGGATGGGTACCCGGTTCACGGCAATCCCCTTGGAACTGTTCCTTTTCAGATGCATGTCAACCTGATGCTCCACCTCATTTTTTTCCACAACAATGCGGATATGTGCTTCCTCCTCGCCAAACCGGATCATCTCCCGGTCGCGGCTGCCTCTGTGAGATCTGGTGGTCCCGCTCAGGTAGACAGCCTCCAGCACATTCGTCTTCCCCTGGGCATTATCCCCGTGAAGGATATTGGTTCCCCGGTCAAACACCATATTTAATTCTCTGTAATTACGAAAATTTTTTAATTCCAGCGATTTTACGATCATGACTTTCCGATCTGAAAACTCTCCCCACGGAAAGTAACCACATCGCCCTCTGTTAATTTTCTCCCGCGGCGGGTATCTGTCTCTCCGTTGACCTGTACCTGCCCGTCCTGGACTGCGATCTTTGCTTCCACGCCGGAATCCACCAGCCCCGCCAGCTTCAGCGCCTGTCCTAACTTAATAAAATCATCTCTGATTGTAATTATTTCCATTTTTTCCTCGTTTATTTCCATAAAAATCCAGCTGTCATCCGGATGCGCCGGACAACAAAGAATCGGATGCCAAAATAACAGTAACGAATACCCCTTATACGGAAGCCGCGTTGAAATTCACCGGAAGGATCAGGTAAATATAGCTCTCGTCATCATCCTTGATAAAGCAGGGAGCTTTGGGATTGACCATATAAAGAGTCACTTCCTCTTCGTCGATCACACGCAGCGCGTCGATAAAGAATTTCGGGTTAAAGCCGATGAGAATATCTTTTCCCTCCTTGGAAATCTCAATCTCCTCATCCATGGATCCGATAAAGGAATTGATCTTTAACTCCATGGCGTCATCCCCGATCCTCATAATGATCGGTTTTTTGTCTCCCTCGCGTACCAGAAGCGTCGCGCGGTCAATACAGTCTAACAGATCCCGTTTGTTGACAGTCAGACGCGTCTCATAATCAGAGGAAAGCATCTGGTCAATATGGAAATACTCTCCCTCGATCAGACGGGAAACCACCCGGGTGGTTCCAAATTCAAACAGGATATGATTCTCTGTAAAGAAGATATCCACCAAATCCTCCGCCTCGCCGGTCAGAATCTTACTGATCTCCTGCAGCGTCTTGCCCGGAACCACCACTTTCCTGGAGGCATAATTCTGCTTTAATTCAATATTGCGGATGGAAATCCGGTGCCCGTCCAGGGACGCCACACGCAGACGGTTCTCATAAATCTCAAACAATTCGCCGGACATCAGCTTATTGGTCTCATTATCCGATATGGAGAAAATAGTCTGGCGGATCACATCCTTCAGGGTGTATTCGGAAATCGTAATGGATTCATTTTTCTCAATATAGGGCAGATAAGAAAAATCCTCCCCGGATCTCCCGATAATATTGAATTTTGCTTTTTCGCAGCTGATTACGGTCTTAAAGGAGCTGTCGGTAGAAATTGTCACATCGCTGTCCGGAAGCTTCCTGACGATTTCAGAAAAGATCTTTGCATCCAGGGCAATGATTCCCCGCTCTTCAATCTCGCCTTCAATCACAGTCTCTATGCCCAGCTCCATATCATTGGCTGTGAGTTTGATTTCATTGGCGGAAGCGTCGATCAGGATACATTCTAAGATCGACATGGTGGTTTTGGAGGGAACTGCCTTGGAAACAATATTCACTCCCTTAGCCAGATTTGATTTCGGAATGATTAATTTCATAATGTGCATAACTCCTTTCAGGTAGAACCTGACGTGCAGGCTATCCATATATAAATGGTATTCAACGTATCCTTCTTAGAGGGTGTTTATATGTTTATAATTCTGCAAACCCTGTAAAACACTGGATTCCGGAGAAAAGAACCATGGTTTATTCCTGTGGAATCCCCGGGGATGGATTCTGGAAAATCTGTGGAAAGGTCCGGTATGTTTCGTGTGACGGATATCAGCAGCGTATCCAGCTGCAAAACCGGAAAGGACTGTGGTAAAGTTTTCCACTGCTTTCCACAAAACTCCAACATGGTTTTCACGGGTTGTCAACAAAACAAAATGTTTATCAACAAAATATTGTTGATAACTATATGGGCGTCTCACTATATTAAGGAAGAAACTGCTGCAAAAATCAATTTGGATTGATCTTTTTGCGGATGGTTTCTACCGTTTTGGCGAATGTCTGGTCAGAACTGATCTCGTCTGTCACCTTTTTGATTCCATGGATGACCGTGGAGTGGTCGCGTCCTCCCAGAAGCTGTCCGATGGAATCCAGCGGATGATCTGTCATATTCTTGCACAGGTACATGGCGATCTGTCTGGGCTTCGCCACATCGCTGCTGCGGGACTTGGACATGATCTGGTCCACCGTGATACCGAAATGTTCAGAGACAACCTCGATAATCAGCTGCGGGGTGATCTCCCTCGGCTGATCCGGGGAAATGATATTCTGCAGCTCTTTGACCGCGATGTCCATGGTGATCTCTGTATTGACCAGATTGGAATAGGCAACTAATTTATTCAGGGCGCCCTCTAA
Organism: uncultured Lachnospiraceae bacterium; assembly: GCA_944380065.1. Lineage (GTDB taxonomy): Bacteria > Bacillota > Clostridia > Lachnospirales > Lachnospiraceae > Eubacterium_I. The sequence goes on from CALWGM010000117.1 coordinate 14,376, forward strand.
TTCACGGATGTTGGACTTGATGTTGATCGCTATGTAGTTCAGGATCGCGTCATCCAGTTCAAAGCCGTCCATCTCTTCTTTTTTGCGGAGAATGGCCATGCGGGTTTCGTAATCCGGGGAACCGATATCAGCCAAAAGCCCCCATTCAAAGCGGGAGCGGATCCTCTCCTCTAACGTCTCCATCTCTTTGGGAGGACGGTCGCTGGAAATGATGATCTGCTTCTTGGCCACATGCAGCTCATTGAACGTGTGGAAGAACTCTTCCTGCGTACTTTCCTTGCCGATGATGAACTGGACGTCGTCGATCAGCAGCACATCGATGCTGCGGTATTTTTCCCGGAACTTTGTCATGGCCGTATTATTTCCGTTTCGGATGGATTCGATCAGTTCGTTGGTGAACGTCTCGGAAGAGACATACAGAACCTTCAGCTCCGGGTGGTTATCCTGGATAAAATGTGCGATCGAATGCATCAGGTGGGTCTTGCCCAGACCTACGCCTCCGTAAATAAACAGTGGATTGTAAACCTCTCCCGGCGTCTCTGCCACTGCCAAAGAGGCAGAGTGGGCAAAACGGTTGTTATTTCCCACCACAAATGTGTCGAAGGTATAGTTCGGATTCAGATTGGATCTCTCTGCCTCCTCCGTCGTGGGCGTTTTTCGGGGATGATGCATGGTCAGCTTTTTGGCCTGGTCCGGAAGAACAAATTCGACCTCATACTCAATGCCCGTCACTTCGGCAATGGCGACCTTCAGCGGCAGGTAATATTTCTTTTTGATATAGCTGAGTCCCATCTGCTCACTGGAAACCAGTATGTATACCCTTTCGTTCTGGACAGAATAGACCTCCAGCGGCTTCAGCCAGGTATTAAAAGAAACATCCGTCAGCTCGTGTTCTTCTTTTACTTTCAGAAGTATTTCATCCCATTTTTGTTCAATCAATTCCATTCTCATTCTCCATATGCGGCAGTACAGCCACAATAATCTAACCTATATGATACCTCAAATTGCGCTTATTTTCAATGTAAAAATAATGAAAGGTATACGGGATAGGCTGGGAGGCAAAAAAGCGGAATATGGGCGAAATATTACTTTTTTTTATTTTGTATTGACTTGTCTGACGATTTTTGATATTATCGGAAATGATGCTATGAAGATAGGAGGTGTATCCAGTATGAAGATGACTTATCAGCCGAAAAAGAGACAGAGATCTAAAGTCCATGGTTTCAGAAAAAGAATGAGCACGGCAGGCGGAAGAAAAGTTTTGGCCGCAAGAAGAGCAAAAGGAAGAAAGAGATTATCAGCTTAGGCCACATGTTTTGTGGTCTTTTCTTTCTTTCGGGTATTGCAGACGGGTCTGGATGTTTGGCAGATCCGGTTGAGAGTTCGAAATCCAGAGGTTTGAGGGTATGCATTTTTCAGAATCATTGAAGAAAAACAGGGACTTTCAGAATGTTTACCGGAACGGGAAATCTTTTGCCAACCGGTTATTGGTCATGTATGTGCTGGAAAATGGATCAGAAAAGAATAGATTTGGTATTTCGGTCAGCAAAAAAGTCGGCAACAGCGTGGTGAGACACCACATTACCAGATTATTACGGGAGAGCTACAGACTGCACGAAGAGATGTTCCATAGTGGTTGGGACATGGCAGTCATCGCAAGGGCGGGTGCCAAAAACGCATCATATCACGAAATCAAATCTGCACTGCTGCACTTGGGACGTCTTCACAAAATTATCATTGAAACAGAAAAGAAGATGGAATCAGATTGAAAAAGATATTGATATTTTTAATTAAATTTTATCAGAAGGCAATCTCTCCGGCTAAGACGACAAAATGTCCGTATTATCCGAGCTGTTCCTGCTATGGTCTGGAGGCAGTCCAGAAATACGGCGCGCTCAAAGGCGGGGCGCTTGCCGCGTGGAGAGTTTTAAGATGTAACCCGTTCTCAAAGGGAGGTTACGATCCGGTTCCATGATCCAGGAGGAAAAAGAATGGATTCCTTAATGATTTTGACACAGGGCGCCAACGGCATTTTAAAGCCCATCGCAAGACTGCTGGGTCTTTTGATGAATGGTATCTACGTGTTTCTGGACAATTTCCTGAATATCCAGAACATTGCCCTGACGATTATTATTTTCACCGTTGTGATTTATCTTTTTATGCTTCCGCTGACCTATCAGCAGCAGAAGTTTTCCAAGATGTCACAGATCATGAATCCTGAGATTCAGAAGATTCAGAAAAAGTATAAAAACAGAAAAGATTCTGCGTCTGTACAGGCAATGAACGAGGAGACACAGGCTGTTTACAAAAAATACGGCGTAAATCCTTCCGGAAGCTGTATTTTCATGGTGATCCAGCTGCTGATCCTGTTCCCGCTGTACCGTATTATTTATAATGTTCCCGGTTATGTAACCAGGGTCAGGGATACGTTCACCGGCGTAGTAGACGGCATCATGAACACCAGCAACTACGACAGCATCATGAACAATTTCCTGACACAGGTTTCTGACGGCAATCCGGTGTTCCGCGGTATTACATATACAGCGGGAGGCGGAGAGGAGACCAGGAACTCCATCATTGATATTCTTTACCGGTGTACGGCAGACGACTGGAATACGCTGGCTAATATCGGTGATTTCAGCGGCTTCAGCGATGTGATCAACAGTACGCACAGCGCGATCGAGCATTTTAACAATTTCCTCGGTGCCAGTATTGTATATTCGCCGAAGACCCTGATTACAACCAGTTTCAACGAGGGACATTTCCTGTTTATCCTGATTGCGATCCTGATCCCGGTGATTGCGGCCGGTTCCCAGCTGCTGAATATCCGGCTGATGCCCCAGCAAACTGCAGGCGGACAGCAGGAGGCTATGGCGGCCCAGATGAAGATGATGAATTACTTTATGCCGATTTATTCTTTCTTCATCGTATTCTTCCTTCCCATCGGTGTTGGTGTATACTGGATCGCCGGTTCTGTGATCCGTCTGGTACAGCAGCTGATTATAAACCATCATTTTAACAAGATCGATATGGCGAAGCTGGTCAAGGAAAATGAGGAAAAGGCTGCGAAAAAAGCAAAGGAAAAGGCGGAAAAGAAGGGTGTTTCCGGGGAGACCATCGCCAATGCGGCGAAGATCAATACACGGCAGATCAATGCGCCGAAACACAGATCCATTACGGAGAAGGCAAATTCCGTTTCCAAATCTTCTTCTGCTGATACCGGGGCAAAGAAATACAAAGAGGGAAGTATGGCGGCGAAAGCCAATAAGGTAAGAGAATTTAACGAAAAGAATTCAAAATAGTTGGGAGGGAGAAGATATGGAATTCATCGAAGTTACGGCGAAAACAGTCGATGATGCGATTACAGAAGCCCTGGTCCAGCTTGGGACTACAAGTGACCAGATCGAATATGAAGTGATCGAAAAGGGCAGTTCCGGGTTCTTTGGGCTGAACAGTAAGCCTGCAAAAATCAAAGTGCGCAAAAAATTTACTCCGGAAGATACGATCCGCGATTTTCTGGCGAAGGTTTTTGAAGCGATGAATATGAAAGTGGATATCCTGATCAGACAGTCTGATGAGGAAAATGTTTTTGATGTGGAGCTGAACGGCGACGATATGGGAGTTTTGATCGGAAAGCGCGGACAGACTCTGGATTCCCTTCAGTATCTTACAAATCTGGCAATCAACCGGCATGCCGATGAATATATCAAGGTAAAGCTGGATACGGAGGATTACCGGAACAGACGGAAAGAAACTCTGGAAAACCTGGCCAAAAATATTGCCTATAAGGTAAAGCGCACCAGAAGAACAGTTTCTTTAGAGCCCATGAATCCTTTTGAGCGGAGAGTGATCCATTCTGCTTTACAGAATGATCACTATGTGACGACTCACAGCGAAGGGGAGGAGCCGTACCGCCATGTGGTTGTAACCCTGAAAAAAGATGTGAATTTTAACCATAACAACAATAAGAAAAGGAATAATTACCGCAGAAAACAGGGTTGATTCTTTCAGAATTTGTGATTGTCCCGTCCGGGTGAGCAGATCCGGACGGGACAGTTTTTTATTATATGGCTGTATGAGGAAATAAAGTTTTTATAACAGTTGTAATGGAAAAAAAGTAGTGTTATATTAGGGTACGAGAGTCTAAAGAATGCAGCAGAGGAAGAAGAGTATGAAAACAGATACAATAGCGGCCATCGCCACGGCTGTTTCCAATTCCGGGATAGGGATTATCCGGATCAGCGGAGAAGAGGCCCTGAATGTGGCAGACCGGATTTTCCGCCCGAAAAAGGGAGACAGGAAAGTATCCGACATGGAATCCCATACGGTACATTATGGGTATGTTACAGACGGGGAAGAAGTGATTGATGAAGTTCTCCTGATCGTGATGCGCGCTCCAAAGACATATACCTGCGAAGATGTGGTGGAGATTGACTGCCATGGCGGGGTTTTGGTGATAAAAAGACTGCTGGAAACTGTTTTAAAATACGGAGCGCGTCCGGCGGAACCCGGAGAATTTACAAAACGGGCTTTCCTGAACGGCCGGATCGACCTCTCACAGGCAGAGTCTGTGATCGATGTGATCAATGCCAAAAATGATATGGCTCTGAAAAGCTCTGTCAGCCAGCTGCGCGGCGCTGTTTCCGGGAAAATCAGGGAAATCAGGAGCGTCATCCTGCACGAACTGGCATTTATCGAATCTGCATTGGATGATCCGGAACACTATACGCTGGATGATTATCAGGAGGAACTGCGCGGAAAGATGACAGGCGCCCTGAACGATGTGGAGAAGCTGCTCGCCTCCTCAGATAACGGAAAGATGATGAAGGAAGGGATCCGAACGGTGATCGTCGGAAAACCGAACGCCGGGAAGTCTTCCCTGTTAAATCTGCTGGTCGGGGAGGAGCGGGCTATTGTGACAGAGATCGCCGGAACCACGAGGGATATTTTAGAAGAACAGATCCAGATCGGAGGGATCGGGCTGAATGTGATCGATACTGCAGGAATCCGGGACACGGATGATGTGGTAGAAAAGATTGGGGTATCCCGCTCCCTGGAATATCTGGGAAAAGCGGATCTGGTGATTTATGTGGTGGATTCTTCTACTGTTCTGGATGAAAACGACAGAAATATCATGGATGCGATTCAGGATAAAAAAGCGATCGTCCTTTTGAATAAATCAGACCTGGAGACTCAGACGGAAGCTGCAGATATCCGGAATTATCTGGATAAGCCTGTGATTTCCATTTCCGCAAAAGAGCAGCAGGGGATGGATGTGCTGAAAGAAACGATCCAGGAGATGTTTTTCTCCGGAAATATTACTTTTAATGACGAAATCTATATTACAAATATACGTCATAAGAATGCACTGGCAGAAGCGAAGAAATCTTTGGAAATGGTTCTTCAGAGTATGGCGGATGGGATGCCGGAGGATTTTCTTACCATCGATATGATGAGCGCTTATGAGGAGTTGGGAACCATTATTGGGGAAGCAGTGGGGGAAGACCTGGTAAATGAGATTTTTTCCAAGTTCTGTATGGGAAAATAGTTCGTATACCGGTTGTTTGCGATGATATTTTCAGAAATTCGGAGGATACGATGCCTGTTTTAAAGGAAAGTTATGATGTTGTAGTGGTTGGGGCGGGACATGCGGGATGTGAAGCTGCCCTGGCCTGTGCAAGACTGGGACTGGAAACGATTCTCTTTACTGTCAGTATCGAGAGCGTGGCTATGATGCCCTGCAATCCGAATATCGGAGGGAGCTCCAAGGGACATTTAGTGAGAGAGATTGACGCCCTGGGAGGAGAGATGGGCGTCAATATTGACCACACGTTTATTCAGTCCAAAATGTTAAACCAGTCCAAAGGTCCGGCTGTCCACTCCCTGAGAGCGCAGGCGGATAAGATGGATTATACCAGAAGAATGCGCCAGGTGCTGGAAAATACGGATCATCTGACACTGCGCCAGGCGGAGGTTTCAGAACTGATGGTGGAAAACCATGAGATCCGCGGCGTAAAAACATTTTCCGGCGCGGAATATTCCTGCAGGGCTGTGGTGCTTTGTACCGGGACATACCTGAATGCCAGGTGTCTGTACGGGGATGTGATCAATCATACCGGGCCGAACGGGATGCAGGCTGCCACGCATCTGACCGATTCCCTGATCGCAAACGGTGTGGAGATGTATCGTTTTAAAACCGGTACTCCGGCCAGGGTAGACCGCCGCACGGTTGATTTTTCAAAGATGCAGGAACAGTTCGGCGATGAAAGAGTCGTTCCATTTTCTTTTACTACGGATCCGGAAAGTGTGCAGATTGATCAGGTCAGCTGCTGGCTTACTTATACAAATGAAAAAACTCATGAGATCATCCGGCAGAATCTGGATCGTTCCCCGCTTTTTTCCGGGACGATTGAAGGAACCGGGCCGCGGTATTGTCCCTCGATCGAGGACAAAGTGGTAAAGTTTGCGGATAAAGACCGTCATCAGGTATTTTTAGAGCCGGAGGGGATCCATACCAACGAAATGTATATCGGCGGCATGTCCAGTTCCCTGCCTGAGGATGTCCAGTATGCCATGTACCGCACAGTTCCGGGATTGGAACATGCGAAAATTGTCAGAAATGCCTATGCGATTGAGTATGACTGCATCAATCCCCGGCAGTTATATCCTTCCCTGGAGTTTAAAGAAATTTCCGGACTTTTCAGCGGCGGTCAGTTTAACGGCAGTTCCGGTTATGAGGAGGCGGCGGCTCAGGGACTGATTGCCGGTATCAACGCAGCCATGAAGATCCGGGGACGCGAACCGTTGATTTTGGATCGGTCAGAAGCTTACATCGGAGTATTGATCGATGATCTGGTGACAAAAGAAAACCATGAGCCTTACCGGATGATGACTTCCCGTGCAGAGTACCGTCTTCTCCTGCGCCAGGATAACGCGGATCTGCGCCTGACAAAAAAGGGATATGAGGTGGGGCTGATCTCACAGGAACGCTATGAAGCGGTTATGGCAAAGGAACAGATGATTTCACAGGAAATCGAACGGGTGAATTCTGTTCATATTGGCGCAAATAAGCAGGTACAGGAGCTGCTTGCAGCCCAGGGAAGCCAGGTGTTAAGCAGCGGTATCACTCTGACAGAACTGATCCGGCGTCCGGAGCTGAACTATGATGTACTGGCTCCCATTGACCCGGAACGCCCGGAACTGCCTGCAGATGTGAGAGAGCAGGTGAATATCAACATCAAATACGATGGATATATCCGCCGGCAGATCAGGCAGGTGAGTCAGTTTAAGAAGTTGGAGAAGAAAAAGCTTCCGAAAAACTTCGATTATAACCAAATCAGCGGACTCCGCATGGAAGCGCAGCAGAAACTGAATCTTTATCAGCCGGTATCCATTGGACAGGCTTCCCGGATCTCGGGCGTGTCCCCTGCAGATATTTCTGTTTTGCTTGTTTATCTGGAGCAGATGAAATACCGGGAGGAGCATCCGCAGATTGACACACGGAAAGATATCGTCAGCTGATATGGCAGACAGCAGAATTGCACATTATAATAGGAAGAAAGACGCGTATATGTTATGAATTATGATTGCAGCCGTTTTCAGAAAGGATTGCAGGAACTGAAACTGGATCTGTCGGAGGAGCAGATCCAGCAGTTCCTCACCTTTTATGAATATTTAATGGAAAAAAACAAAGTGATGAATCTGACCGGGATTACCGAATTCCAGGAAGTTGTAGAAAAGCATTTTCTGGACAGTCTTTGCCTGGTGAAAGCGTTTCCCCGGCCGGATACAGGAAAAATGCTGGACCTTGGCACGGGAGCCGGTTTTCCGGGGATTCCGCTGAAAATTGTTTTCCCGGATCTGGATCTTGTTTTGATGGATTCTCTGAATAAAAGGGTCCGTTTTTTGGAAGAGGTAATAGCAAAGTTAGGACTGCAGAA
>CALWGM010000118.1 GCA_944380065.1 uncultured Lachnospiraceae bacterium
TTCACAGCTTCTGGTGGTGCATACTCACGAAAGATGTGGGAATGTTTTTCGTAAGTTTCAGAAGAGGCTGCCGCATCTGCGGCAGCCTCAGTCTCTCTCATCCTATATAAAACTCCCTTCAGTTGTCAAAAACACTCTCCCGCTCCACCACCTGGCAGGGAAACTCCACGCGCATTTTTTCCGTGTGTCCCCGGCGAATCCGGTCGGTCAGGATCTGCAGCGCCACATGAGCCATATCTTTGCGGGGTATATGCACAGTGGTCAGCATAGGCCGCGTGGACTGAGCCTCCTCGATATTGTCGATGGAGATCACGGAAATCTTCCTGCGGTCGGAAACGCGGTGTTCCCGCAGTGCGCGGAGCGCGCCTACAGCGCTGATATCATTGGCGCAGAATACGGCGGTCATGCCGCTGACCTGGCGGATCTGCAGCATCGCCTCGTACCCGGACTGTTCCGTATGGTCAGTGGAAACGATGCAGTCATAGTCCAGGGGAAGCTGGTGCAGGATCATCGTCTCCGTGTATCCCACATAGCGGCTCTCGTTGGAGCAATCGCCGATATAGCCGATCTTCCGGTGGCCTTTTTCAATCAGGTAGGAGACGGCCAGACGGGCGGCTTCCCTGCCGTCGCAGACCACCTCGTCGATCTCATAATTGATGGGATTGCGCCAGATGCCCACCAGATGTCTGGTACATTCGCTCAGTGTCTGCAGCAGCGAACCAAAACACCGTCCCAGGATGAGGATCCCGTCGAACTGTCCCGGCGTCAGCTGCTCTGCCTCGGCAGCCGTCAGCGTTCCGGTGAGGGAATATCCCTCCTTCAGGATCTCGATCTCCAATTCCCGGTACAGCTCCCGGAAAAAGGGATCCTGCTGCAGATGGTCAGTCCTGGCCAGAACGATGGCCAGACGGAGGGTGGGAGTCTCCTCGGTCTCCCCGAGCTTCAGCCTGCGCGCCGCGGAGTTTGGGATGTAGTTAATTTCGTGCGCCGCTTCCCAGATTTTCTGTTTCACCGCTTCGGAGGCACAGGAGCTGGAACGGTCATTCAGAACTCTGGATACAGTGGATGGAGAAACGCCGACCATCTCTGCGATTTTCTTTAACGACATAAGACCTCCCCTCCTTTGTGATAGAGTTACGCTTTCCCTGTAAGTATTTCCTGATATTCCTTTGGCATTCAAAATATAGGGAAATGAAGAGAAAACGTTTGCTTAACGTACATTACAATAACTTTCGGAATCATAAAATCCTCATTTGATACATGTATTATAAAAGAAAAAATTATGTTTGACAACGAAGAATATGAACAAACGTTTGTTATAAAAAGCAAGGAAAATCAAGGGTTTCCGGCTGCCTTACGAGGCGCCGGGAGAGCCGGAGGAGTCACAAGATGTAGAAAATCATGTTGCATTTGACCACAAGATATAGTAGAATAGGTCGTGCAGACGATGAGAAATACAAGATATAGAAGAATACCCATGGGAGAGAAGGAGAGGGACGATGAAGATCATTAAGAGAAGCGGCGTGGAAGCGCCTTTTGACCTGGAAAAGATCACGGCAGCCGTGGTGAAAGCGAACGAGAGTGTATCGGATGTGGAGAAGATGACGCCGGAGCAGATCGCAGTGATTTCCGCGAATATGAGGACCATCTGCGAGGGCATGAACCGGGCGCTGAGCGTGGAGGAGATCCAGGATCTGGTGGAGAACCAGATCATGAACCAGAGGGCTTTTTCGGTGGCCAGGAACTATATCACCTACCGTTATAAGAGGGCGCTGGTCAGGAAGTCCAATTCTACCGACGAGCAGATTTTAAGCCTTTTAGAGTTTGACAACGAGGAGGTAAAGCAGGAGAATTCCAACAAGAACCCCACGGTCAACAGCGTGCAGCGCGACTATATGGCCGGCGAGGTCAGCAAGGATATCACCAGGCGTTTCCTGCTTCCCCAGGACGTGGTGGAGGCGCATGAGAAGGGGCTGATCCATTTCCATGACGCGGACTATTTTGCACAGCATATGCACAACTGCTGCCTGGTGAACCTGGAGGACATGCTGCAGAACGGCACGGTGATCAGCGAGACTATGATCGAGAAGCCCCACAGCTTTGCCACAGCCTGCAACGTGGCGACCCAGGCGGTGGCGCAGATCGCCAGCTCCCAGTACGGCGGCCAGAGTATTTCCCTGGCGCATCTGGTGCCTTTTGTGCAGGTCAGCCGGGAGAAATATCAGAAGGAGGTTGCTTACGAGTTTGAGCAGAGCGGCATCGAGGCGGATCAGGATACCATCAACCGGGTGGCCGAGATGCGGGTGCGCAAGGAGGTCAAACAGGGCGTTCAGATGATCCAGTATCAGGTGATCACGCTGATGACCACCAATGGGCAGGCTCCGTTCATTACGGTGTTTATGTATCTGGATGAGGTTCCGGAAGGGCCGATGCGGGACGACCTGGCGATGGTGACGGAGGAAGTATTGCGGCAGCGGATCCAGGGCATCAAGAATGAGAAGGGTGTGTATATCACCCCGGCTTTCCCGAAACTGATTTACGTCTTAGAGGAGGACAATATCACCGAGGGAAGCAAGTACTGGTATCTGACCAAATTGGCGGCCGAGTGTACGGCGAAGCGCATGGTTCCGGACTATATTTCCGAGAAGATCATGCTTCAGAATAAAGTAGATAAAAACGGCGAGGGACACTGCTACACCTGCATGGGCTGCCGTTCCTTCCTGACTCCCTATGTGGATCCGGAGACGAACCAGCCGAAATATTACGGCCGTTTCAACCAGGGTGTGGTGACGCTGAATTTAGTGGATGTGGCCTGCTCCTCCGGCGGAAACATGGAAAAGTTCTGGAAGATTTTTGACGAGCGGCTGGAGCTTTGTTACAGGGCTCTGCTGTGCCGTCATAAACGCCTTCTGGGAACGCCCTCCGATGTGGCTCCGATCCTCTGGCAGCACGGCGCGCTGGCGCGCCTGAAAAAGGGCGAGCCCATTGACAAACTGCTGTTTGGCGGCTACTCCACCATTTCCCTGGGCTATGCCGGGCTGTGCGAGTGTGTCCGCTATATGACCGGCAAATCCCACACGGATCCCAGCGCGACGCCGTTTGCATTGGAAGTGATGCAGCATATGAACGACGCCTGCGCCAAATGGAAAAAGGAAAACAACATCGATTTCAGCCTGTACGGCACCCCGCTGGAGTCCACCACTTATAAGTTTGCCAAGTGCCTGCAGCAGCGGTTCGGCGTGATCCCCGGCGTGACGGATAAGAATTATATTACGAACAGTTACCACGTGCATGTGACGGAGGATATCGACGCCTTTGAAAAGCTGAAATTTGAAGCGCAGTTCCAGGCGCTTTCCCCGGGCGGCGCCATCAGCTATGTGGAGGTTCCCAATCTGCAGGACAATCTGGACGCAGTTCTGACGGTGATGCAGTATATCTATGACAACATCATGTATGCGGAGCTGAACACCAAGAGTGATTTCTGCCAGGAGTGCGGTTACACAGGCGAGATCCAGATTGTGGAAGAGGACGGAAAGCTCTTGTGGGAATGCCCCAACTGCGGCAACCGCGACCAGAATAAAATGAATGTGGCGAGACGTACCTGCGGTTATATCGGGACACAGTTCTGGAACCAGGGACGGACGCAGGAAATCAAAGAGCGGGTGCTGCACCTGTAAATAAATCTGACCATAACAGGCTCCATGGAGAGACATGCGGATTTCTCTGTGAAGCCTGTTTTGCCTGTGTCATGGCGGAAAAAAGAGGATGAGGAGTGAGAGCGGCATGAATGTAGGAGAAATCAAAACATATGATGTGGCAAACGGGACGGGGATCCGGGTAACGGTTTTTGTCTCCGGGTGTACGAACCGCTGCAAAGGCTGTTTTCAGCCGCAGACCTGGGATTTTGATTACGGCGAGCCCTATACGGAACAGATGGAAGATTTTATTCTCCGTGAGCTTGCGAAGCCCCAGTATAAGGGACTGACCCTGCTGGGCGGCGAGCCCTTCGAGCCGGTGAACCAGGAGGCGCTGGCAGCATTGGTGCGCCGAGTGAAGGAAGAGCTTCCCAACCGGGATATCTGGGCGTTTACCGGGTTTGTTTATGAGCGGGATCTGGTTCCGGGCGGACGGAAATATACGGAGTATACGGACGGAATGCTGGACTGCATCGACATTTTAGTGGACGGCCCGTTCGTGGAGGAGCAGAGAAACCTTTGCCTGAAGTTCCGGGGGTCTGAAAACCAGCGGATCATCGACCTGAAGGAGACCCGCAGAACCGGCGACGTGGTACTTTCCCCGCTGAATGGATGAAAAAAAAGACAGCACGATCCGCGTAATCTGTTATAATGAACGGGGGAGCGGAAGGGAGATACCATGATTTATACACCGATGACATTAAAAGCCATGCGGTACGCCTACCAGGCGCACCACGGACAGCTGGACCGGAGCAATGTGCCTTACATTTTTCATCCTTACCATCTGGCGGAGCAGATGGACGATGAGATTTCCTGTACGGTGGCGCTGCTCCACGATGTGGTGGAGGACACCCCGGTTACGATAAAAGACCTGGAAAAGGAATTCCCCCAGGTGGTGACAGAGGCGGTGGCGCTGCTGACCTACGATGGCGCCGGGGACTATTTCGATTATGTCCGCAATCTGAAAGATAATTATTACGCCCGCAGAGTCAAAACGGCGGATCTGGTTCATAATTCGGATGAGACACGGGTGGCGCACCGGGAGATCACAGAGGAAAAGCTGCAGGAGCTGCGGAGAAAATACAAAAAGGCGAAAGCGATTCTCCTGGATGAAGAATGAAGATTTTTTGTTGCAGGAAGGAGGACTTTCCGGTACAATAAAAAGGCGACCCTATGACAGAGGGCGTCTTTTTCCTTTTGGGAAGAGAAAGGATGGAGTATATGACAATGACAGATCAAAGCTGTA
>CALWGM010000119.1 GCA_944380065.1 uncultured Lachnospiraceae bacterium
TTAAAGCTTACAAAACATCATATCTTACAGGTGATAGCATTACCCCGTAAACCAAAAGCGGGACAGTATCGGATTCCTGCCTTCCGACAGGTATCCGATACTGTCCCGCATGTTCCACACCCTCCTGCAGGATGTCAGACCTTCTTTCTTTTCATCCACACAAAATCCCAGCCATCCAGATCAGCCGTCTCTATTTCGCCGGTCTTCCCTGTGAGCAGATCGGTATAGTTCGCCTTTTCGGGCATCCAGATCTTTCTGCCCTGATTACTGAAATTGAAAACGGCATGAAACTCTTCTCCCCCGGCCTTCCGCACGATCCAGAGGATGGAGGTGTCATCATAATCCCGGGTGTACACTTCTGCATCGGCATCAAAGACTGCCTCTGTCCTGCGGATGGTCTCTAACTGTTCCAGCCCGCCAAAAATCCTCCCCTGCACGCTGGACGGATCCCGGATCTGATCCACCAGATCCCAGCAGAACTTTCCTCTGTGGATATATCTGGAATCCGCAGCCTTATCGGGATCCTCTTTGTACGTATAGTCATTGACCTGCCCCACCTCGTCTCCGCTGTACAGCAGGGGAATCCCTGACTGGGTAAACATATAGGCATGGAGCATCAGATCCTTGCGGACTGCCATCTCCATCTTTGCCTCATCCTGTTCAAATCCCGCGCACTCCACGCCGCACATGGATGCCGTAGTCCCGCAGAACCGGGCGTCCCCGGTCACCGGATCTTCATTATAGAGTTCACCCCGGCTGACGCTCCCGGCTGTCCTGCCCTGGAAAAAATCATTCAGATATTTCTTGTGAGGCACTTCTTCCATTCCCCAGTTCCTGAGCGCGGCATAATCCAGCCCCCAGCCGATATCATCATGGCAACGGAGATAGTTAAGGAATGTATACTCTCTCGGAAGCGCACACACAGTATCCATCTGTTTTCTCAGCAGCCGCGTATCTTCTGTGGCCACCGTGTGCCAGGTGGTAGCCATCGTCGTCACATTATAAAGCATGTGGCATTCCGGCTTTTCCACCGTCCCGAAATAGGGCGCCACCTCCCTGGGCTCCATCACCACTTCCCCCAGAAGCACGATCCCCGGACAGACAATCTCCCCGATCATACGCATCATTCGCACAATGGTATGAACCTGAGGAAGGTTCCGGCAGTTCGTTCCCAGTTCTTTCCAGATATAGGGAACCGCATCGATCCGGAAAATATCCATCCCCTGATTCGCCAGATACAGGAAATTATACATCATCTCGTTAAATACTCTGGGGTTGCGGTAATTCAGATCCCACTGATAAGGGTAAAACGTGGTCATCACATAATGGCCGATCTCCGGCAGCCAGGTAAAATTCCCCGGCGCAGTTGTGGGGAATACCTGGGGTACGGTCCGCTCATACTCCTGGGGAAACAGCGGATCCGCGTAGAAGAAATAGCGGCTCATATATTCCCCTTCTCCCCGGCGGGCTCTCCTGGCCCACTCATGATCCTCTGAGGTATGGTTCATGACAAAATCCATGCACAGGCTGATGCCCTTTTCATGGCACTGGTCAGCCAGCCTGGCCAGATCCTCCATGGTGCCAAGCTCCGGTTTCACCTTACGGAAATCAGCCACCGCATATCCGCCGTCCGACCGCCCTTTCGGGGAATCCAGAAACGGCATCAGATGGATATAGTTCACATTGCACTGCTCCAGATAAGACAGCTTTTCACTGACGCCCCGGATATCGCCGGCAAAGTTGTCAATATACAGCATCATTCCCAGCAGTTCTCTCTTCCGGTACCATTCTCCCTGGGCTTTCCGTTTCTGATCCAGCTTTTTCAGCGCCGGCTTTCTCTGCCCGTCATACCATCTCATCTGTTCGCAGAGTTCGCCAAACATATCGTCATTTCCATACAGCTCCATATACAGCCATTTCAGCTCATCGTAGTGGATCCGCAATCTGTCGTCGAATGTTTCTTTTTTCTTCCCTGCCATAATTCTCCCCCTGAGGTTTTCTATTCTTCTTCCACAAAATACCACTGATAGGCCTGATACTCACCCTCCAAGACCGGTTTGGGGACTCCGGCCTCCATCAGGGCCGTACTGTTGTAAAGCCTTCCGGTCTCCATATCCCGGTACATGGTATTTTCCTTCAGTCCTTTGACACGGATATAATCCACTGTCATGTTGGCGTGCTTTTTGATGCCCACCACCTGCACCAGCGCTTCTTTCTGATCCCTGGAAACAAATTCCCAGGCGCCCTGGTTATCGGTCTGCGGATTGGTGAGCCGATAGTAGTCCCCCTGCTGCACCAGCGCTGCATGCTTTTTATATTCCGCAATCTGGCAGCGGATCTCATCCTTTTCCCCATCGCTCAGCTCATTCAGGTTCAGCTCATATCCGAAAACGCCTGCCATCGCCACCATCGCTCTGGTTTTCATGGAAGTCACCCGCCTGGTCTGATGGTTCGGCGAAGCCGAAACATGGGCTCCCACAGAAGAAGCCGGATAGATAAAGGAGGTTCCATACTGGATTTCCAGCCGGTCAATGGGATCTGTATTATCACTGCACCAGATCTGGGGCGTATAATACAGCATCCCCGCGTCGAAGCGCCCGCCGCCGCCGCTGCAGCCCTCCAAAAGGATATTGGGATATCTCGTCACCAGCCTCTCCAGGAAGTCATACAGACCCAGTACATAATCATGCAGCACTCGCCCCTGGCTGTCCGCGGCAGCAGAATAAATATCCGCCAGGCTCCGGTTCATATCCCATTTCACATATTCCACATTTCCCTGATCCAGGACTGCGCAGATCTGGTCAAAAATATAGTCCACCACTTCTTTTCTGGAAAAATCCAGGACAAGCTGGTACCTGGAACGGTTGGGACGGCGCCCCGGGATCACAAATGCCCAGTCGGGGTGTTCCCGGTACAGGTCGCTGTCCTCGTTCACCATCTCCGGTTCGATCCAGATCCCGAACTTCAGTCCCATGTCATTGATTTTGCGGATCAGCTCGCCCAGGGAACAGCCTAACTTTTCTTCATTAACCTTCCAGTCTCCCAACCCTCTCAGTTCACTGTCCCGCTGGCCGAACCAGCCGTCATCCATCACAAACATTTCAATGCCCAGCTCCGCCGCCTGCCTGGCCAGCGCCAGAAGGCTTTCCCCCGTAAAATTGAAATACGAAGCCTCCCAGCTGTTGAGCAGGATCGGCCGCGCGGCCTCCTTATATTTGCCCCTGCACAGGTGTTCCCGGATACAGCGGTGGAAATTCCGGGACAATTTCCCAAGCCCTGCTGAAGAATAAGTCAGAATCACTTCCGGCGACTGGAACTCCTCCCCCACATGCAGGGGGTAGGAAAACTGTTCCTCCGAAAGCCCCATCAGCAGCCGGGTCTGGGAATACTGATCCCGGCCGGCCTCGCTCTGGAAACCTCCGCTGTACACAAACGCCATGCCGTAGCAGGCGCCTGCATCCTCCGTGGTTTCACGCTCCGCCAGGATCACGGCAGGATTATACTGATGGCTGGAAGTCCCCCGCAGGCTGCCGATCTTTGATGTCCCGTGCCCTACCGGCATCCTCTGGAAATTCCGCTCCATGGCATGCCTTCCGTAAAAAGTAATGAAATCATAATCCCCGCCCACAAGATCCAGACAGGCCGGCGCCAGCTTTTTGACGGAAACATGCCCCTGGCTGGCATTTACAATCTTTACACTTCTGGTGATGACATCGCACTCCGGCAGCACTCCGTAAAGCAGCACCGCCTCCACTCCTGTCACCGGATCACGCAGCAGGATCTCCAGACTCTGAGCCTCATCCTCCTGCGCGTACACCGCAGGAAGCCCGGGAAGAGAATACTTCCCTTCCCGGATCCTGTGGCTGACATAACGGAAATCACTGCAGTACGTCCGGTCTGTATTTTTGATAATGCAGGCCGGTGTCCGGTAATCGCCGGTTCCCAGGGACGGGAATTCCTGCGGCAGGGAATCCATGGAATAGGTTTTGTCCGTGCCCGCTTCATAGGGATTGCCCGAAAATCCCCGGTCATAGTAGGTCAGAAGATAATCCATGCATCCGTCCGCCCGTTTCCCGTAATAAAGATGCAAAAGGAACCCATATCTGTCAATCTGCATCTGGTAGGTTGTGCTGACCGTGTGTAAGGTAATTGTCCTGGACTGTTCTTCATAAAAAATACTCATCGTTCTCTCTCCTGTATCTATATTTATCATACTGATCCCGTTTCACCCCGCACACGCCCGCTTCCGCAGTCAGGCTATTTGCATCCGGCGCCGGTTATTTTACAGCGCCGTTTACCACGCCGTTGATAATCTGCCGCTGACACAGCACATAGAAGATCAGGATCGGTATCAGCGCCAGCAAATACGAAGCAAAGGCCAGGTTGTAATTTGTACCAAACTGCGTCTGGAAATTCAGCTGAGCCAGAGGCAGCGTATTCTGTCCTGTGCCTGACATAATAACCAGCGGCGTCATCACATCGTTCCAGACCGCAAGGGCTGTGATGATCGCAACCGTAGCATGCATGGGTTTCATAATCGGGAAAATCACTTTCCAGAAGGTACGCCAGGTGCCCGCGCCATCCACTCTTGCAGCCTCTTCGAGGGCAATGGGGATATTCACCAGGTATCCGGAATACAAAAGTATATTCATCGGCATATAGAATACCACATACAGGATGATAACACCAGCCCAATTTGACAGCCCCAGCTCAGCCGTCTGTTTTGCCAGAGGCATCATCAGAATCGCAAACGGAACGAACATACCGCTTACAATAAACAGGTACACAAATTTATAAAATTTGCTCTTTCCGCGGTTCCGTCCGATCGCGTATCCGATCATGGAATGCAGCACGATACAGAGTACCGCAGTCACCACGGTGATCAGGATACTGTTTCCCAGCGATCTCCAGAAATCGGTCACCTCCATGGCCTGCACAAAATTGGAAAAACTCCATTTGGAAGGCAGGGACAAAATCCCGGAAATGCTGTTTGTCATTTCAGAAGGCTGCTTAAACGCAATGACAATCGCCATATACAGCGGGAACACAATGGTGCTGAGCCCCAAAATCAGTAAGATCATCACCGGCCAGTTTGTTTTTATCTTATCTGTCGTTTTTATCTTATTCATTATAACTGTTCCTCCTTCCTGCCGGAGAAAATCATCTGCGCTGCGGAGATCGCCACGATCACAATGAAGAAAATAACAGCATTGGCACTCTGGAAGCCAAACTGGCCGCCCGACATACCATTATTGTAGATCAGGTAGGAAATGGATTCCGTACTCTGCGCCGGTCCGCCCTTGGTCATCGCCATGATCTGGTCGAATACCATCAGGAAGTTCTTCCCGCACAGCACCATATTGATGGTAAAGAACGGTATGATCAGCGGAAACGTCAGATGCCGGAACTGTTTCCAGCCTGTTGCCCCGTCCAGTGAGCCGGCCTCATATACATCCTCCGGCACCGTCTGCAGGCCGGATATATAGATGATCGTTGTCATAGCGATATTCTGCCAGCAGCAGACGATCATAATCGCGATCCAGGCCGTCTTCTCATTGGACAGCATACTGGAACTGAGCGCCTCGCTCCCGATCATCTCCCCCAATGCGGGCAGAATGTAGGTAAACAGATACTGGAATACATAACCGACTACCAGCGCGCCCAGCACGTTTGGCAGGAAATACAGCGCCCGGAACAGGCCCTTGGCACGGATTTTACTGTTCAGCCCCAAAGCCAGCATAAGGCCAATGACATTCGTAACAATCGTAGACACGATCGCCAGTTTAAAGGTAAACAGGTAGGAACCTCCCACACGGGAATCCTGGAACAGATCAATATAGTTTCTCAGCCCTACCCAGTCAAACGTCCCAAATCCCTTAAAATTCGTAAAACTATAAACCACACCCCGGATCAGCGGTACTGTATTGAAACAGATAAACAGCGCCAGGATCGGCAGGGTAATCAGCAAAAACGTACGTTTTCTTTCATTTTTCATCATTCCGCTCGTCTCCTTTTTTTATTCATCGCTCCCGTGTTCCGCCTCATATTCTTCCACCGTGCGGATAATATCACGGTTATAACGCAGCCAGTCACTGTCAAAGCGCTCCAGGAAAGCCTCCTTATCCTGGTCGATCACATAGGTCTGCAGGATCGCGTCCACCGCCATTTCCGAAGGATAATAGTGATCCTGGTAATCGGTCATATTTCCGGACGCAATGTATTCCGACATCCCATCCAGCATGGAAGCCAGCTCAAAATCCCCCTCTTTGCATGGCACTGCATTCTGGTCGTCAATGTAAGCCTGGATATTCGCATCCTCCATCAGGAAATCCAGCACCTCATAAGCGGCTTCTTTGTTTTCACAGGCTGCCGTAACAGCGAATCCCAGATCAATACCGGAGTTCAGCGTATTTCCATCTGCATCATCATTGGCGGGCATTACAAAAGAATCAATGTTCATATCCGGATTCACAGAGAGAACCTGCGGCACCGCATAACTTCCGATGGGATACATGGCGGATTCTCCCCTGGCAAATGCCGTGCAGGCATCATTATAGCCATAGGCAATCGGATCCTCCGGCCCATAACTGATCAGCTGCAGATATTTATCTGCCACTTCCGCATATCCTTCCGTAAAATTTGCTTCCCCCCGGTTCACCTGACGGCACAGGTCAGCCGGAGCAAGATCCACCGCGATAGAATTCCACGGGGCAAGGCAGGTCCATGTGTCGCGGAACCCGAAATAAAAAGGAAGGATCCCCTCCGCCTGGATTTCCTCACACAGCGCCATCAGTTCCTCCCAATTTTCCGGGATCTCCCAGCCATGCTCTTCAAACATATCTTTGTTGTAGAGGATTCCTGCCGCGTTGGCCACATAAGGGACGATATATGTGCCGTCTGTCGGGACAAATTCCAGCGCCTCCGCGATATCAAGATAAGAATCCTTGATATCTTCCATTCCCCCATAATCAGATACGTCAGCCAGAATTTCCGCATCCACATAGTAGGAATAATTGATATCTCCGCCGATACCGATAATGTCCGGGTAATCCTCCCGGATAAACCGGGTACGGAGAATGGTTGAGGCGTCATTTGGCGAATCAATGGTTAAGTGAATGTCGTCATGGGTCGCATTAAACTGCTCTTCTACCTGATCAAAATACGTGGCAGCTTCCGGCTTATACTGCACAATTTCAATCTCGGTTTTTCCCCCGGACCGTTCCCCGCCGGAACAGCCGGGCAGCAGAAGGCCGCCGGCCATCACGGCAGCCAGAACCATGGCAAAGAACTTTACTTTTTTCCTTTTCATGGCTATATCTCCTTTCTTTTTTCGATATCTATATATTAACATATCAATATGCGTCCATAAATATCGCTATATCTGTTGTTTTATACCTTAATGCTGTATTTTTTGATATAATTTGATGTCAGATAGCATTTTGGTATATAATGGTTTTATCAGGCGCCGGAGGTATATAGTATGAGCAATATTTTGTTTTCTATTTTTCCCAGTGAAAACTTCATCGATCTCGGTTTATATCAATACGGCTGGGAGCGCTGTGACCCTGCCCATTCCTTCGGCCCGGTGGCACGAAACCACTATCTGTTTCATTATGTCATTTCAGGGACGGGCACCCACACCGCCCAGAACTCCAGCGGCGATTCCATTACCTACAAGATCCGGAGCGGACAGGGCTTCATGATTTTTCCCCACCAGATCTGCACCTATATTGCGGACAATGAACTGCCCTGGGAATATGTATGGCTGGAATTTGACGGCCTGAAAGTAAAAGAGGCGGTAGAGTCCTGCGGGCTGAATATCAGCCATCCGGTCTACCGCCCCCGGCATAAGGATCTGGCGCAGCAGATGAAAGAGGAGATGCTCTATATCACCAACCATTCCCATGAGTCCCCGTTTCATCTCATCGGCCACCTGTACCTGTTCTTAGATTACCTGACCCGCTCCAATGCCTTTCCGATCCAGACAAAGGGCGGGCGTATGCGTGATTTTTATGTGAAAGAAGCTGTGACTTTTATTGAACAGAATTTTCAGAACGATATCACAGTGGAAGACATTGCGGCTTTCTGCAACCTGAACCGCAGCTATTTTGGAAAAATTTTCCACGACACAGTAGGGAAGTCCCCCCAGGAGTTCCTGATTTCCTACCGGATGTCAAAAGCCGGCGAACTCCTGAAAATGACTTCCCTTTCCATCGCAGACATCGGGAACGCTGTGGGATACCCCAACCAGCTTCATTTTTCCCGTGCATTTAAAAACGTATACGGGGTGTCCCCCCGGGCGTGGAGATATGAGCAGAGCGGAAAATAGCGTTACCTTCTCCTGGATCTTCTGCGATATTCCCTGGCAAATAACAGCGCCGCGGCTAATACCGCAAAGCAAACGCCATCTAACAGAAGATTATTCCCTGCACTTCCGTCAGACCAAAAGCTGCCTGAATCCCCGGATACATTGCCGTATCGCGTCCAGCCAGGATTGAAATATCCAGAGATTTCGATACACCTTCTTATTAGATGCGTACATTTCTTTCTGCTCCAGCCAGCTTTTTCCCGGAAAAATAATCATATTCTGCATTCCAGAACAGTTTAATCCTACGAAATTCTATCCTAATGTCGCAAAAAACAGAAGAGCCTTCTATTTCGTGATGGCCATTCCCAAAGATTTGGATTGCGTGTTTTTTCTCATCATAGTTCAATTCATCCATCTCGCAACCATCAATCAGAAACTCTCGGAATGTCATAAACAGGGATCTATTTTCAATAATCTGCCACTTCGGATCTGCTTCTGAACGGTTATGCGAATGATTTTGAGGCAAATATTTATACTCTTCAATTACAAGCATACAATCGGAATACACTATATCTCCAACAAGACAATCCAAAAAAATAAATAAATCAGAATCGTGAATCTCTGCTCCGACAATATTATATGATTCTGCCGCTATACAACTATATTCATCCGGCAGCATTTCTTTATAGTAATTATATCCCCTGGCAATTCCTTTCTCTTTGAGTTTGCTTCTTATCTCCGTCCCCACATGTTTTGTTGTATGTACAGCTTCTATGTATTCGACATCTCCTGTCGGAAGACTGTCATCATCAGATTTCATATTTATAGGTTCCGCAAAAATAACAAGTTCGATTTTACCATCAATATGCAATTTTGCCTCACCTATGAAGAT
>CALWGM010000120.1 GCA_944380065.1 uncultured Lachnospiraceae bacterium
TTTTTCTCTCCCTTCTGATCCGCGTCTCATACTGCGTTTTACTCAATCATTTCTCCAAAATTTCTGCACCATCTCACCGGCCAGATCCGGATCCATCCCCATCCTGTCGCAGAGGACTCTGCCCGCCTCGGCGCGGCTCTTCCCCTGCTCCCGGCATTCTTCAACCAGACTGCAGCTGACCTTCTCCAGCATCCTGTTCTGGCTCTGCAGCTGATTTACTTTTTCCTGCAGTTGTACATCTCTGACCTTTAACTGGTCATCCTTTTCTTCTAACTGCGCGTCCCTCTCCTCTATCTGCGCGTCCTTTTCCTTCAGCTGTTCCCCCTGCTTCCGGATCTCCGCCTCCATCTCATCGATCATATACTGCGCTGTGTTCCGGTCCAGGATCCTCAGTTCCTCTGAAAACATATCCATCACCTTCTCCGTGTTGCAGCAGGCTGTGTAAAGATCCCGGTACAGGTTCTCAAACCACGGATACTGATCCAGCAGGGATACGATCCGATCCGGATCATCCGTACCAAGGAACATCAGGAGCTGTAGGTCATCAGAAACAGCTCCACGGAAAGCTGGTCGTTCATTTTTCCGGTCTTCACGTCCTCCTCCGCCTGGATGCCGTCCCGCACCGCCGCCTCCAGACGGCGCAGGGAAAAGCTGCGCGCCTGGCCGATGTACTTGCGGACGGCGAACTCCGGCACGCCGGCCTTCCCGGCCATATATTTGTAGTCAAACCCCTTTTCTGTCATCTCTTTGAGCTGCATCAGGATCTGGAACTGGCGGGTGATCAAAAAAAGGATCCGCATGGGCGGCTCTTTTAGCATCAGCAGGTCGTAATACAGATCCAGCGCTTTCTTCTGCTGCTTCCCGGCAATGGCGTCCACCATCTCGAAAATCTTTCCGGAGGTCTGGTTGGCGCAGATTGCCTCCACATCTGCCGCCTCAATCACATCCCGATCCATGGCGTAGCAGAGCAGCTTCTCCAGCTCCTGGTCGATCAGCTCCATATCGTTTCCCGTCCGCGACAGAAAAAGCTCCATCACTGACCGGGTGATCTTTTTCCCTTCCCGCCCCAGACGCCCCAGGATCCACTGCATCAGCACCTTCTCCGGCTGTCGTTTAAACTCCACCGCACGCCCCGCTTTTTTCACCTGCTTATACAGCTTCCCGCGCCTGTCCACCTCCTGCTCCGTAAAGACAAAGCAGGTTGTGGAGGGAATCTCTTCCATATAAGAGGCCAGTTCCTCGGTGCTCTTTTTAAAAAATCCGCTCCCGTCCACAAAGATGCATCGGCGCTCCGCAAAAAAGGGCATCGTCTCCGACAGATCGATCAGCTCCTTCGGATCCGTATCCTTCCCCGAAAAAAAGGCCGTGTTCATGGTGTCCCCTTCCGTGGTCAGCGCCGCCTTCAGTTTCTCCCGGTACTGGCGGATCAGATAGGTTTCTTCTCCGTAAAGGAGATATACATTTTTAAATTGTCCTGTTTTGATATCTTCGATCAGTGTTTTCATAATGCCATTATACAGGAAGGTCCGCCTGCGGCTCAAGAGAAAATACAGATTCTTCCTAATAGAAAAAGCAAACAGCAGGTATCTGACATCGACGGGAAACCGCCATGAGAAATCACTTTCCCGGGATGAAAAAAAGAGACCGTGTAAACACAGCCTCTTTGAAAAGCGTTACTTATTTTACTAACTCTTTTACCTTTGCCTTCTTGCCGACGCGGCCTCTTAAGTAGTTCAGTTTCGCTCTTCTGACTTTACCGCGGCGAACCACCTCGATCTTCTCTACGTTGGGGGAATGAACCGGCCATGTCTTCTCTACGCCGACTCCGCTGGAGAACTTACGTACGGTGAAGGTCTCACGGCTGCTGCCGCCCTGTCTCTTCAGTACAGTACCCTCGAATACCTGGATTCTCTCACGGTTTCCCTCTTTGATCTTCGCATGTACACGAACGGTATCGCCTACGCGAAAATCTGCCACGTCATCTCTCAGCTGTTCCGCTTCGATGTTTCTGATAATTTCCTGTGCGTTCATTTTGTGACCTCCTGTAATTTTGATGTTCTTAATACAATACGTAACAGAGGACCATCGCTTTTCTTCACAACAAGAGTTACTTTACCACAGGGTCAGTAAAATTGCAAGCCTTTTCAGCAAAAAACTCTACTCCGTCTTTTTCTCCTTCAATAACAGCATCACATCCTGCCTGCTTAAGTCCGCCTGCTCCAGAAGCTCCGGGCGATATCGGAAGGTGCGCAGCACCGACTGTTCACGCCGCCACTCCTCCACCTTTTTATGGTCTCCGGACAGAAGCACCTCCGGCACCCGTTTTCCCATCCACTCCGCCGGACGGCTGTACTGGGGATATTCCAGCAGCCCGCCCTCCAAGGATTCCGTACTGCCGGATTCCTCATTGGAAAGGACACCCGGCACCATCCGGGAAATGGCGTCCGCCATCACCATGGCCGGCAGCTCCCCTCCGGTCAGCACATAATCGCCGATGGACACATAGTCCGTCACGATCTCCTCCAGCACCCGCTCGTCAATCCCCTCATAATGACCGCAGAGAAAGATCAGATCCTGTTCCTCTGCCAGTGATTTTGCCATCTCCTGATGGAATACCCTGCCCTGGGGCGTCAGATAAATACACCGCGGCCGGTATCCCACCGCGTCCACCACAGATTTCCAGGCATCATAAACCGGCTGCGCCTGCATCAGCATGCCGGCCCCGCCGCCGTAAGGATAATCATCCACCTTTTTATGTCTGTCCAGGGTGTAATCCCGGATATTGACCGTATTTAACTCCACGATTCCCTTTTCCATCGCTTTCCCCAGGATACTGATTTCCAGTCCCTGGCGTACCATATCCGGAAACAGGGTCAACACATGAAATCTCATTTTTCCTCTTTTCCGGGCAGACTCTGCCCCTGTAAAACTTTTCAGTCCTCCTCAATGATCTGGATCTCCAGATAATCAAAGGGAATCTCCTCCATAAAGCTGTCCTGGTAAAAACGGGCTTTCGCGTGACGCCGGAATTCCTCCACATTGGAATCCAGCCAGATCGGTTTTCCCAGGTCTAATTCATAACAGGCTGTTTCCAGCGCCCGGAACACCTTATGCGTCCGGGTATCCGCACTGCCGTCGCAGATGGTCGTATCGCACAGCATATGGTTATTTTTCCATTCCTTTACCCATAACCGAAACATCTCTAACTCCTCCGTCTTCTCTGCCGGTTTGCCTCATACATGAGAATTCCCGCCGCCATCGCTGCATTGAGGGACTCCAGCTGCCCGCCCATGGGGATACGGATCCTCTGATCTGCCAGGGCAGCTGCCTCCTCCGTCAGGCCATTTCCCTCATTTCCGATCAGGAAGGCCGTCCCGCCGCCATAATCCGGCTCGTCGTAACAGACACTCCCCTCCAGGTGCGCTCCGTAAACCCGGACGCCCTGTTTCCTGAACTGCCGGACCGCATCCGGCAGGGAATCCGTGACAGCAAAGGGCACCCGGAAAATGGAGCCCATGGTAGAGCGGATGGTTTTCGGGTTGTAGATATCCACCGTACTTCTGTCCATGATCACTCCGGAAATCCCCGCGCCCTCCCCGGTGCGGAACATGGTTCCCAGATTGCCGGGATCCTGCACGTTTTCCAGAATCAGCCACAGCCCGTTTGCATCTGCCCGGGAAAGCAGCCCACCCGCATCATATTCCGGCATCCGCACCAGACAGAGGATTCCCTGAGGCGTCTGAGTATCCGACGCCCGGGCAAAGACCGGATCCGCCAGGCACTCCCACTGCCTGCCCTTTAAAAGTTCCCGGTGCGCCGGATCCTGCAGGAAACTTTCCGACACATAGATCCGTGCGATCAGCTCCGGCGGCGCCTCCTGAAACATGCGGACGCCCTCCGTCACAAACAGCTTCTGCTGCCTGCGCGCCCGGGATTTCTTCTGCAGCTGTATGATATTCTTCACCTGAAGATTAGATGTGCTTGTAATCATGTTTTCCCTCTGTCTGTTTTCCATTCATTCTTATCAAAGTTTACGGGGCATCGCGGGTGGTGTCAAGGAGATTTTTATTTTCAGCAGGATGAACGGAAAAAATAAATGAAAAAAACACATCTCCCTCACCCGGGAAACATGTTCTTCCAATCTATGGCAAGTCTCCTGACTTGGCCTCCCCCCGATGAACCGCCTTCCCAGCTTTCGCCAGTGGCACAGTGGCTCATCCGTCCGCCTTACAGTAGTGGTGACTGCTCCGGATTTGCACCGGATTCCTTTTTCATCCCGGCAGGCGCCCTGCCAGGAACCATATATCGGTCCTATTCAGTTGTAAACAGTTTTGCTTACTTGCGGTCCAGTACCGCTTTCCTTGCAACCTCTGCGCAGGTAGCTGCGTCCGGTGTGTAGTAATCTGCGCCGATCTGCTCTGCGAATTTGTCGTTTACAGGAGCTCCGCCCACCATAACGATGTATTTGTCACGGACACCTTTCTCTTTCATCAGATCCAGGGTAGCTTCCATATTCGGCATGGTAGTGGTCAGCAATGCGGACATACATACAACGTCTGCGCCCATCTCCTCTGCCGCATCGATGAATGCTTCCGGAGCAACGTCTACGCCCACATCCTTTACCTCGAATCCGGCGCCCTTCAGCATCATGGCAACCAGGTTCTTGCCGATGTCATGCAGATCGCCCTTTACTGTACCGATTACAACTTTGCCTACCGGCTCGTTGCCAACTTCGATCAGCTTCGGCTCAAGAATGGTCAGACCTGCGTTCAGTGCACGTGCTGCAACCAGAACTTCCGGAACGAACACCTCGTTGTTTTTGAACTTCTCGCCGATGATCATCATTCCGGCCAGAAGACCCTCGTTTAAGATCTCCTTCGGATCTACATTCTCATCCAGCGCCTGCTGAACCAGAGCCTTCACATTTTTCGCTCTTCCTTTCTGCAGAAATGCAGAAATGTCCTGAATAGTACCCATAAAAACTTCCTCCTTCACCATTTGTTTTGTATAGTATATCCAATATCAGGAAAAAGGTCTTTTAAAAAATTCACATTTTTATGATTTTTTTTACTGCAGGACCAATCTTTTTTACTTTTCAGATATGAAAATTGATAAATCCAAAATCCGGGCGTCAGTACAGAATGCAGCCAAAATAAGTCACTGTGTTCGGGCCGTTAATATAATTCACATGCACCGTCTCCGCCAGCTTATACACCTCAACGCCATAGCTTTCCACCGTCGGGTACACCTCATTGCCAAACCGGCAGGGTGCGTCCGGATAAGTACACTGCTCACAGCGGTCGCAGCCGTCCCCGGACAGAATCAGTTTATCGCCGGGATACAGTTCCGAAAAACAGGCAACGACTTTGCGGCTGATTTCCTCATGCGCATCCTTGCCCTCCATCATTCCTTCAAAATCATAAGAATCTTCCAGATCATGCTTCGTCGTATAGACAAACACATTCCGGTATTTCATGATTTTATCCCTGCATTCCTCCAGCGTCCCCACGCCGGGCGGGCAGGACCAGCTTTTCCCGTACCTGCCGCAGGAATTCATCTCACAGAGATCGCGCACCCCCTGATGGATGCTCAGCTGATCTGTGGTGGTAAACCCGAACTGATGAATCTGTAATTCTGTTTGCTTTTCCGCAATCGCTTTCTGTAAATCCATATCTTCCTCCTGCGCTTTCCTTCTGCCTTATGTTCTCTTCCCTGCCGGAAACAGCGGCAGCGGTTTTCAGATATACATCCCGGCATCCGCCGCCTGCCGCTTACCGTGCGGTTATACTTCAAAGAACATGGAATCCATGTAAAACTGGTTGAAATCTTTATCTGACGCCAGCGGGATCTCCTCAGAAACAGCAATGATCCGCTCCATCCGCTCTGCGGCTCCCGGCTCTGTCAGCCACACAGCCGCGCCGCCCAGGGAACTGTTCCCCACAGCCTTCGCCCGATCCAGCAGTTCCTCCGGGATCAGCCCGATGGCGGCTGCCTTCTCCAGATTCAGATGGAATCCAAATCCGCCCGCCAGATACAGGGTATCGATATCATCATATGTAACTCCGTAGCGGAGCATCAGCGTTTCCAGTCCCGCCCTGACTGCGGCCTTCGCCAGCTGGATCTCCCGGACATCCTTCTGGGTAAAGGAAATCTCCTCTCCGGAAGGGGTCTTTGCCAGCACAAAACCATCGTCAAAATAATCTTCATCCAGCATT
The DNA here is from genome assembly GCA_944380065.1 of uncultured Lachnospiraceae bacterium. Lineage (GTDB taxonomy): Bacteria > Bacillota > Clostridia > Lachnospirales > Lachnospiraceae > Eubacterium_I. The sequence continues at coordinate 6,216 of CALWGM010000120.1, forward strand.
CCCGTCTCATCAATCAGTTCCTCCTTCAGCAGTTCACAGGCGGTTTCGATCACGCCTGTCCCGCACAGTCCCACCGGCGGCCTGTCGCCGATGGTTCCGCAGGAAACCTCTGTCCCGCTGATCTTCACCTGGCAGATGGCGCCCGGAACGCTTCCCATCCCGCAGGAAATATTGCCGCCCTCAAAAGCCGGGCCGGCGGCTGTGGAAGTCACTAAGATTTTCTCCCGGTTCCCGATTGCCATTTCACCGTTGGTTCCCAGGTCAATCAGCACATTGACTTTCTTCGAGCAGTCAAAACCGCAGGACAGCATTCCCGCCGAAATATCCGCCCCCACATAGGTAGAGATTCCCGGAAGCAGAACCACCGGAATCTGCGCGCCTTCCTCTGTCAGCGTATTTTCCGCCCCTGCTTCCCCGAATAATTCGCCAAACGTAACTTCTGTGGTATCAATATTCACCGGGTCAAAAGGATACACTCCCAGCGTTTCACAGGAATAGCCCATCAGCAGATGTCCCATGGTGGTATTCCCGGCGATGGCGATCCGCCGGATCCCGGACAGCGCTGCCCCGGATTCCGAAAGCAGACGGCAGATCATCCCGCAGAGATCTCTGCGGATGCTCTGGCTTAACTCTTCCAGTTTCCCGTCGTTTGCCGCCTGGATCCGGGAGATCACATCCGCGCCGTAGGCCCGCTGATGGTTCACTCCGGTCACCGCATGGAGGATCTCCCCGCTCTGCGCATCCACCAAAGAGGCCGCCAGCGTCGTCGTCCCGATATCGATGGCGATCTGGCTGCCCTCTTTTCCTGCCCCGGCCGCCGTATCCGCATGTTCTGCCTGGCTGTTTTTCTGACGGTAATCCGTAACCACATCAAAATCCGCCTCATCTGTACTTTCAATCTCGATCCGGCAGTCTGCCTGCAGGTACACTTCGCAGGACAGACGCATCCCTTCCGCGATCTGTTCCTCCGAAAGGCAATGCCGGTCCGCCTCTGTCACCGGCACTGTGCCGTCAGAAAAACGCACCCCGCATTTCCCGCAGCGCCCTTTCCCGCCGCAGGCCGCGCTGATATAAATCCCCTGCCGCGTCAGCGCCTCTAAAAGATTCTCTCCCTCCCGGCAGGAGCAGAGCTGTTCCCTGCCGTTTCTTGTCACTGTAACCTGATATTCTTTCACCTTTGATTCCCCCGTTTCTCCATTTCGTCTGATGTCCCTATTATACCTGACCGGATGCAGGAGGATTTTTAAAAATTCCACATTTTTATGAGTTTTTCAGGAACTGTTACTGTCCCTCTCGGTTCCCCTCAGCCGGAAACCGCCTGTTCTTCCGCTTCTAACTTCCGGATCAGCCGAAATTCCACAGCCACCATCCAGATGGTCACCGCCGCGGAGATCAGGTCGGAAATGGGCGCCACATACAGGATGCCTTCCAGTCCGTAAAACAGCGGCAGGATCAGAAGCAGCGGCAGGAAGAAGATCAGCTGCCTGGTCAGCGCCAGGAACACGCCCTTTTTGGATTTCCCGATGGCGGTGAAAAAGTTCGAGGTAATCGGCTGCAGGAAATTCAGCCAGGTGAAGAACATGAAAATCTGAAAGAACTTCACGCCGAACTCAAAATATTCCTCCGTATTGCTGCCGAACAGTTCCAGGATCTCCCGGGGGAAAATCCGGAAGATCACAAAGGACGCAAAACAGATGATACCGCCGATCAGCAGCGCCGTCAGATAGGCCTCCCGCACCCGCCGGTACTGCTTTGCCCCGTAATTGAAGCTCTCGATGGGCTGCGCGCCCTGCGCCAGGCCGATGATCACCGTAAAGAAGATCTGATATACCTTCATGATGATTCCGCAGCAGGCCAGGGGGATCGCTTCCCCATACACCGAAAGCGCCCCATAATGGGTCAGGGAATTATTCATGATGATCTGCACGATCATCATGGAAATCTGGTTGAAAAACGGAGCCGTCCCAATGTAAATAATATCCTTTGCACATTCCCAGCGCGGCTTCAGATGCTGCGGCTTTAACGGCACCGTCTTAAACCCGCGCATATAAAGGACAACGATAATACCGGAAACCACCTGGCCAATGACCGTCGCCAGGGCCGCACCCTGCATCCCCCACTCAAAGCCAAGGACAAAAATCGCATCCAGCACGGTATTGATAATGGCTCCCACCAGATTGCAGAGCATGGCAATCTTCGGACTGCCGTCCGCCCGGATCAGATGGCAGGCGCCCGTCGTCATAATCAGGAACGGAAAACCGATAGCCGTAATCCCCACATAACTCCTGGCATAGGGAAACACATCTGCCGGCGTCCCAAAGGCATGCAGCAGCGGCGCCATGAAAATCTCCGCCACCACGCAGAGAATCACACCGCTGCCGAACAGCAGCATTAGGGAATTTCCAATATAGTAGATCGCCTTATCCGGCTTCCCCCGTCCCATGGTCAGGTTAAAGCTGGCCGCCCCGCCTACGCCGAACAGAAGCGCCAGCGCCACGCAGGAGGTGGTCAGGGGGAACGCCACATTGGTGGCCGCATTCCCCAGCGTTCCCACCGCATGGCCGATAAAAAGCTGGTCAACAATATTGTAGAGAGCCCCGATCACCATGGCTATGATACTGGGGATCGCAAATTTCAGCATTAAACTGGACACTTTCTCACTGCCCAGGGGATTCTTCCTTACATGTTCTTCCATGTCATCCATCTTCTTTCCCGCCAGATTCCGTCTGGCTTTTTCTCTATTCAAAACCGGCAGCGTCATCTGCCTGCCGGTTTCATTCGTTCCATCAGCGGACCGCTCCGATCAGTTCCCGGATATCCGCAATCTGATGTCTTTCCAAATATGCCTCCATCCCGTCCACGATCTCCATGGTTACAGACGGATCCGCAAAATTGGCCGTCCCCACGCTGACCGCCGTGGCTCCCGCCAAAATCATCTCCAGGGCGTCCTCCGCAGTGCAGATCCCGCCCATGCCGATGATGGGAATCTTTACCGCCTGCGCAGTCTGGTACACCATGCGCACCGCCACCGGATGCACCGCCGGGCCGGACAGCCCTCCGGTTTTATTGGCTATGGCAAAGGTCCGCCGCTCCACATCGATCTTCATGCCGGTGAGCGTATTGATCAGCGACAACGCGTCCGCGCCGCCGGCCTCCGCCGCTTTTGCCATCACCGTAATGTCCGTCACATTGGGACTCAGCTTCATAATCACAGGCTGCTTCGCCCGTTTCTTACATTCCCTCGTGATCGCCTCCACCGCCTTCGGATCCTGGCCGAAGGCAATGCCGCCTTCTTTCACGTTGGGGCAGGAAATATTAATCTCCAGCATATCCACCGGGGCATCCGCCAGCCGCTCCACCACTTCACAATAATCCTCTGTGGACTTCCCGCAGACATTGACAATAATCCTGGTATCATACTTCTGCAGAAACGGAATATCCCGCTTTATGAACAGATCAATCCCCGGATTCTGCAGGCCAATGGCATTCAGCATGCCGCCCCTGACCTCCGCAATCCGCGGCGTGGGGTTCCCCGGCCAGGGCACATTGGCCACGCCCTTGGTCACCACCGCCCCCAGACGGTTCAGATCCACAAATTCAGAAAACTCCTCCCCGGAGCCAAAAGTCCCGGAGGCCACCATAACCGGATTTTTGAACTCTACACCGGCAATCGTTACTTTTGTATTCATCACAGTTCCACCTCCCGGGCGTCAAATACAGGGCCTTCCTTACAGATCCGCTTATTATGGACATTGGTATGACCGTCCACTTCTTTCGATTTGCAGACACAGGCCAGACAGGCACCGATCCCGCAGGCCATCTTCTCCTCCAGGGAAATATAACACTCCATCTGTTTTTCTTCCGCGTAGGCTTTCAATGCCCGCAGCATGGGCGTCGGCCCGCAGGCATAGATCACATCCGCTGTCAGACCGTTTTCCCGGATTGCATCCAGCACATTCCCCTTTGTCCCCAGACTGCCGTCCTCCGTGGCAAGAAATACCTCGCCCTGCGCCTGCATCTCATCCAGCAGGAACGTATGGCTGTCCCGGTAACCAAGGATCAGCTGTTTTTCGCAGTTCAGCTGCTTTGCCAGCTCTAAGATGGGCGGAATACCGATCCCGCCGCCAATCAGAAATGCTTTTTTCTCCTTCAGCGGGAATCCGTTGCCCAGAGGCCCCAGCACCGACAGGCTGTCCCCGGCCTGTTTGCGGGAAAACTCTGCGGTACCTGCCCCGGCAATCCGGTAAACCATGCGCAGCGCGCCGTGTTCCCGGTCAATCTCGCAGATACTGATGGGACGCGGGAGCATCCGGCTCCCGTCGTCACTGTAAATGGAAATAAACTGTCCGGCCTTCGCCGCCGCCGCGATCCGCCTGCTGTCAATCCACAGGCTGTATATTCCCGGTGCGATCTCCTCCTGACGGAGAATCTGCACCCGCTCTTTTTTTCTCTCTGCCATCCGACTTTCCTCCTGCCGCCGTGCTTCCGGCAGCTTTCTCATTTTTATCCTGTCCCCTATCTCAGGGCGCTGCTGATATCATCGATCATGTCCAGCACGGCCTGACGGGATGCATCCGCGAAATGTTCTGCCCCGAACTTCGCGTAGGCCTCCTGCTTATACGCCGCAATGATTCCCCGGGAAGAGTTTACGATAGCGCCCAGGCCATCCTCGTTAAAATAATGGGTCAGGTCTTTGCCCCGGCCTCCCTGGGCGCCATAACCGGGCACTAAGATAAAGCTCTTCGGCATCACCTTGCGCAGCGCTTTCCCGATCTCCGGATAGGTAGCCCCTACAACGGCCCCGATGTAGCTGTAATCCTCTCCCATCAGCTCTTCGCCCCAGGCGGCTACCTTCTCGGCCACATGCTCATACAGCGGTTTGCCGTCGATCAGCCGGTCCTGAAACTCGCCGCTGGAAGGGTTGGAGGTCTTAACCAGGATAAACAGACCTTTTTTCTCTTCTTTACAGATATCCACAAAAGGCTTTACGCCGTCGGTTCCCAGGTAAGGGTTCACCGTCACAAAGTCCTCGTCAAAACCGCGGAACACCTGGCTCCCCACCTGCACCTTCCCCAGATGCCCGGCTGCATACGCCGCCGATGTGGAACCGATATCGCCGCGCTTGATATCGCCAATCACCACTAAGTCTTTTTCGTGGCAGTAATCCACCGTCTTTTTGAAAGCCTTCAGGCCCTCGATCCCGAACTGCTCATACATGGCGATCTGGGGCTTCACCGCCGGGATCAGATCGCAGGTAGCGTCCACGATCTCTTTGTTGAACTGCCAGATCGCGTCTGCAGCCCCCTCTAAGGTCTCCCCGTATTCCGCAAAGGATTTTTTCACGATCTGATCCGGCACATAAGAAAGCATCGGATCCAGCCCCACCACGATGGGCGCGTTTGTCTTTTTGATTTTCGCTATCAGTTTTTCAATCATAACATTCTCCTTCTGTGATAAAATATCTATCCGTTCTGCTCTTCAAAAGCGATCTCACCGTCCACAATGGTCGCCGTCACCTTCCCGTATACGGTTTTTCCGGCAAACGGCGTATTCTTTCCTTTGGAAAAAAACTCCTCCGGATCGATCACCCACTCCCGGTCCGGATCAAAAATCACCAGGTCCGCAGGCGCTCCTTCTTCTACCACGCCCTTATTCAGTCCCAGGATCTTCGCCGGTTGGTAACTCATCTTTTCCGCCATCTGCATCACAGTGAGAAGCCCGGGCTTCACCAGATGGGTGTAGGTCAGGGCCGCCGCCGTCTCCAGGCCGACGATCCCGAACGGCGCCTTTAAAATGCTCTGCGCCTTTTCCTCCGCCCCGTGGGGCGCGTGGTCCGTGGCGATCACATCCATCACATCCTGTGAAAGCCCCTTCTTTAACGCCTCCACATCCGCAGCCGTGCGGAGCGGGGGATTCATCTTATAATTGGCGTCGTCTCCCGGAATCTCCTCCGAACTCATGGAAAAATGATGCGGGCAGACCTCCGCCGTCACAGAAACGCCATCCGCCTTTGCCATCTGTACCATCTTCACGCTGTCCGCCGTGGAACAGTGGCACAGATGCAGGCGGCACCCGGTCTCTTTGGCCAGCAGGATATCCCGGGCCACGATCACATCCTCCACAGCATTGGTAATCCCCGGCATCCCCAGTTCCTCTGCCCTGACGTCTGCATTCAGCACGCCGCCATGCACCAAATTGATATCTTCACAATGCGCCAGCACAGTCATGTGTTCCTCCGCGGCGATCCGCATGGCATCCCGGTACAGATCCGCGTTCATCACCGACTTTCCGTCCTCGCTGAGACAGATGCAGCCGGCAGCCGCCATTCCCCGGATATCGGAAAGCTCTCTGCCTTCCATTCCCCGGGTCACAGACCCCACCTGAAGCACATGTGCCTTCGTCACCTGCGCCGCTTTTTCCTGCACATACCGGATCACCTCCGGACAGTCCGCCACCGGCTTTGTATTCGGCATGGCCACGATCGTCGTAAAACCGCCATGGACAGCTGCCGCGCCTCCGGTGGCAATATCTTCTTTATAAGTCAGCCCCGGATCCCGCAGATGCACATGCATATCAATAAATCCGGGCATACAATAAGCCCCGGCCGCGTCGATCACACGGTCAGCTTCCGCGCAGACAGACTCCGCGATCTCCGCGATCACGCCGTCCCTCACCAGAAGATCTGCCCGGCGCTCTGACCGGTCATTAGGGTTTATGATCCTTCCATTCTGAATCAGAAGTGTCATACCGCTCCTCCTTCCCGGGCTGGTTTCCTCCCATACAGGTATCCTGTCCCCTTTTCAGGCCAGGTTCCAGCCATCCGAAAGTATCATATCATTTTTCCTGCGCAAGGGCAATAAAAGAAAACAGAAAATAAACATGCCATGGCTTTCTGGCCACGGCATGTTCCGTATCTTTCATATAAAATTTCCGGGGATCTGTCAGAAAATCACCTTGATGGTCGTACCTTTTCCCGGCTCACTTTCCAGTTTGATCTCCGCGTGATGAAGCTCCACAATGTGTTTGACGATGGCCAGCCCCAGGCCGGTTCCTCCGGTCTGCCTGGAACGGCTCTTGTCCACCCGGTAGAACCGCTCAAACACCCGCTCCTGCTGATCCTTCGGGATCCCGATCCCGGTATCCGATACCGTGAGAATCGGCGATTCATGCACCAGCCAGACACTGACGGTCACCCGGGCGCCCTCATTGCTGTAGCGGATGGCGTTCTGGCAGAGATTATCGATCAGCTCAGAAATCATGCTGCGGTTCCCCCGGATCATACAGGGCTCCCCCATCAGGTCAATGCGGATATTCTTCTTGGCCGCGCTGACCTTCAAAAGCTCCACACAGCTCTGGGCCGCCTCATAGAGATCCATCTCTTCCACAGCCACCTGCTGATTACTGTCCAGCTCCGACAGCTGGATGATATCGTTGATCAGCACCACCAGCCGGTCGGCATGTTTATGGATCTGGTGCGCGAAATTTGTCTCCTGCTCCTGATCCACCATATGGTTTTCGATCAGCTCCGCATAACCGGAGATCGCCGTCAGCGGCGTCTTCAGCTCGTGCGACACATTCGCCGTGAAATCCTGACGGCTTTTCGCCGCAGCCAGGATATTCTCATGCTGCGCGCGGATCGTATCCACAAACGGGATCAGTTCTTTGTATACCGGGATGATCGACGTGTCCTCCATGCTTTCCGCCAGCTTGTCGATGGGCGCCAGAAGCTGTTTGGTCAGGATCCGCCCCAAAATCACACAGAGCACAAGGATGATCGCCACCAGCAGGATAATCGCCGGGAACACAGAAACAAACATACTGAAAATATTCCGCGCCTCCATCGCCACCCGGAGGACCGTCCCATCCTCCAGCAGAGTGGCGTAATAGTAGGTATTCATATCCATCGTATCCGATTTTCTGTCGCTCTCCCCCTCGCCGTCCCGGAATGCTTCCTGCACCTCCGGCCGGTCGCTGTGGTTTTCCAGCTGCGCCACACTGTTATCATTATCAAACAGAACGGTACCATCGCTGTCGATCCAGGTAATTCTCAGCTCCTTCACTTCAGAAAACAGAGTTTCCAGCCTGGCGTCCAGGGTTTCCGGATCTGTGTCCGGGGAATATTCATGCTGGAAAAATCCGGTGGCCTTCAGCACCCCGGCTTCTGTGCGCAGGTCGCTGCGCACCTGCCTCTGGAAGGCCCGGTAATAAATCAGCGTGACACTGAGCGTGGTGACAATCACCGCCAGCATTGCAATTCCCAGCAAACGCAAATTGATTTTCTGCTTCATGAATCCCTTCCTCCAGGCTTTCGTTTTCTCTGTTCCGGTCAGTCGATCACATAACCCACATTCCGCACGGTACGGATCCTGCTTCCGGCCTCGCCCAACTTCTGGCGGAGCGTCTTGATATGCATATCGACGGTCCGCGACTCTCCCTCAAATTCCACTCCCCAGACCTGGCGCATAATGGCCTCTCTGGAAAGAACCACGCTGGGATTTGTCATCAGGTAACGGAGCAGCTCATATTCCTTGAACGTCAGCTCTAACTGTTTGTCGTCCACAAAAACAAGATGGCGCTCGTGGTCGATCATCAGATTGCCCAGCTGCAAAAGCTTCGGCTCACTGGTCTCCGTCCGCCGCAGGAGCGCTTTTACCCTGGTGATCAGTTCCATAATGGAGAACGGCTTCTTGATATAATCATCCGCCCCCTCGTCCAGGCCGCGGATCATATCCATCTCCGTTGTTTTCGCTGTCACCATAATGATGGGCAGCCGCTTCGTCGCCGGATTGTTCCTCAGCTTCTTCAGGATATCATACCCGTTTTCATCCGGCAGCATAATATCCAGCAGCACCAGATCCGGCGTGATCTCATCCAATTTTTTATAAAAATCCTTTGCCTTTTCAAATGCGCAGACCATATAATTGCTGTTCTTTAACGCAATGGTCTCGATTTCCCTTATGCTGCTGTCGTCTTCCACAATATAAATCAATGCCATCTTTCCACCACCTGATCTTCTATTTTTTCTGCGTCTTTTCTTTTTTCCCCGGCAGCTCATATTTCTTTTTCAGTTCAGCCCGCTGCTGGCGGAACCAGGCCCGGTCTTCTTCTGTCACAAGATCCAGATACTCATGGGTGTCAAATCCGTCCTCATTGATCTGCAGCATGCACACCGCCACATTGGAACAATGGTCGGATACCCGCTCGAAATTCGTAATGATATCCTCCATCACCATCCCCGTCTCCAACTTGCATTTGCCTTTCCTGAGACGGTTGATATGGCGCTGTTTGACTTCTATGCTCAGCCCGTCGATCACTTCTTCAAAGGGCTCGATCTCCCTGGCAAGGTTCAGGTCGCCGGTGCGGAACGCCTGTATGGTCTCCCGCACAATATCCTGCACGGCCCGGGAATACACATTCAGCTCCTCCATGCCGCCTTTGGTAATGCCGGTTTTCTTCTCATGCATCTCCACCGCCAGGTCCCTGATATTCACCGCATGGTCGGAAATCCGCTCCACATCATTGATGCAGTGGAGCAAAATGGAAACCATCCGGCTGTCCGCCTGTTTCAGGTCCCGGCCGCTGACTTTCAGCAGATAGGTAGCCAGCGCATCCTCATAGCGGTCTACCCGCTGCTCCATGGACTCCACCAACTTCGCCTTATTCTCATTATAATCCTGCAGAAGCTCCGCGGAAAGCTGCAGGGCGTCGCCGGAAATCTCCGCCATCTTGATCACCGTATCCCGGCTCACCTGCACGGCGTAGGAAGGCTTTTCCAGGAAACGCTCATCCAGGACGGAAAGCTCATCCTCCAGGGCTTCCTTCTGCGGATCCTTCTTATCCGGGATCGTAAGCGTTGCCAGCTTCACTAAAATGCTGGCAAACGGGAACCATGCAATACAGCAGCCAATATTAAACAGGCTGTGCACCACGGCGATACCCATCGCAGACGCCGGCTCATCTAAGAACGCGAAATCCAGGAACCGGTTCAGGGAATAGAACACAATCATGAATACAATGGTGCCGATCAGATTAAAATATAAATGCATCATAGAGGCCCGCTTTGCATTCCGGTTCGCCCCCACCGCGGAAATCAGCGCCGTCACACAGGTTCCGATATTCTGTCCCATGATAATGGGGATCGCCGCGGAAAAAGGAACTACCCCTGTGATACACAGGGCCTGCAGGATTCCCACCGACGCCGATGAGCTCTGGATCACGGCAGTCAGCACCGTACCGGCGATCAGTCCCAGCACCGGGTTGGAAAAAGCAGTCAGGATCCCGGTAAACCGCTCATTCTGAGCCAGCGGCTCTACTGCGCCGCTCATGGTTTCCATGCCAAACATCAGCACCGCAAAGCCTAACAGGATGTGTCCCACATCCTTCCTGACAGCATTGCCCTTCGCCGTCATCGTCAGAATCAGGCCAATCGCTGCCAGAACAGGGGAAAAAGAGGACGGTTTGAGCATGGAAACAAAAAAATTGCTGCCCTCGATCCCTGTCAGGGAAAGCAGCCAGGAGGTCACCGTCGTCCCGATATTGGCCCCCATGATCACGCCCACGGCCTGCGTCAGCTTCATAATGCCGGAATTGACAAATCCCACCACCATTACCGTGGTGGCAGAAGAAGACTGGATGACTGCCGTCACCCCCAGCCCCAGAAGAACACCCTTCAGCCGGTTGGACGTCAGCCGTTCCAGAATCCGGTCCAGCTTTCCGCCGGAAACCTTTACCAGGCTGTCGCCCATCACATTCATCCCGAATAAAAACAGCGCCAGCCCGCCAATCAAAGTCAACACTGCAAAAATATCCATACACACTCCTTCTCCCGGCAAAGCCGGGATATTACACAGATTTCACTTCGTTTTTACATTGTAGGATACCTGTGTAAAATTTAAAAGGTGTGTATTGTAAAATTCATGTAAAATTTAGCGTTCCCGGACAGGATACCCGCCTAATTCAGGGATTCATGGATTCCGTTAATGGAGTAAATCACCCACTCTGCAATATTGGTCGCATGGTCGCCGATCCGCTCGAAATACTTTGCCACCATCAGAAGATCCACAGCCACCTCCGGCTTGATCGTCTCCTTCTGGATCATTTCAATCAGGGCGCTTCTGGCGTCTGCAAAAAGCTGGTCAATCTCATCATCCTTGGCCGTTACCTGCTCCGCCTGCTCCATATCCCTGGCGACGAAAGCCTCGATACTGTTTACAACCATCAGCATACTCTCCGCCGCCATCTTCCGGATGATATCCATCTTGGGAAGATCCGATTCTCCCGCAAGGCTGATGGAGATCTCAGAAATATCTGCGGCCTGGTCGCCGATCCGCTCCATATCTGTGATCATTTTCAGCGCCGCTGAGATCAGGCGCAGATCCTTTGCCACCGGCTGCTGTTTCATCAGCAGCTTCATGCAGAGCGTCTCGATATCCCGCTCCTGCTGATCCACCTCTTCATCATAGGCCAGATTCTTTTTCGCCTTCTCCACATCGCGGTGCACCATGGCCTCGATGGCATGCTCAATCGCCTGCTCCACCATATGCCCCATGGTAATTAACTGTCCGTTTAAGTCATTTAACTGTCTGTCAAACTGATTTCTCATATCCTGCTCCTGCCTTCCAAAATCTTCTGAGTCTTCCTGTGCATCATCCGAAACGCCCGGTGATGTAATCCTCTGTTCTTTTATCCTCCGGATTGGAAAAGATTTTATCGGTGTCCCCGTACTCTACCAGGTCACCCAAAAGGAAGAACGCGGTCTGGTCAGATACACGGACTGCCTGCTGCATGTTATGTGTTACCATGACAATCGTATATTTATTTTTCAGCTCCATAACCAGATCCTCGATCTTTCCGGTGGAAATCGGATCCAGGGCGGAGGTAGACTCATCCATCAGCAGCACCTCCGGCTGCACGGCCAGGGCCCGGGCGATACAGATTCTCTGCTGCTGTCCGCCGGAAAGCGCCAGGGCAGATTTCTTCAGCTGATCCTTTACCTCATCCCAGATCGCTGCACCCCGCAGAGAAGACTCTACCAGCTCGTCTAATTTCGCTTTGGAATGTACGCCGTGGGTCCTGGGGCCGAAAGCAACATTATCATAAATGCTCATCGGGAAGGGATTGGCCTTCTGGAATACCATGCCGACACGTTTTCTTAACAGGTTGATATCCACGTCCTTTCCATAGATATCCTCCCCGTCCAGGGAGATCAGGCCGTCGATACGGCATCCCTCCACCAGGTCGTTCATCCGGTTCAGGGATTTCAGCAGCGTGGATTTTCCACATCCGGAAGGTCCGATAAACGCTGTGATCTGATTCTCTTTGATCTCAAGATTGATATTTTTTAACGCATGAAAATCACTGTAATGGAGATTCATGTCTTTGATAATCATTTTATTTTTCACTGTTTTCTTCCTCTTCGTCCTCTCAAACTGTCCTGTTTACAAATCTCTGTCTGAAATACAGACCTGCGGCTACTCTCTCTTCATCTTTCCTGCGATCTTGGCAGAGAGCACATTGATCACCAGAACCATGACCAGCAGCACAACTGCCGTTGCGAACGCCTGCTCTGTATGAAGTCCTTCCTGGGAAAGTACATACATATGCACCGCCAGGGTACGTCCGGAGGAAAGCAGGCTGTTGGGAAGCTCTGCCACGGTACCGGCCGTATAGATCAATGCTGCCGTCTCGCCGGCGATACGTCCGGTGGCCAGGATGACGCCGGAAAGGATGCCGGGGATCGCGCTGGGAAGTACGATGCGGAATACGGTGCGCAGCTTGCCTGCGCCAAGACCGAAGCTTCCTTCCCGGTAGCTGACCGGAACTGCCAGCAGAGCCTCCTCTGTGGTACGCAGCACCGTGGGAAGTACCATAATAGCCACAGTCAGGATACCTGCGATCAGCGAATAGGACATATGGCAGGTGGTTACAAAGAACAGCAAACCAAACAGACCATATACGATAGAAGGAATACCAGTCAGCGTCTCCGCCATCATCCGGATCACCAGCACTAACTTGTTCCCTTTTTTCGCGTACTCTGTCAGGTAAATCGCGGAGAACACGCCTACCGGCACCGCGATCAGCAGCGCTACGCCGATCATAATCAGGGTATTGATGATAGAGGGCAGCATGGAACAGTTATCCGATGTATAATGCAGGGAGAACAGTTCCGGGCTCAGGTTCGGAATACCGCGCACTAAAATATATACGATCAGGTACCCCAGCATGGCGATGGTGAACACCGCGGCCGCCACCACTAAGATCTTCAGGATCAGAGAGCCCGCATACACTTTTTTCTTTTTCAGGGTTGTTTCCATTATTCACGCTCTCCTTTCCCCTTGATAATGCTGAAGCACACATTAATAATCAGAATAAATACGAACAGCACAACGCCGGTGGCGATCAGCGCTTCTCTGTGAAGGCCGGTAGCATATCCCATCTCCAGAACGACGTTTGTGGTCAGTGTACGCACACCTTCCAGGATGCCTCCCGGGATACGCGGCTGGTTTCCGGCGATCATAACCACCGCCATGGTCTCGCCGATGGCGCGTCCGATCCCCAGCACAACGCCTGCCAAAATACCGGACTTGGCCGCCGGGATCACACAGCGGAAAATGCTGGCTTCTTTTGTGGCTCCCAGCGCCAGGGCGCCCTCAAAATATGCCTCGTTGACCGCACGGATGGATGTCTCGGACACGCCGATAATCGTCGGCAGGATCATAATCCCCAGGATAAAGGATGCCGTCAGGATACTCATTCCATTGCCGCCAAACGTATTGCGGACAAACGGCACAATTACCATCAGGCCGAAGAAACCATATACTACGGACGGAATACCCGCCAGAAGATCCGTGGCCGGTTTTACTACTTTATAGATTCCCTTCGGGCAATATCTTGCCAGAAAGACTGCCGCAAAAATACCCACCGGAACGCCCAGGACGATCGCGCCGCCTGTGATATATAAACTTCCGACGATCATCGGGAAAATTCCATACATATCGTTGCCCGGTTTCCAGGTTGTACCGCCCAGGAACTTTCCAAAACCGATTTCCTTCATGGCAGGGATACCATTTGCAAACAGAAACACACAGATGCAGGCTACCGCCACGATGGAAATACAGGCAACAATCAGAAAAATAATCTCAAACAGTTTTTCTTTTCGTCTCATAAACTAACCTCTGCGAATCATTCAGTGAACCATAACATGGAACTATTCAGAACTCCCCCTCAAAAGGGGGAATCCTGAATAGCCGGAATACTCATTTTTTCAGTTTTTACAGATTACTCCGCATCAGCCCAGGCAGCAACCTCGCCCATGAAGATCTGTTTTACCATATCGGAGGTAAGATCCTCAACCGGGTTCTCTTTGTTTACGATTACTGCAATACCGTCGATGGCGATCTTGGTAGCAGTTACGCCGGTCTCCTCTTCCTTTAAGTCACGGGAAGCCATACCGATATCACAGGAACCCTCGATTGCGGAAGTAATACCTGTAGTGGAATCAGAGGTCTGGATCTCGATGGTCGCTCCGGAGTTCACTGCCTCATAAGCCTCTTTTAATTTCTCCATAACCGGGGAAACACTGGAAGAACCTGCTACGGACACCGTACCGGTAGCGCCGTTGCTGGTGAACGCCTCACCCTCGCCTACACTGATGTAGCCTTCCTCAGAAACAACAGCCTGGCCGTCTGCGCTCATGATGAAATTGATGAAATCCTGAGCAACCTCGCTTACGCTGTCGCCGGTTACAATGTTGAAGGGACGGGACACTTTGTATGTACCGGCAGATACATTGTCTGTGGTAGCCTCGGCGCCGTCAATCTTTACCGCTTTCACTGTGTCGTTCAGGGAACCCAGGGAGCAGTAACCGATGGCGTAGGGATCGCCTGCTACGGTAGACATCATAACCTCTGTGTTGTTGGTGATAGTAGCCTCCACAGTGGTCATATCCTCTTTCTCACCGTCTGCGTTTTCCTGCTCAATTCCGAACAGCTCAATGAAGGCGCTCCGTGTACCGGAACCATCCTCACGGGATAATACGGTGATCGCGGAAGAGGTATCAAAATCGCCGGTGGATTCTGCCTCTGCATCTGCTCCGGCTGTGCTGGAATCTGTCTCTCCCTCTCCTGCTGCGTTGCCGCATCCTGCAAGCGCCAGACCTGCAACAGTTGCTGCACAAAGTGTTAATGCTAATACTTTTCTGAATTTCATGTTCGTAATCTCCTTTTTTGCTTTCACCTTTTGCAAGGCTTTCTTTTCGAAATCTCTTTCATTTCTACGAGTGCTATCTTATCAGCCCTATGTAAAAAGCAAAATCGGGACTAAGTAAAACATTTGTAAATATTTTGTGCAGGATTTTACATTTCTATCCACATTCCGGAGATTTTTTGTTTTTGCCGGAAACAGGAAATTTTCTCTCCTGTTCTGCCTTCAGCGCGCAGACTCTCCAGTAATTAGCCAGCCTGGTCAGTTCCTCTGTGGAAAACGGACAGCGCTCCACCCCCAACTGCATGGCGAATTTCAGCAGGGACGCATGGATGGAATAATTCAGCTCTACGCAGAACGGGCGCAGGTCATCCCGCGGCATCCCCTCGGCGTCCATCATCCGGTTGATGTCCATACAGACCTTCTTTTTGAACTTTTCTTCAAAATACGGGTCGCCATTTTCCCCCATCAGCGCCAGCAGGTAATCCCGCCGGTCCATACCCCAGGCAAACCAGTCCCGTACCGACTGCAATGGTTCTATATGATTGATATCAAATTCTGTTTCCTTATAAAAAACCATCTCCCCCAGCAATTCCGCTTCCAGCGCGGAAATCAGCGCATTCAGATTATCATAATACTGATAAAAGGTACTCCGCTGGATGTGTGCCGCCTCGGCAATCTCCCGGATTTTGATCCGGTCATAAGGCGTTTCCCCCATCAGGGCAATATAGGTATCCTGAATCAGCCTGTACGTATCCCTTGTCCTCTTTTCCATATTCCTTCACCTCTGCAGCAGCGTTTTTCCTACATTTTTTCCTGTTTTGTACTTTTCTTATTTTCGTTTTTCTTTTATGATTATATCACAGATCAAAGAAGTGGAGGTCACAACATGACAAACAGAGAGCTGATTGAGAAGTTTTACGACGAGGTATTCAACAACTGGGATCTTTCCAACCTGGATACGTATATGAAGGAAGATTACATCCAGCACAATCCCGTGGCGGAATCCGGCCGGGAAGGCTTTGTCCGTTTCTGCGACAAATTCCTTGCCATGAAGCCCCATATGGAAATCAAACATATTATAGAAGAAAACGACTTAGTGTGCGTCTTCTTTAAATGCACCATGCAGGCAAACGGCATGGAAAACAAAGTTTTTGACCTGTACCGCATTGAGGACGGCAAATTAGCGGAGCACTGGGACTGTGTGGAGCATGATATCGGAAAAATCACGCCGGTTCACAGCAACGGATTGTTCTGAAAATATTCTGAAAAAACAGGGGAGCCGACGCTCCCCTGTCCTTTGTTTTGCCCCGCCGGAAGGCTCAGTAATCAATCTCGCCTTCCAGCATTCCGATCAGCAGCGCCACCGATCCGGAGATCCCGTAGCTGGCACTGTTGATGGTAATATCATAATTTTCACTTCTGCCCCACTCTTTCCCGGTATAAAACCGGTAATTGCGCATATGCCTTGCATCCGAACGCTTCAGCATGCTGCGGATCTGCTTTTCCGGATGCTCCGGATAGATCCGGCTGATCCGCTCTACCCTTTTTTCAAAAGGCGCGCAGATAAACACATTCACATGGGGAATCCCCGCGTTGGTCAGGATCACATCCGCATGCCGGCCCATGATCACGAAATTCTCCCGCTTCGCCAGATCCACGATCAGGCGGCTCTGGACAAAATAGAGCGCGTCACGCTTGGGCAGGCCATGATAGCGCACAAAATCTTCTTTCATTTGCTGGAAAAACGGTTTATCATCGTCGGAAAACGGCCGTCCGGTATACACCGGGCTTCCCGCCTCGCTCTTCTTTTCATAGAGATAGCTGCCATCCCATACGCTGCTTTTCCCGGCCTCAAGACGTTTCAGCAGCTCTTCCAGCATCCCCCGGTCATAATAACTCAGCCCCAGCTCATGTGCCAGCGCAAAGCCAATCTCACTGCCGCCGGAACCGCGGCTCTTGCCGATGCAGATAATCTTTTTATCCTGGTCAGAAAATCTTTTGGACAGGGGCTTGGCGTTCAGCTGTGCCCTGGACTCGTCCAGGATATCGATCCTGGTATAATGATCCGCCTGCTCCCGTGTCAGCTTCAGGATCGCAGCGAACTCCTGCATCAGTTCCTGGCGGACATCTTCATTCTGCATGGTTTTGCTCATATTTCCGATCAGAGCCAGCTCCTCCCGCAGAACATAAGCGCCGTTTTTCGAGACTAACAGATCCATGATATACTGGATATTGTTCTCCCTGTCCCCGCTGTACACACGACCCAGGGAAGAACCTGTATCTGCATATACTCTTTTATCCAGATTGTAAATCCGCTCTGCCAGTTTCCGCAGATCGATGGTTTCCTTTTGTTCCATATCCTTCACCTCCTACAGGAAAAACAGCAACATGTCCACGATAAACACCGGTATCAGAAACCGGACAGACCACCACATGTAACCGAAAAAGGACGGCATACGCACACCATTTTCATCCGAAATCGACTTTACCATAAAATTCGGCGCATTCCCGATATAGGTATTGGCGCCCATAAAGACAGCCCCGCAGGAGATGGCCATCAGCACCTTCACCGGAATGACGCCCACAGCGGTTGTCAGACCGGAAGAAAATCCCATGGCACCCGCCGCAGTCAGGAACACCAGATACGTAGGCGTGTTATCCAGGAAACTGGACAGGGCGCCTGCCGACCAGAAAAACTGAGCCGGATGATTCAGCCCCAGACTGCTTCCTGCCTGCTCTAAGATCATCAGCGCCGGTTCCATGGTGATAAAAATACCGATAAACAGAACCGCCACTTCTTTGATGGCTCCCCAGGTAAAGTGATTGGAAAGTCGGATCTCCCTTTTGGTTGTGGCAAAGGATAATACTGCAGCCGCCAGAATAATGATGATTTCAATCAATGAAGTCACCGGGAAAGAGATCTCTCCGTAAACATGGATCCCGATCACCTCGCCGGCAGCATTCTGGAACGCCGGAACAGAAGGCAGCGCCCCGCTCAGCACAACAGCCAAAATGATCATGACCAGGAAAATCACGTTATGGATCCCCCGGATCCGGATCTTCGTATGGCCGGAACTGAGATCCGGGCGCATCCCATCCACCAGATCCTTCCGGTATTCCTTCTTATCGATGAAATAAAAGATGATCAGAAGAATCACCATATTCACAAGCAGCACCGGAAAAAGGCGGAAACTCCAGGCAAAGGGCACGCCCCTGGAAAATCCCATCAGCAGCGGCGGATCCCCGATCGGCGTCAGACAGCCGCCGATATTGGATACCAGGAAAATAAAAAATACCATCACATGCGCCCGCCGTTTCCGCCAGGCATTCATCTTAATAATCGGGCGCACAAACAGCATACTCGATCCGGTCGTGCCGATAAAGCTGGAAAGCAGCGTCCCCAGGATCAGCAGGATAATATTCACCCGCGGGCACCCGGCCAGATCCCCGTCCAGATTGATATTGCCGGCCACACAGTACAGACCAAACAGCAAAACAATAAAGGTCAGGTAATCATTGACGATACATTCCACCACGGTCTCCGCTGCCGCCCCTCCGCCGTAGAGCACCGCGAAGGGTATGATAAAGAGCAGAGACAAAACGATAATAACCAACGGCTGACGCCTTTCCCACCATTCTCCGGCCACAAGCGGAAGAATAGCAATACAAAGAAGTACTCCCGCAAATGGCAGACACAGCCACAGCGGCACAGACGATACAAGAATATCGCTCATTTCATTCCCGCACAATCACAAACATTGTGTTTATCCTTTCCAATTTTCACAAAATGACAGTCTTTCTGTCAGTTTCATTTTCATATTATAGTATTGTCCCATATTTTTTGCAATCTATATCTGCCTTTTTTGTCTATTTTTCCCAATTTTCCTTCCGGGCAGACCGCGCTCCGGCCTGTCATCGCTCACAAAAATCCGGGATCTGAAAGCGCCGTATCACAGTCCGGATAATCCCAGACCTTATAATCATAATCATCGGCAGTCAGCTGTTCTTTGGCTTTTGTACCCTGGGCGAACCGGTTTTCCCTCCAGAGATACAGA
The DNA here is from genome assembly GCA_944380065.1 of uncultured Lachnospiraceae bacterium. GTDB lineage: Bacteria > Bacillota > Clostridia > Lachnospirales > Lachnospiraceae > Eubacterium_I. Next base: position 25,475 of record CALWGM010000120.1, read on the forward strand.
GACAGGCAGTCCAGCAAATCGCACTCCGCAAAAGCTTTCCCCCGCAGCGGTTCGCCCTTTCTCCTTGCCTCTTTTGCGCTTTCCACCAGGCAGGGATGGATTTTTAAATCCACCCGTTTGGGATTCATTCCCGTTTCCCCATGCCGGTAAATGGCCGCCAGCTGGCTCTCCGACGCCGGCCGCGTATATCCCTGGGCCCGGATATAGGCATTCCATCTGCGGTGTTCCATCCAGGCCAGGCGTTCGGACACCTCCGGATCCTTCAGCCATCCGGTCAGGATCTCCCCCGCTTTTGTTCCCCGGATATCTGCCGCCGGGCGCAGGATCAGTCTGCCGCCCTCCCGCGAAACAGAAGTCAGTTTTCCCTCGCTGAAATATTTGTAGGAGGCATGGGCTACCCGCGCCACAGAAGACAGGGTTTTATACTCGTCGTCCGCATCCTTCTCCTGACGCTGTTTGTCATAAATTTCTCCGGATGCCAGGGACTGCTCCGTAAAATCTGACAGGAACACATTCCGGCAGCAAAAACGGCTTTCATGGCTTCCAAAGGGGAAAATCCATCCCCCTTCCCCGGACTGTCCCTCATTGCTGACAATATGGCCGAGCCCGGCGTCAAACACGGCGCAGGCGATCACCGGCGTAAAACCGCATTGCCTTCCCAGCCGCTGCTTTGCCAGCCAGCGGTTCAGTTCGCCGGAAATCTCCATATTCTTCCTGTCAGATCCCAGGGCCACCACAAAATAATGCGTCCGCTTCAGCAGCGGAGCGCAGACGGTGAAAAAATCGCCCCGCTCCACATCGTAGTCCAGGAAGCGGACCCCGGCATAGGGTGGATTTGTTTCCGTCCTGCCGGAGCATTCCGGCCAGACCTTAAGGAGCTCCTGGTCGGCTGCCCCTCCATCCACCGCACAGGTTCCCATCAGTTCCCCGTAATGCCTCATCAGATCCTGTTTAAGTTCCCGCACATGGCGCCCTGCCACATGGATCTCCAGCGCCCAGCCATACATCTGGCCATACCAGTATACATTCCGGAAAGCCTCTTCCCCGATTTTCCCGCTGCCAAATATGGTCACCGTCAGTCTCTTTTCGCCCGGTATTACACCTTCCTCCTCCGGACGGGGCTCTGCATCCGTCCCGGATCCTGCCGTTTCACCTGCAAGAAACGGCGCATACAGGGGGATATCATACAGGAGGTTCATCACCATATTCCGGTAATCCTGTACCTCCCGTACAACCACATCCCGCAGGCGCTCCCTGTTTTTCTTCCTCAGCTCGCGGATGTACGCCCCGTTCTCTCCGCCCTCTGTAAATACATACAGGAAAGCGGCCGCTGTTTTTCCGTTTTGCTCCTCCTGACTGCGTGTCCGCCACCGGGGCTTTCCCTCCGCCAGGGCAGCCAGCGTGGACAGATTCTCCATCCGGTCCGTATCAATCAGGAAATAATATATGCTCCCGGCCCTCTTCAGATTCAGGCTCAGAAGGTCTGTTTTCACACAAACCGCCCCCAGGGCATTCGCCCGCTGACGCAGCTCTGTCTGGGTCTCCTCCCCTGCGTCCGGATAATCGTCCGTAAACAAAATCACCGGCCGGCCGCCCTGCCCGTTGGCCGCCAGGATTTTTTTATAATTTCCATCCCGCAGGATATCTTCCGCCAGACAGACCGCATCCTCGTTCAGTTCTGAGAACACAAAAAAGTTGTAAATCCCGATCCCTTTTTTCAGCGCCAGCTTCACGGCGGGGAAAATATTCGCCAGGATATCCAAAAGAACCGCCCCTCCCGCCACCGGCGCCAGCACATTCTGGACGGCGCTGACCATGCCGGCCAGCTTCGCGGTCCAGGGCAGACGGAACAGTTCCAGGCACATATCCTGCACGGCAAACAGATACATGGTATAGTCCTCGTCCATACTGAAGGACTGCAGACCGTGAACCACGCTGTCCAGAATCACCTGGAACCCGCTCAGCCGGGCATATTCCGAAGCCGCCTCAAATGCCCCCGTGGACAGATAGCCCCCGGCCGCCATCCGCATGGCCACAACGCTGCCAAACAGCAGCGCCAGCGCCGTCAGAAGCCCTTTCGTCAGATTCTTTTTCTTCCGGAACAGCCAGACCGCACAGAGCACCGCCCCAATGAGCAAAGCCACGGACAACCAGAAAAACAGGATCATAAATACTTGTAAAGCCACCTCAATCTCCTCCCTGAAGAGACAGCCCTCCCACCGGCAGGTAAGAGGGCTGCTCCAGAACTGTTTTCAATTATTACCGGAAGAACGCCACACCGGACTCGAAAATCTTCATGTCCTGTTCTCCATAAATATTTACCGCTACGCCGTCGCCGCGCCGCTCCGAATGAGCCATCTTGCCCAGCACACGGCCGTCGGGACTGGTAATTCCCTCGATTGCCATATAAGAACCATTCACGTTCCACTCTTCGTCCATGGTGGGCATTCCATTTTCATTGACATATTGGGTTGCCACCTGGCCGTTGGCGATCAGCTTATCCAGCCATTCCTTCGGGGCAACAAAACGTCCCTCGCCATGGGAAGCCGGATTGGTATAAACCTTCCCTAATTCCGCCTGTGCCAGCCAGGGGGATTTATTCGTCAC
>CALWGM010000121.1 GCA_944380065.1 uncultured Lachnospiraceae bacterium
TTCCGGGCAAAAAATTCCGGGAAAAGCAAAATGGCCTCCCCACATCGCGGGGGAGACCATATCACAGATGTTGTCCTCTCTGTCAATTATTTTTTATGTCTCTTTTTTCCCATAGCCGTGAAAATCAGGGCGCAAACGCCAAATCCGATCATCATGGCGATAATGCCGATCATCCAGCCCTGTGTTGTTGAAATTGCCGCTATCATATGGCGATCCCTCCTTAATCTTCTTTTTCTGCTTCCTTAAACAATTTTCCGACAAAAAAACCGACAATCGTGATTCCGAATACCATTGCGGCGCTTTCCAGAATAATTCTCGCTACCATAATCAAATCCCTCCTAAATCCATCAGCAAGCTTCGCGCTCTTCTTTTGAAAGCTTAAAATATCCCGGTTTGGATCCCGGCAGTACCGCTGTCAGCACCAGGCCGAGCACAACAGAAATAATCGTGCACAGGTATACCTGATGGAAGTTGGTCATGTCCAGCTTCTCCATCAGTCCGCAGGTGATCCAGACAACATTGGCGATCCAGGATACGATGTAGGTAATGACAGCTGCCATCGTATTCCGTTTCCAGCAAAGGCCGATCACCAGCATCACGAACATGGGAACGCCCCAGGTAAAGATCCAGTTGATGGTTGTTACTACCGCCGGCTGGAAGGAAGATAAGGCAATCGCCGCGATACCTACAATCACGATCATGATCCGCATCACGCGGGTTTTTTCCTTCTCAGAAGCCTCCGGCTTATACAGTCCGCCATACAGGTCGTATGCGAAAATGGTGGCCGGGCACAGGGAAGTCATGGCAAAAGTGGATAAAAGCGCTCCTAAGAATGATGCACAGATCAGCGCTACAACCCAGTGCGGCAAAACTTCCAGCAGCATTGCCGGCGTCATAAACATGGCGCTTCCAGCCTGGGACAGATAACCCAGAGCCAGAGCCGCGATACCAAGCAGCGCCGGAATGATACAGAACAGTCCGTTCACAGGGCCTGCCAGCCAGATGGATTTCTTTACGGATTTGACATCCTTCGCCGCAATACAGGTCTGCAGACCCATCTGGGATACGCCCTGGAACATGGAAGTTGTAAAGATCGTCGGGATCGCAAAGTTGATGATCAGGTCTTTGTTCCCGAAAATGTCCAGCATCCAGCCATTTCCCATAGCGTTGATGTTCTGCTCCACATCTGCCCAGCCATTGCCCGGCAGGCAGACAAACATGGCGATCAGCGCCACAATCAGCGCGCCGTACATAAATACCGCATTGATCATGTTCAGCCAGGAAACTTCCTTCATACCTGCCAGAAGCACGTAGAGGATTCCGAAAATACCGCCTACGACCGCACCTACCATATACGGCCATCCGGTGCAGGCCACAAAGGTTACAGCCACACACTGTGTCTCCAGGCAAAGGCAGCCGAATACCAGAGGCCCCATAACACAGGCTGTCAGAATACGCATCTTGGATCCGAACAGTTTACCAAACAGATCCGGCACGGTAGCCGTCCCGATTTTTCTTACCCACGGGCCGGTGATCTGTGTAATAACGATCATCATAACCGTACATCCGATTCCGAACCATACGGCAATGGATCCCATAGAAGCCGCGTTCTCGCAGGTACCCCAGATATGGGCGCTTCCCAGCATGGTCAGGGCCAGCGTAACGCCCACATGAGCGGTGGTCAGCCCGTTTCCCGCAAATGCAAAGTTTCCTTCCTCTCCTGCCTGCTTGTTTTTCCGGGCAATGATCGCTCCCACAACCAGGACAGTCAGTACCTCATAAATAATGACAAATGCCAAAATACCCCAATTCATAATTCACTCATCACTCCTTTATCCTTTTTGAATTTTGACTGGTACCGTTTCCGTTGACCCGTTTCTGCGCCCGCCGGCCAGGGATTCCGGTTTCTGCAGAGTATCAGGCCATCACATCCCAAACCGGCAGATACCGTCCGTCGGGACGTCGGGATGATTGGTTAAACTTATTATAATTTCACAAATACCCAAGTAAAAATTCAGAAAAAGGATAGCATGATTACCAATGGTAATCGCAGAGGCTGACGTTTGGGATACCACGCACTACAGATAGAATACCGCCTGTATTTCCCTTTTATTTCTTAATCTTTTATATATTTTTCATACTTTTTATGATTTATTTATGTTGGATGGTTATTGTGTGATGCAAAAAAATTATAAAATCTGACTTAACCTTCCATTTGTCCTGTTTTTGCGCAAAAAAAGTATGGATACCGGTTTTTGTATTGCAGCCACCAAAACTGTATCCATACTCTTTTTACAGAATATATGCCTATCTGTTTTTAAAAAAATTATTTTTAAAGATCTCCTTCATCGGATTATAATTGTCCAGACTCCAGGCCAGCGACAGGCTGGGATCGCTGACCGGATCCACATTCAGGAAACGCACCGTCTCATTGTGATACAGATTGTTCCTGGTATCCAGGATACATACGCCTACTCCCGCCTCTACCCACAGCATTTCCTCCTGCAGGGAAGTGGCAAACTTCACTTTCGGGTTAAACCCGGCGTTTTTGCAGGCGTCGATAATCAGCTTCGGCGATTCCTCCGAATCTTCCGGCGACACCATAATAATGATATCATCTTTAAAATCCGAAAGCTTCACATATTTCGCCCCGGCCAGACGGTGATCCCGGTGCACCACCACATGATCCCTGGTATTCTCGATCACCTGAAACTGGATCCGGTCCCGGTTCTCCACGTCAAACCGCAGGGTAACAATCAGATCCAGATGGTTGTTGTAAAGCTTCTCAATCAACTCATTAAAGCTGTAATTCCGCAGGTTGATCTTCACCTGCGGATAAAACTCGTCAAAATACTGCAGGACGTCCGGGAACAGGTCTCCGATATAGGCGCCCTCCAGCACGCCGATATTCAGCTCGCCGGAAAGCCCCGCAAAGCTGTTGGCGGCTTTCGCCACCGCCAAGTTATAGTAGTTATAAATCTTTTCAAATTCATGCAGCAGAATCTGTGCCGCCGGCGTCAGCTTCACGCTCCGGTTATTGCGGATAAACAGCTGCATGTTCAGTTCTGTCTCCATGGCTGCAATCTGGCGGCTTAAGGCCGGCTGGGTGATATACAGCTGGCTGGCAGCCTTGGTAAAATTCAGGCATTTCGCGGCTGTTATAAAATATTTCATCTGTGTGATCGTCATGAGTTTCTCTCCTTTGCTATATCTGCCTGAACGCACAGAAAAACATTCAATACGCCTACTGAATGTTTTTCTGTTACTCTTTTACTTGTGATGCTGTCATTCCGTTTACAGCAGTACGATTGTTTTCTCAGGCACGGCGTTTCAGCGTCATTTCCTTCCGGCGGTATTTCTTACGCCTGTCTGTTTTTCAGGTAATCATGGGCAGCCTCGCTCATGGCCAGCACGTTCTCCGGCTTCGCGTCAGACGGGATATCACATCCGGAAGCAATGATCACGCCCCAGGGACCGATATCATCCAGAAGCTTTGTGACATAATCTTTCACTTCATCGGTTGTCCCGAAAGTCAGCAGTTCACAGGGAACGTCGCCCAGGATGCATACATTTTTGCCCAGAACCTCCCTTGCTTTGCGGATATCCGTCTTGGAATCCAGCGCCAGGACATAAGTCTTTTCCTGGAAACGTTTAAACTTATCCAGCGCCAGCGTCCAGTTGGAATCCAGATGGAAAATCGGGATCACATCCATCTCGATGCACAGGTTATAGTATGCCTCAAAAGCCGGCCATACAAACTCATCGATCATATTGGGGGATACCAGATCCGGGCCGCTCCTCCAGCCGCCGATCCATACGCCCAGCGCATGGGTGTCTATGATCTGCTGACGGTAAGTCTTCAGATTAGACTGCAGTACCATATCAAAAATCTCATGCATCAGCTCCGGCTCTTCCATCAGATCATCCATGAAAAAGCACTCTAAAGAACGTCCTCCGCAGAAATACTCAAACGGTGTGATCATCAGGAAGTCGCAGATACAGGGGATCCCCTCCTCGTGGAATCTGGCGTAGGCCTTCGGGTTTGCCGCAAAGAAAGGCTCTAAAACCTCCCAGTTGTTATCGCATTTCTCGGCGATAAACTTTTTCTGCCATGCGTCCCAGCCCATTTTCTTAATGTCCTCATAATCCTCGAACTTCATGTTCTCCGCTTCCGCCATCTGCCACATATCATTGTCCGCAAGCCCCGCTCCCGGATACTGTGCCTTGGAAAGCCACTGAGTCCCTAAAAGATACGGAGAAAAGATCACGTTCTGCGTTCCGTCCGCGCCGATCCGCTTCAGCTCCTTCAGATTCGTCTCGCAGGCAAGGTCAAAATCGTTAATATAGTCCTTCAGCAATACGCCCTGGCTCTTTGCATAATATGCATTCGCGCAGGGAACCACCGGGATCCGCTCCACCGGTTCACACCGGATCGCCCTGCGGATCAGTTCCAGATTGTCATCGTATTTACTCATTCTGTTACCTCCTCATTTATCAGGCATCACATGCCGCGTTTTCTGAAAACAGTTTGTTGTCCCTGGTATGAATCCGAAGATCCATCAACCCCCTGTCTTAATGATTTTATTATAAACAACCTGTTTTCCAGAGTAAAGTTCCGATTTCTGGCAGCATCATAACCGTTGGTAATGACTGTGTATTCCCCCACAGCTGTAAATTGCACCCCAACAGCCGACAGCCTGCGATCCTCTGACATTCCGACTGCCGGACCGCCGCAGCCTTCCCGCCGTCAGCGCACCTCATCCAAAAGCCCCTGCAGGCCCTCTTCCTCGTAAATCCCCTTATAATATGTGACCTCATCGGCAATCAGGTCATCGATCACACGCATCCCCAAAAGTTCCACCGGCGCTTTGTCATCTGTCATCCGATAATCCCCGGGAACATACATTTCCAGATCCCTCTTCACGGTATCCATCATGTCCACCAGATCGGCGTTATCTTCCAGCGTAACATTTTTATAAAAAGTATCGATCATGTCCGGATTATTGGATGCAAACAGCTCCCGGTTGGTATTATTTTTACAGTCCACCGTGTACACTTCAGAAAATACGCTGCTGACCGTATCGGAGAGATACTGGTTGATATTCCCCTCCTCGCTGCCCCGCATGTTCATATTGATCACCATCACACCGCCTGGATTCAGATGGTCTTTCACCATGGTAAAAAACTCCTCCGTGGACATCTGGAAGGGGATCGTGATATCCTGGTAAGCGTCCACCATGATCACATCGTAAGTTTTGTCCACCGCGTTCAGATAAGCGCGTCCATCGTAAGTGTAAACCGGCACATCCTCGGAGAGATGGAAATATTCCACCGCCAGGTCGGTGATATCCTGGTCGATCTCCACGCCCTCCATAGCCACATTGTCAAAATAGCGGTCGCACTGGGTGGCGTAGGTGCCCGTTCCCATGCCTAAAATCAGCACATCCATGGAATCCTTTTCATGGACGCCCGCCATAAACGGCGCCGCCATGGCGTAATCGTAATACATGCCGCTTAAACTCTGGTCCTTGACATAGACTGACTGGACGCCGAACAGCACGTTAGTGGAGAGATAAACCGCGTGATCATCCTCCCGCACCTGCAGATAATTGTAAATGGACTCACCCTCAAAGGTCAGGTCGTCCTCCCAGAACGCAAAACTGTCTTTGTGCCCGACGATGCAGGATACCGCGATCACGATCACGCCCACCAGCGCCCGAACGGGCTTTTGTTTGCCGCTGGCAAAATAAATGATCGCCAGAAGTAAAAGAATCGCCGCAAAGATCAGGAAGGTCACGGAGACACCCACCGCCGGAATCGTCACAAAGGTCGGCACAAACGTACCGATAATGCTTCCGATGGTGTTGGAGGCATTCAGAAACCCGACGGTCTTTCCGTTATCCTCCAGGTCATTCACCGCGTATTTCACCAGGGACGGCGTCACAGTCCCCAGCAAAAACAGCGGGAACACAAAAATGATCATACAGGAAGCGAAAGCCGCCCAGATCAGGAAATTGCTGTTGACAGAGAAAATCATCACAGCGGAAATACCCATGATAATATATTTTCCCAACACCGGGATCAGACCGATCCAGATCGCAGCCAGAATCATCCGTTTATAGAGCCTGTCCGGATCCGGATTCTTATCCGCCGAACGGCCGCCGTAAATATTTCCCAGCGCCATGGCGATCATGATCGTACCGATGACGATCGTCCACACAATCTGCGAAGAACTGAAATACGGCGCCAGCAGACGGCTGGCGCCCAGTTCCACCGCCATCACCGACATACCGGCAAAAAACTCCGTCAGATACAGGTAAGCTTTGTTCTTTAAAATCTTTCTTCTTTCCATACAACTCTCCCTAAAACGATAT
>CALWGM010000122.1 GCA_944380065.1 uncultured Lachnospiraceae bacterium
CAGCAGACGGCTGGCGCCCAGTTCCACCGCCATCACCGACATACCGGCAAAAAACTCCGTCAGATACAGGTAAGCTTTGTTCTTTAAAATCTTTCTTCTTTCCATACAACTCTCCCTAAAACGATATATATGCCTGCAGAGCCGGATATTCCGAAAGATGCTCTCTGACGTAGCATCTTTTAAAAGCAGCAAATGCTGATTCTCTGCTTAATAAAGCTTTCAATTTCATAGCCGTCACTTTTGAATTTGGATGCTGCTTTATTTTTTCCAGATTGTCAAAAAGAATGTTCATCTCTTTTTGCAGCTTTTTAAAACGTATGTCACTTGTATATGTTCTCATTCCTGTATTTCTGAGATTAAAAACATCTCTGACCAGCGCCATGGTTCTGTCTATCTCTGTCTCCTCTGCCAGCGATGCCGGAGCAGGAAATGAACGTTCTATTTTAACCATCAATCTCCTCCCGCTCTAAAAAATCTAATTTTAATCTCTGATATTCAGTTGTAATTCCCAAAGCCAGATAGTCCGGAATCTCATCAAGATACATTTCCAGGTTCGCAATTTCCTCATAATCCCGGTCTGTCAACTCCTTTTTCTGCACCAAAGATTTATATCTGTCAAATTTTTCTTTCAGTTTTTCGGATAAAACACTTGCTCCAAAATATCCTTCAACAATACCGTCATATGGGATATCGGATAAACCGTCTTTCACAAGCATTTTTTTCTCCAGGTCATAAATAACTGCGTTTTCCAGACTGTTCAGAATAAATGGTGAATGAGTGGAAACGATAAACTGTATATTCGGAAATAGTGTTGTTAAAAAACTCAGGATTTTCTTCTGCAATTCCAGATGAAGATGCGTCTCAATCTCATCGATGAGAACAATCCCGGGAAGATCATACTGAAAATGTCTGTTTGTCTGATGTTCCATCCGGATCATCAAATCTACAACAATATCCAGAATTGCCGCATAACCGCTGGACAACATATTAAAATCAAACGCTTCTTTTCCATCTTCCTGAATATAGAACCGGAAACTGTCTTCATCAAACTCCAGGCGGAGTCCCGGATCTTCAAAAATTTCCTTTAAAATTTTTTCGAAATCGTCAAACCATTTCTGAATTTTCTGCGCTTTATCTGTTTTCCCATTCGCAGCTGCCAGTGCCTGGGTCATCTTCAGATCAAGCAAATATTTTACAAACTGTGTACGGGGAGTTTCTCTTGAAGTATAAGAATTTTTTAATGCTATTTTTTCAACATGCTTTGGAATTTCAGCATGAAAAATGCGGTCAGCAGAATAATATGCTATGATAAATTCACCGGCCTCAAAAGCAGGGCGCAAATCTTCCAAAGGAACATTCATTTTTATAACAAATCCCTGCCTGGCATAATCAATTCTTTGCTGATACTGTTCCATTCTCTTTTTTATTTCTGAAATTTCCCGGTCTGATTTCTGCGTATCAACCGCCCAGTCCAGGTTATTTTCGCCTAACTGTAAGTTTTTCTCCGCCTCCATCGGGTCATTGGTCGTTGCAGCCTGATCCAACGCCTTTGACAATGCATCTAAAACCGTGGTCTTTCCGCTGCCATTTTTTCCTGTAAAAATCAGATGTTTTCTGCAATCTTCTGACAAAGGAATTTCCGCGTAACTCAGATTTCTTATTTTTTCTAAAACCAATTTTGTAATAAAGATGTCTTTCATATTTCCCCCTGCGCCTAATCTTTCATTTCAATATTATTTTCTGTCGGCTTATCCTGCAGCCAATGCATTGCAGTAAAACTCCGTCCACCTTCCCTTCACCGCCTCGCACGGCAGGAACGGATGCTTTTCTCTTTTCAGATTTCCCGCCTGAACAGCCAGCGCATCCTGCAGATTCCGCTCAATATAAACCGGAGAAATCGGATACTCGTGATGACAGGGAATGATCTGGGCAACCTGATCTGACAGTGTACACAATTTTTCCTGGCTTCGGATGTACAGATCCATGCTCCGATGATCGCCGAACATGAAAATCGGACCGTCCTTCTGCACAGAATCCCCCGGAAGCAGCAGGCGTTTTTCCCGCTCAAGAAAAGCCACACTGCCAAAGGTATGTCCCGGGATCTCAATCACCTCCAGCCGGTATTCGCCGCAGGAGAAAACATCTCCCTCCTTCAGCGGATGCAGCTGTACGTCCTTCACCAGATGCCAGTCTGCCTCATGGAGATAGCATTCTCCAAAATCTTTTAATCCTCCGGTGTGGTCCATATCGCCATGGGTCAGCAGCACCTTCACTGGAAGATCCGTAATCTCTTTTACCATTCCGGCGATATGATTATCCTCAAACCCGGTATCGATCAGAAGCGCTTCTTTATCTCCCACGATCAGGAACTGCCTGACACGTCCGTCATCCAAAATATAAAAATGATCCATAAATTCTGTTACCTTCGTCTGCATGATGATCATTCACCCCTTTTTATGTATTCCGATTTTCACAGTCTCCCTGCAGTATACTATATTCCTGCAGACTAATGCAAGGTTCACATCGTCACCTGTTATCCACCGGAACAATCTCGCCCGGAGAAAGTTTTTCTGTCTTTGTCAGAGACTGTACCGGCTGAATGTCCGATGCCAGCTCCGGATCCTGATCCCTTCTGGAAACACGCATTTTCCCCCATGCACCCGGATGACGCTCACCGAATACCCAGGTGGGAAGGAAATTCCCGTTCTCATCCAGCTTCTGGACGGTGATAAACAGATCCATTTCGTCATGTCCTTCTGCTTCTACCCAGAGTCTCAGTTTCATCAAACCGGTGATCTCTGTATCTTCCTCAAATGTCATGTCAAAACAAATTTCCCCGGTCTGTGCATCGTATCCGGTTTTCGTATGCTCATAGGAAGCTTCATACGACAGGCTCTTTTTGTTGGCATCCAGATACAACTTTTTATAAACCGTTCTCGGAATCGGGAAATCTGCTTCCGGCCTCTGCTTCTGAATATCACAGTCATAGGCGTCCATCACATCCAGACGTACTTTCGGCGTCAGTTCCCAGCCATTATAAATTCCTTTCAGGTAGCGGTCAAAGAACTTCCTCAGATCCTCTTTCATTTCATAGCTGTAGGCATCCGGCCATTCAAATTCCCTGTGAATACGCAGCCACTTGAATTTGGAAGAAATCCTGCGATAAGCGTTGATCGTACCTCGCATATGGAGGTGGCTCATTCCGGCGGCAATGTAAGCCGGCACTTCAATTTTCTCAAATTTCGCTATTTTGGATTTCCAGTAACCGTTCATATCCGGATATTTTACTGCCATAGCCGGAATATCTTCCATTAACCCCTCCGGGCTCTCGCTGCCCAGATCCCGGTATACAAAAGTATTAAACCCGATGGCCGGAATACCGCCTTCGCACATAAATTCGCGAAGGATATCAGAACAGCCTTCCCATGGCGCAATCGCAGCCAGATGAGGCGGCTGCTCCGCCGCAATGTACCACTGCATCATAGCCAGCATGGAATTTCCCGCCATACCGATTTTTCCGTTACACCACTCACACGCCGCCAGCCATTCAATCACGTCGGCGCCATCTTTTGCTTCTGTATCTCCCCAGATCGGCATTTCCCCTTCGGAGTGTCCGCAGCCGCGCGGATCCACATTGGCAACCGCATATCCGTAGTGGCACCAGTAATAGGGATCCGGTCCCTCAAATTTCGTACCATCTGAGATTGCCTCCATGGGAACTCCGTATGTCGCCCAGGGTCGGGGCATATCATGCGGCCGTTTACCATAAATACTCCATGCCATAATACAGGGAATATTTTTCATGTCCGCCGGACGGTAAATGTCCGCGTAAACCGTCACGCCGTCACGGAGCGGAATCGCCACATCCTGCTCGCAAATGATCCCATCCCTTTCATAAGTGCGCTGATTCATCGGAGAGTAATACCCCCATCCCCCCGGAATCGTATTGAGATCCTTCAGCGGAACAGAATGACGGTAAATCACGTCATACTCTTCCCCATCAATCATCCGTTTTCTGATCACCTGATCTGCCATAATAAAACTCCTCCTTCTCAAAATATTTTCTGAGGCAATTATAACAGAACACATTTGCCAACCGGAAAACACATTGCCTGAATCTGTCGTAAAAGGGGGCGGCTGATTTTTGTACAGAATTTACAACAAAAAAAGCAGCCGGATTCTGACAAATCCTTCTGTCAGAAATCCGGCTGCAGCCCAGTTACTCCGCGTCCTTAAATTCAAAGAATTTCGTATCCAGCTCCGGATAGATCCGCTTCAGGGAAATATGCGCGCCTGTCCGGTTCAGGAAGCAGTGGCTGCTTTTGGCCACCGCCCGCACCTCCCCGCTCTCCTTATCCGTCATCACATATTCCAGTTCCATCCGGATACCGTCATATTTCAGGATCCGGGGAGTAATGATAACGGTCTCATCAAAATGCACCATGCTGCGGTAATCCACACTGATGGAGAGCATGGGGCTGATGATCTCCAGTGTTTCCATCTGCTTATAGCCCAGGCCGATCTGGTTCATCAGATCCATCCGCGCTTCCTCCATCCACTTCACGTAATGAGTCTGGTGGATGATTCCCATCTGGTCTGTCTCATAATACTGGGTGCGGTGCTCATAGGGATGGATTTTTATTTTCTCCGGTTCATGATTGATACTCAGTTCCTGTTTTGCCATTGGTCTGTACTCCTCTCGATTTCGTTCTTTCTGCCTGCTTTTGCCGGGCAGTGCTTAACTCTGTACCTGTATTGTAACATATTCGTCCCCATACACGCCCGCATTTTTCATGGAAACCATACCTTTATTTTTCAGCCGGATCTTCCCGCCGGACCGGATGCCGGCCGGGATCCGGCATTTTACTGTACCATACAGGGTCTGCACATAGGCTTCGCCGCCGTTTTTTGCGGTCTCATAGGGAATAGAAACGGTTGTGTAAATATCCATTCCCTTCCGCTGATAGACAGGATCCGCCTGAATATGCACTTTGATATATAAATCGCCCCGCAGACTGCCGGAACCACAGGGATGTCCTTTTCCTTTCAGCCGCACGCTCTGTCCCTCTCCGATTCCCGCCGGGATGTGAACCTGCAGCCGCTCCTCTCTGGCGCCCTTCAGATGCAGCAGCTTTTCGCATCCTTGAGCGGCCTCTTTCAGGGAGATCGTGATCTCTGCGTGCAGGTCGCAGCTCTGCGTACCCGCGCTCCATCCTCCGAAATCCCGGCTGCTGTCAGAACCGCCGAAATGCCAGTCCCGGCCGCCTGTATAGCTGCCGCCGAATCCTTCCCTGTTTCCGGCATACGACCGATATCCCCGGCCAAACCGGTCTCTGTAAGATCTCCCGGAACCGTCGCCAAAGGATCCGAACATATCTCCAAACACATGTTTTAACATTTCCTCTAAATCGGCGTCATTCACATTACCGGAGCTGTAATGATATTCCCGGTACGGCCCGTTCCCGCCGAAACCGGAAGAAAATCCGCCCCGGGAAAACGGATCGCCCTGTGCGTTGCCGGCGGCTCCCATGCTGCCGTCAAAAGCAGCCATGCCGTACAGATCATACATTTTTTTCTTTTCCGGATCACCTAAGACATCATAGGCCTCTGTCACTTCTTTGAATCTCTGTTCCGCCTGCTGATCTCCCGGATTGGCGTCCGGATGATATTTCTTGGCAAGCTTCCGGTAAGCCTTTTTGATTTCTGTCCCGTCTGCCGACCGGCTGACGCCAAGTGTTTCATAATAGTCCTGTTTTGCCATCTGATTCACCTCCCGTCATTTCTGAATTGTCTTTTTCGTCCCTCTCTCATGGAAAAACGGGAATACCTGAATCCGGCATTCCCAGTTCACAGTATTCCCGTTCTCTTATTTATCCGAAAGCTGCAACATCACGGTCAGCCTTCAATGGTGATGTATTTGTTTTCCTCCACCGCAGGTTTGGCCTCCTTCTTCGGTACGGAAATCTTTAAGATTCCGTTCTCAAACTTCGCTTTGATATCGCTCTGTTCGATCTCTTCACCCACATAGAAACGTCTGCTGCAGGTTCCGGAATATCTCTCGCGGCGGATGTATTTGCCATTGGAATCCTTCTGGTCATTGCTGGTATTCGCGCTGGCTGTGATGGTCAGATAACCATCTTTCAGCTCGGCCTGCACATCTTCCTTCTTATATCCCGGAAGATCGATGTCCAGCTCATAACCGTTCTCCGTCTCCCTCACATCAGTCCGCATCACCGTGGAAGTGGAAACTGCAGGTCTGGCAGTCCTTCTGGCCGGCCATCCAAAATCATCAAAAAAGGTATCAAATAAATCTTCTCCAAAAATACTCGGCATCATCATCGTTCATTCCTCCATTCATTTCATCGGCTTCCGCCGTTTTTCACTGTCTTTTCGGGCTCCGGAACTCTTTTCCTTTGCTCTATGTGTACTATAACACTCGAATTAGCACTCGTCAATATGGAGTGCTAATAATTCACAGATTGTTCACATTTTACCTGTCCGCAGGGAATCCGTACACAGGAAACATATGATTTTCTATTTTTTCTGTCAGATACACAATTTTTTCAGAAACTTGTGTTATACTGTTTTACAAAAACGGGATTTTACGGAAACTCGGAAAGGAAATACAGAATCCCAAAGTAAACACGAAAGGGAATGATACACATGGGAAAAATCATCGGTATTGATCTTGGCACCACCAACAGCTGTGTGGCAGTGATGGAAGGCGGCCAGCCTACGATCATTATAAATGCAGAAGGCAGCCGCACCACCCCCTCGGTGGTTGCGTTTACGAAAAACGGAGAACGTCTGGTTGGCGACACCGCCAAACGGCAGGCGGTCACCAATGCAGACCGCACGGTGGCGTCCATCAAACGCGATATGGGGTCCGACCGCACGGTCAAAATTGACGGGAAAAAATACTCCCCCCAGGAAATTTCTTCCATGATCCTGCAGAAGTTAAAAAAGGACGCAGAGAACCATCTGGGTGAAAAAGTAACGGAAGCGGTCATCACCGTACCGGCTTATTTCAGCGACGCGCAGCGCAAAGCCACAAAGGACGCGGGACGGATCGCCGGGCTGGATGTCAAACGGATCATCAACGAACCTACCGCCGCCGCTCTGGCCTACGGGCTGGACAACGCCTCTCCCCAGAAAATCCTGGTTTATGATCTGGGCGGCGGCACCTTCGATGTATCGGTAATTGAGATCAGCGAGGGGATGATCGAGGTTCTTGCCACGGCCGGCGACAACCGGCTGGGCGGCGACGACTACGACCAGCGTATCTGTGATTACCTGATCCGGGAGTTCCAGAAGGAACAGGGCGTCAACCTGTCCAGAGACTTAGTGGCCATGAAACGGGTGCGGGAAGAGGCGGAAAAGGCAAAGATTGCCCTTTCCAGCTCCACCTCCACCAATATCAACCTTCCATATATTACCACCACGCGCTCCGGCCCGGTACACCTGGACATTACCCTGACCCGCTCTAAGTTTGAGGAACTGACCTATGACCTGACAGAGAGGACGGCAGAACCGGTGCGGATGGCGCTTTCCGACGCCGGGATCTCAGCCGCCCAGCTGGGAAAAGTTCTTTTGGTAGGCGGATCCACCCGGATTCCCGCCGTACAGAACAAGGTCCGGGAACTGACCGGTCAGGAACCCAGCAAGAATCTGAACCCAGATGAATGTGTGGCTCTCGGCGCGGCGATCCAGGGCGGAAAGCTGGCCGGCGACAGCAACTTAAATGAGATCCTGCTGATGGATGTGACGCCCCTGTCCCTGTCCATAGAGACCGTGGGCGGCATTGCCACGGTACTGATCCCCAGGAATACCACGATCCCCACCCGGCACAGCCAGGTGTTTTCCACAGCAGCCAATTTCCAGACGTCCGTGGATATCAAGGTTCTCCAGGGGGAGCGGCAGTTCGCCAGGGATAATAAATTACTGGGACGGTTCCGCTTAAACGGTATCCGCCGGGCTATGGCCGGAGTTCCCCAGATCGAGGTTACCTTCGATATTGACGCCAACGGTATCGTCAACGTCTCTGCAAAGGATCTCGGCACCGGAAAACATCAGGAGATCACCATCACCTCCGGCACCAGCATGTCGGATGCGGAGGTGGACCGGGCTGTGGAGGAAGCCGCCCGCTACGAGGCCACAGACAGCCAGCGCAAGGCCAGTTTTGATCTGTATACCGAAGCGGAGCAGCTTCTGCGGGTAACCGAGTCCTCCCTCATGAGAAACCGCAAAAAGATCGACCGCCCGACCCAGGCCATGATCAAGGCAGACCTGAACGATCTGAAGCATGCCATGAAACGGGTGAAGCCGGCGGATATGACGCCGATGCAGGAGGAGGCGATCCGCGCGGCCAAGACCAAATTGGAAGGCTCCTCCAGATTAGTCACTGACCTGGACGCATAAACGGCTTTTCGTCTGTTACATTTCCGATTCTGAAATCGGGATCACATCGGACAGTTCCGGAAATCCCTCCGGCAGTTCGATGCTGGTCCCGATTTTTTCCTGGATCGTTTCCGCGTTGATCCCCTTCCATTCCCAGTCGGTCTGCCAGATAAAGACAAATGCCAGAAACAAAAGAACAGAAAAAATCAGACGCAGTTTCCAAAAGCCTCCCGGCATGTTGTCCTCCGTCTGATCTTCTGTTCTCTCATAAGCCCGGTATCCTCTGGCGCCTGCATGGCCGGATTCCGGTTCGCCAAAGCTCTGGCGCACCTGCTCTACATACTCTTTCCGGCTGTTGATCTGCTCCTGGTCCATATAGCTGCAGCCTCCTTTTTGACCCCTCCTGTTTCCCTGCCATATACAGGAAAAGGGGATCCATTTTCTAACTACAGTCTATGTTCCGGTCTGCCATTTCAGACTCCGGACCGGGCGGATTCATCTACCGGAGTACCAGTTCCTCCAGCACCTCTTCAAAAGAAATATCCTTTTCCGCCATCAGCACCATCAGGTAATACAGATAATCCGCGATTTCATATTTCACATTTTCTTTATCGGAATTTTTGGATGCAATCACGATCTCCGTGGATTCCTCACCGATTTTTTTCAGGATCTTATCCAGTCCCTTTTCAAAAAGATAATTGGTATAAGAGCCCTTCTTGGGATGATCCTTCCTCTCACGGATCACCCGGTACTGCTGCTCTAAAACCTCCAACAGATTCTTATCTGTATTTTCATCCCGCACCAGATCCTGGAAAAAACAGGTGCGGTTTCCGGTATGGCAGGCGGCGCCCACCTGGGAAACCTTTGCCAGGATTGTGTCGTTGTCGCAGTCAACCGTCAGGGATTTGACATACTGAAAATGCCCGGAGGTCATACCCTTGATCCAGAGTTCCTTCCGGCTCCTGCTGTAGTAGGTCATTTTCCCGATGGCCAGTGTTGTCTCGTAGGCCTCCTCATTCATATAAGCCAGCATCAGCACCTCATTCGTCCGGTAATCCTGTACGATCACAGGAATCAGCCCATCCGAATTCAGCTTGAAACTGCCCCATTCCATGGAGGAAGTCAGATGATCCGCACACACGCCCCGGGCTTTCAGGTACTGTTTCAGCCCAGGTACCTTTTCCGGCTCTTCCACAAAAGAGCTGCAGCTGACTCCCTGGATATTTTCGTCCGACTGCAGCACGCTGCAGATCTTTTCCGGCGCAGCGTTTTCCATCAGAAGCGTGTAGGGAATCTCTGTCACATTCGACATCGTCCCCGCCAGCCGTTCGTCCAGCACGATCAGTTCGCTGATATGATGCTCCACATCCTCTTTCTGTTTAAAAAATACATTCACATTAAAAATTGACAGTGCCAGCCGCTCTTTTCCGAACCGCTGCGCCCCATCCTCCGCCAGCTCCTTTGTCCTCGCCTTCAGAGCATTCAGGATCACCTTCCTGCAGCCGGCGTACAGAATCTTTTTGATATCTTCCAGATCATTGATATTTCCGCCCACATAGACAGGGATTTCCGAAATATCCGCAACCTGCCTGATGGTGTGGAGATTTTTCTCATGTTCCGCATCATCATCCGACAGGTCAAACAGGATGATTTTATCCAGCCCGTTATCCTGGAAAGACCGGATGGTCTCTTTCAGTTCCCCCACCGGCGTATCGTCCCGGAAGCCCCTGACCAGCACGCCGTCTTTCAGGAACACGATCGCGGTGAGATCTTTTGGTGTATCATTCATTTCTATAAACTGCCTTTCGTAGATAATACATCGGTAATCCTCGGGTCAAATGCGCACGCCTCATCCAGCGCTTTGCCAAACGCCTTAAACAGCGCTTCCGCCATATGGTGGTTGTTTCCCGCGGATAAGATTTTCAGATGGAGATTCATGCCTGCGGCGTAGGATACCGCGTAAAAAAATTCGCGGATCATCTCGGTATCCATATCCCCGATCCGGTCTGTCGTAAACTCTGCATCCATCACAAAATAGGGGCGGCCGGAAAGATCTGCGGCGCAGAGCGCCAGCGTCTCGTCCATAGGCAGGATCATACTGCCAAAACGGCGGATCCCTTTTTTATCCCCCAGCGCTTCCCGGATCGCAGTCCCCAGGACAATCCCCGTGTCCTCGATCGTGTGATGGCAGTCCACCGTCAGGTCGCCCTTTACCGTCACCTTCAGGTCAAAAAAACCATGCCTGGCAAACCCGGACAGCATATGGTCAAAAAAGCCGACCCCTGTGGAAATCTCCTGTTTTCCGCTGCCATCCAGGTTCAGAGACAGCGCGATATCCGTTTCATTCGTTTTTCTGTTTACAGAAGCGGTTCTGTCCTCTCTCATTTTTCCTCTCCTTCGGAATCCTCATCTTCAAAACGCACCAGCACCGAATTCGCGTGGGCTGTCAGATGCTCGCACGCTGCAAACTGGGCGATATCCTGATAAACATTCTGCAGCGCCTCCCTGGAATAATAAATGATGCTGGATTTTTTCACAAAATCGTCCACAGACAGCGGTGAGAAAAACTTCGCCGTGCCGTTGGTGGGCAGCACATGGTTCGGACCGGCAAAATAATCCCCCAAGGGTTCGCTGGAATATTCCCCGATAAAGATCGCCCCTGCGTTCCTGATCCTGGTCATCACGTCGAAGGCATTGGCGGTAACGATCTCCATATGCTCCGACGCGATCTCGTTCGCAGTCTCGATGGCCGTGTCCAGATCCGGCGCCACCAAAATATAGCCGTAATTCTCCAGGGACTTCCTGATGATTTCCTTTCTGGAAAGTTCTGCCGTAAAACGGTCCACTTCCTCCGATACCATTTTTGCAAATGCCTCGCTGGTGGTAATCAGGATCGCGGACGCCAGCTCATCATGCTCCGCCTGGGACAGCAGGTCTGCCGCCACATAACGCGGATTGGCCGTCTCATCCGCCAGCACTAAGATCTCGCTGGGTCCGGCAATGGAATCGATACTCACATGGCCGAACACCGCTTTTTTCGCAAGGGCCACGTAAATGTTGCCGGGTCCTACGATCTTATCCACCTTCGGGATACTCTCCGTTCCGAACGCCATGGCGGCGATGGCCTGCGCGCCCCCGATCTTAAAGATCCGGTCCGCCCCGGCCTCCCGGGCAGCCACCAGTGTTGCCGGCGTAACCTTCCCGTCCCTGCCGCAGGGAGTTGTCATGATAATGGTCTCTACTCCCGCCACCTTTGCCGGGATGATATTCATCAGCACCGAGGAGGGATACGCAGCTTTCCCGCCGGGAACGTAAACGCCTGCCCTGGCAATGGGGGTCACCTTCTGCCCCAGCATCGTTCCCGGGATGGAGC
The DNA here is from genome assembly GCA_944380065.1 of uncultured Lachnospiraceae bacterium. Taxonomy (GTDB): domain Bacteria; phylum Bacillota; class Clostridia; order Lachnospirales; family Lachnospiraceae; genus Eubacterium_I. The sequence goes on from CALWGM010000122.1 coordinate 11,771, forward strand.
TGTCAAACCAGCCGTACTGTTTCTGTTTTTCATGGTAAACGCGGATATTTTCTTTTGATTTCCGTATCACATGCAGAAGCTCCGGCTGTACCTGCCGGTAGGCTTCGGCAATCTCCTCTTCCGTCACCTCCACCGTTTCCGCCGTCAGACGGACTCCGTCAAACTTCTCTGTACAGGCAAACACAGCCCGGTCCCCGTGTTCCCGCACATCCGCGATAATTTCATTGACGCTGTTTTCATACTGTGTATACTGGTTCGGGCTTCTCTTCAGAAGATCCGTTAAAATCCGATGGATGGTTTCTCTGTCTAATTTCAAAATACGCATAACTGTTTCTCCTTTTCAATCTCCTGCTGTGCAGATAAAATCCCCCGCAGGTCGGCAATCAGTTTCGAGATCCGCTGCTGTTCCAGCTTCATGCTCACCGGATTCACCACCATGCGGGCGGACAGGGGGCAGACCTCCTCTAAAACCACCAGCCCGTTCTCCCGCAGCGTGGAACCGGTCTCCACAATATCTACGATCACATCCGCCAGACCCACGATGGGAGCCAGTTCAATCGAGCCGTTCAGCTTGATGATCTCCACCGTCTGGTGCTTTTTATTATAAAAATAATCCTTCGCGATTTTCGGATACTTGGTCGCCACCCGGATCTGTTCATGATGGCGCAGCAGATCCCTGGCGGATTCCGGTCCGCAGACGCACATCCGGCAGGCGCCGAATCCCAGATCCAGAACTTCGTAAATATTGCGCCCCTCCTGCAGGATGGTATCCCGTCCCACAATGCCGATATCCGCCGCGCCATACTCCACATAAGTGGGGACATCCGGGCCTTTGGCCAGGAAAAAACGCAGCTTCAGCTCTTCGTTGACAAAAATCAGTTTTCTGGTGTCCTTATCTTTCATTTCCTCACAGGAAATGCCGATCTGCTCAAACATTTTCAGTGTTGTTTTCGCCAGACGGCCTTTCCCCAGTGCAAACGTCAAATATCTCATCTCTGTACCCCGTTCTCTGTTTGAAATCAAATGCTGTTGTATCCCTTCCGCCGGCAAAGACCCTGCCTGCCGCATGTTCCGGAAAGTCAGATATAATAAATCACATCCTGGATCCGGAACTGTCCGGCCCGCTGCCGGTAAGATTCCGCCGTATTTTCATCTGTGACCGGCATCATCTCCACATGTTCCCCTTCCCGGCGCAAAACAAGCGCGTCACGGATCGCCTCATCCCGGCGTTTTTCGCTGTAAACAAACCATTTCGTTTTATTTTCAAACGGAATACGGATATTCTGGCGCTGCAGCGCGTTCATCAGCTGGTCGATCACGATCACGAAGCCGATGGCCGGAGCGGATTTCCCGAAATATTCCAGAAGACGGTCATAGCGCCCGCCCTTTACCACAGCCTCCCCGCTGCCGAAGGTATACCCGGAAAAAATAATCCCCGTATAATAATTCAGGCCGGAAACCATGGCCATCTCATAGAAAACATACTGATCCACCCCGTAGACCCGCAGCAGATCCTCTAACTGTTCCAGCCGCTTTAAGGCAGCGCAGATCTTCGGAAAGTCCCTGGCCCGCTCCTGTGCCTCCGTGATCTTCTCCCGGGTCAGCATCACATCCTTCAAAAGCCCGAACAGATAGTTCAGGTCGTCCCCCAGGCCGCAGTGGCTGATGATATCCTCCACACCGTAAAAATTCCGGTTCAGCAGCAGTTCCCGGATCTCCTCTTCTGTATCCTCCCCAAGGTCTGCCGCTTCAAAAAGACCTTTCAGAAAATCCACATGTCCCACGCTGATCTGGAATTCCTTTAATCCTGCTTTTAGAAGAAGCTGCACCGTCAGCGCAATCATCTCGGCGTCCGCCCCCACCGATCCGTCCCCGATCAGCTCCGCGCCCGACTGGGTCGTTTCCTTTAACAGCCCCTGATAACTGCTGTTGTTGATAAACGTATTCCCCTGATAGCAGAAACGGATCGGCGTCGTATCTTCCATATAATATTTGGACGCGCAGCGCGCAATAGACGGCGTGAAATCCGGACGGAGCACCAGCGTGTTGCCCTCCCGGTCAAAGAACTTATACAGATCCTTCGACGGGGTCGTACCGATTTCCTTCCCGAAAATATCAAAAAACTCAAAGGTCGGCGTCTGGATCGGATGAAACCCGTAAGACTGGAACACCCGGTGCAGACGGTTTTCCAGAATAAGCTTTCTCTCACATTCGTCACTGTAAATATCCCTGACGCCCTCCGGCGTATGTAATAACTGATTCAAGCAAATCTCCTCCTGGATAAAGAATATGGCAGACAGACGGTTTCTCCGACGCCCCGGACAGGTGCGGTTCATCGCCGGCCTCCACTTTAGCATGCTACCATGTTACCATGCGAAACACGTGATTATTATATGGGATTCCGGGCGGCTTGTCAATCCCTGTCGTGCAGATCCTTCTGCAGCAGCTCCAGATAGGGAACTAAAAGCCCGCCGTGGCCGGTAAAAAAGTAATCCCCGTCCAGTTCCTCCAGGCGGAAGCTTTTGCGCCCGCCGGACGTCTGCCTCTCCCAGAATTCTTTCAGACGCCGGAACGTCAGATAGTAAAAACAGTCCCGGTGGCTGTAAAACAGGATCAGAAACGCCACGCCGCCCTGTTTTTCAAAATTTTCCATAAAACGGATCTGGTGTTCATGGACATTGTGCAGCGGAAAGGTGTCTGTCCGGCATTCCTTTGCGTCAAAACAGACCGGGATTCCCTGCACGGCGCCAATATAATCCACCGTACTTTTCTGGTCAAAATAAGCCAGGGTAATGTGCCGGTTTTCTTTGTCAATCCGGATGGGTGTGATGGGGGTTGGGATTTTCTGGATCAGGGCCAGTCCGTTTTCCAGATATTTCTCGTTTGTCAGATTAATAAATTCCTCCAGGGTAGATCCCCGGAGGCCTCTTGAATTCCATGTAGGCATAACTTTTCTCCAAAATGGGATCTATAAAATCCCGCGGTTTAAAAACTCCGGGGCGTCATAATACAGAATCCGCTCCCGCAGGCAGGAAAACTGTCCATGTTCCAGACGGATCTGATTAATACTGCAGTTTGGCTGGCTCACATTCCAGAATTCGTCCAGCGGCGTTTCCCGGATCAGCGCCAGGAATGCCCGGATCACCGTTCCGTGACAGAGCACCAGCACCCGCCTGAGTTCCTTTTCCTGTTCCAGCGGGAGCAGCACTTCCTTCAGGAAACTGCCGATTCTGAGAAACAGGTGCTCATAACTCTCCCCGGTGGGATCCGGAATGTAAGCAGACGGTCTGGAGAAACAGTTGACAATATTGCTGTCTGTCTTTTTGATTTCCCGCAGCACCTGTCCTTCGTATTTACCAAAACACATCTCCCGCAGCCGGTCGTCCACAAAGAAAGACGGTTCCGGGGCCTGGGGATTCATCGCCTTTTCCCGGATGATCCCGGCTGTTTCCACCGCTCTTGAAAGAGGACTGGTATAAATCCGGTCGAACAAAATCCCGTCCCGCAAAAACCCGTCCCCGGAAAGGACTGCCAGTTCTTTCCCTGTTTCCGTCAGCTCAATATCCGAGCTCCCCTGTATTTTCCCTGCCCTGTTCCAGGCTGTTTCCCCATGGCGCATGATATAAATATCCATTCTGCTTCGTCCTTCCTTTCTGCCTGCCCCGCTCCGGCGGGATCAGGTTCCGATCTTCTTCGGTAAACCGGCCGCCTGTTTTAACCAGTGTTCCGCTGTCCGGAACTCCTGCGGCGCCTCTGTTTCGATCACTTTCCCATCCGGGAATTCCATCCGGCAGGCGCACAGAAGCTGTCCCCGGATTCCCGTTTCCCGGTACAGCTTCTGGTTCAGCTTCCGGTCTCCGTATTTTCCGTCGCCCAAAATCGGATATCCCTCCGAGGCCAGATGCGCCCGGATCTGATGGGAGCGCCCGGTGATCAGGTGTACTTCTAAAAGAGTTCCGTTCCCAAAATACGCCAGCGGACGGTAGGCCGTTTCAATCCAGTCGCCTCCCGACTCCTTCGTAATCTCCACCTGATTGGTTTTATGGTTTTTCACCAGATATCCGGTCAGATGGCAGGGACTCTCAACGATCCCGGACACCAGCGTCCGGTAAAATTTTTTCACCGAACGGCTCTTTAACAGGACAGACATTTCCTGCAGCCCGCGGACGGTTTTCCCGGCGATCAGAAGCCCGCTGGTATTCCGGTCCAGCCGGTTGCAGACGGAGGGCCGAAAAGTACGCAGCTCGGCACGGGTCAGCGCCCCGCTCTCCAGCAGATAATCAATGATCCGCTCATTGGCAGAATAATCCCCGGCATCCGCCTTCTGCGAAAGCATCCCGGCCGGCTTGTGGATCACTAAGATATCCTGATCCTCATAGACGATTTTCAGCGGGATCGCCCGGTCCCTGTGACCTGCCTCCGTCAGGGCGCCGCCGGATGGTTCCGGTTTTTCTTCCCCCGGCAGAGCGGAAGCAAATTTGGCAAATGTATCGTCCGCCAGATAGATGCGGACGGCATCGGCCGGTTTTAAGATCTCCTGTCCGGCAGCCTTTTTCCCGTTCAGCACGATATTCTTTTTGCGGAGCATCTTATATACGAAGCTCCGCGGCGCCCGGTCCAGCACCTTGAACAGATATTTATCCATGCGCTGCCCGGCTTCCTTTTCTGATATTAAAAATTCTTTCATGTCCCTGTTTTACACAATCTTTCTGCCGCCGCTATTTTTTCCTGTGGATATTGCGGATCGTCTTTTTCTTTTTCGGCCGCCCCTGGCGGCTGTCCTTCTGCCGGTACGCAGGCGTCTGACCCTTCCCCCGGTATCCGTCCCGGCCGGAAGAATCCCCTGTTCCTTTCTGCCGCCCGTTTTTCGGCGGCCGGATCAGGCATTTCGGGCCGTAACCAATCAGATCCGTCCGGTGCGCCCGGTGGAGCGCTTCATAGACCAGATCATAATTTTTCGGATTTCTGTACTGGATCAGCGCCCGCTGCATTGCCTTTTCATGGGGATTGTTGGTCACATATACCTTCTTCATCGTGCGCGGATCCAGCCCCGTATAGTACATACAGGTAGAGATCGTGGAAGGCGTGGGATAAAAATCCTGCACCTGCTCCGGCATGTAGCCCAGATCCCGCAGATATTCTGCCAGTTCCACCGCCTCCTTCAGGGTTGACCCGGGATGGGAAGACATCAGGTAGGGAACCAGATACTGTTTTTTCCCCAACCGCTCATTGATCTGTTTGTATTCTTCCCGGAAACGGTTATAAACCGCCACCTTCGGTTTGCCCATCAGCGACAGGACAGAGTCGGAAATATGCTCCGGCGCCACCTTCAGCTGCCCGCTGACATGGTGCTCGCACAGTTCCCGGAAAAATGCCCGGTCCGGATCGCAGAGCAGATAGTCAAAACGGATCCCGGAACGGATAAAGACCTTTTTCACGTTCGGCAGGGCGCGCAGCTTCCGCAGAAGCTCCAGATAATCCGAATGGTCTACCGTCAGGTTCGGACACGGCTCCGGAAACAGGCACTGACGGTTGGTGCATACGCCCTTCGTCAGCTGCTTTTCACAGGAGGGATGGCGGAAGTTGGCCGTCGGCCCGCCCACATCGTGGATATAACCCTTGAAATCAGGCTCCCAGACCATCCGGGAAGCCTCCTGCAGGATCGATTCGTGGCTCCTGGTCTGGATCACCCGCCCCTGATGGAAGGTCAGGGCGCAGAAACTGCAGCCGCCAAAACAGCCGCGGTTGCTGACCAGGCTGAAGCGCACTTCCTCGATGGCCGGAACGCCGCCTGCCTCCGCATAGGACGGATGCCAGGTGCGCATATACGGCAGAGAATACACATAATCCATTTCGCTGGTGGACAGAGGCTTCGCAGGCGGGTTCTGCACCACATAGCATTTGTTGGGATACGGTTCGATCAGCCGTCTGGCCGTCACCGCGTCCGTGTTGCAGTACTGGGTATAAAAGCTTTTTGCGTAAGCCTCCCTGCTGTTTCGGATCTCCTCAAAAGAGGGGAGCGTGAGGCTGTCGTACACCTCCTCCGGATGGCTGGTTTTATAAACGGTTCCGTCGATATAGGTAAGATCTCTGATATTGATCCCGCTTTTCAGCCCCTCAGCCATTTCCACAATGCTGCGCTCCCCCATCCCGTAGAGCAGCAGATCCGCCCCCGCGTCAAGAAGAATGGACCGTTTGACCCGGTTCGACCAGTAATCATAATGCCCCAGGCGGCGGAGGCTGGCTTCCAGCCCGCCGATCACCAGCGGCGTGTGCTTGTAGGTCCGGCGGATCAGGTTGCAGTAAACCACCGTGGCGTAATCCGGCCGTTTTCCCATCACGCCCCCGGGGGTAAACGCATCTGTCTGGCGCCGCTTTTTCGAGACGGAATAGTGATTCACCATGGAATCCATATTTCCGGCGGTCACCAGGAACGCCAATTTTGGCTCCCCCAGCACGGTGATGCTGTCGGGATCCTTCCAGTCCGGCTGGGAGATGATTCCCACGGTAAATCCCTTTGCCTCCAGCATACGGCTGATGATGGCATGTCCGAAAGAGGGATGGTCCACATAGGCATCCCCGATCACATAAACAAAATCAAACTGTTTGATCCCCCGCGCTTCCATATCCGCGCAGCAGACAGGTAAAAAGTCTCTCATCGTCCGTCTCCCCTATCAGAAATCACATCATTCGCCCCTGCCGCCAGCCCGGGCGGCAGATGGAATCTGTTTTGACAATATCTGTAAAATCAGAGATAAAAAAATCCGCCATCTGCTTTTTCTCTTCCCAGAGCTCCGCGGAATAGGCATCCTCCACCGCGCAGGTGTCCATCCCGGCATTTTTCCCGGCCAGGATCCCCATGGGCAGATCTTCAAATACCAGGCAGGACTCCGGGGCAACGCCCAATTTTCCGGCAGTCGCCAGATACACATCCGGCGCCGGTTTCCCTCTGTTTACCTCACAGGAGGTGGTAACGGCGTCGATCATCCCGTTTAAATGCCGTGCCTTTAAAAACACATCCACTAACAGTGTGGAATTGCTGGTGGCGATCCCGGTGCGGAGCCCATTCTGCTTCAGAAGCTCTAAAAACGGCAGCGCCCCCGGCTTCAACGGCGTTTTGGTCCGGTACTTTTCCATCGCCATCCGGTTCCACACAGCCTTGACCTCCTCCACCGTCTCCGCCATATGATAGGTCTTCACAAAATATTCCGCTGTCTCTGTAAAACTCATGCCCTCAATTTCTTTATGTAAGGTATCCGGAAACTCCATGCCGCGGCTGCGGAAAAAATCACGGTCGATTTCCTCCCACACCCACATAGAATCCACTAAGGTTCCGTCCATATCAAAAATCACGGCGTCATACCGCGTGAAAATCTCTCTCAATTCAGGTTTCATATCTTTCACTTTCCATGGTCTGATTTCAATCGACGAATTTCTTCTTCCGTCAGGAGCCGGCATTCTCCCGGCTTTAACTGTTCATCCAGCACGAGCGTCCCCATCCGCAGGCGTTTCAGATACAGAACCTCCATCCCCACAGCCTGAAACATCCGTTTGACCTGATGGAACTTTCCCTCTGTAACCGTTACCCGGACCTCGCACCAGCCTTCCCCCGCATCCGGATGGGAGGAAACTGCCTCCAGCACCGCCGGCGCAGTGGGGCGCTTCTCCCCGATCTCCAGACCCTGTGCGAACTGCCGGACTGTGGCCTCCGTAACAAGGCCGCGGACCCTGGCAAAATATTCTTTTTCCACGTGTTTCCCGGGAGCTAAAAGCGCGTGGTTCAAAGCGCCGTCGTCCGTGATCAGCAGCAGCCCTTCGGTATCCTTATCCAGCCGCCCCACCGGTGAAAGGTCTCTGTGCCGCAGGGGCGGGAGAAACTGCATCACTGTCTGTTCTTTCGCATCCTCTGTGGCTGTGATGCAGCCTGCCGGTTTATACAGCATCCAGTACTGGTATGGCTCGTAGGAAACCGGATTTCCATCCACATAAAGCTGATCCTTTTCCGGATCAAAACGGAAGGAACCGTTTTTCACCGTCTCCCGGTTGACCATCACCCGCCCGGCAGCAAAGAGCTTTCTGCTTTCCGACCGGGTGGCGATCTTAAGTTGTGACAAAACCTTATCGATACGCATCAGCATAAATCCCTGCTTCCTTTCTCTCACCGCAGCGTGTTTCTTCCCCGGATATTTTTCGCAGAAAAGTCTACGGCAGCCCGTAGTCTGCCTGGATCAGATCCTCCCTGCGCTCTTCTAAAAACGGATAGGGATCCACCGCCTGGTCTTCTCCGTTTTCATCCGGCACATAAATTCCCAGGTGCAGATGTACCACAAACTGCCCTGTGGTTCCCTCTTCTCCATATCCGCTGTCCCCCACAAAACCGAGGAACTGTCCGGCCAGAACCTCGCTTCCCACCTGAATATCCTCCGCGTAGGATTCCAGATGCGCGTAGTAATAATACATCCCGCCGGGACTGCGGATCCCGATCCGCCAGCCTCCTAACTTCAGCCATCCCAGCTGCTCCACCGTCCCGTCCGTCATGGATACCACCGGATAAACGCCGCGCCGGTTGACCGAGGTAATGATATCGCAGCCCTCATGATGTCGGTCCCCGCCGAAGCTCCTGTCTGCCTGCCAGGAATCCACATACTCAAAAGACAGCTCTTCCAACCCGGATCCGGCAATCGGAAAAAACCGTGTTTCCCCTGAGATCACAGACTGTTCCCGGCGATTTGCGGATCCCGTATCCGCCGCCCGCTGTTTCAGCTGGCCGGCCAGTACGGTGTCCATCAGAACAACGGCGGCTAAGGCAATCAGATAAAAACGATATGCTTTCAGCTTCTTTCTCATAGATGATCCATAAATCCCGAATCAATTCATTCTATGACCAATAAGATATAGTATGAAAAAGAAAGTCATTTCCGTGTGCTTTGCACTGCTCATCCTGTACTGCCTGCTGTTTCCGCGGCAGATGGCGGCCTCAGTAACCGGCGGGCTGGCTCTGTGGTATCGCTCCATCCTGCCCACACTGCTCCCCTTTTGCGTTTTTTCCGCCATCATTGTCCGTTCCGGTATCTACGACCGGATCTTTGAAAAGCTGTACCCGGTTACCCGTATCCTCTACCCGGTCCGCGCGCCGCTCATCTACCCTGTCATCACCGGATTCCTGTTCGGATTCCCTCTGGGGAGTAAAATCTGCGCCGACCTTTACGCTTCCGGAAAGGTCTCCTCTAAGGAAGCGGAGCTTGCCTGCTGCATCAGCAACAATTTCGGTCCCGCCTTTCTCTATAACTATCTGTCCGTGGGCGTCCTTGGAGGGGAAATCCCGGCTGCGCTCCTGTTTGCAGCCTGCTATCTGCCCCCGCTGCTCACCGGGAGGGTACTGCTCGCCGCAGCAAACCGCAGTTCCCGGACAAAGTCTTTCCGCCTGTCCGGTCAGGAATCCGCAGCCGCACCGCCGCCATCTGTCCCGGGCAAAACAAAAACGGCATCCAGATCTCAATTAAACATGAAAATCATAGATGCCGGAATTATGGACGGATTTACAACCATGATCAAGCTGGCCGGATATATCCTGCTGTCTGCCCTGCTGGCCGATCTCCTGAAAAGGATCCCCTGGGACAGCAGCCTGTTCCCCTGTATCTGCATCGGCGCCACGGAAATCACCAACGGTCTCCGGCAGATCCCGCTCCTGCCAGCAAATCTCCCTCTCCGGGCAGCGCTGGCTGTGGGCATGGTCGGCTTCGGGGGAATCAGCGGCCTGCTGCAGACAAATGCCATGATGAAAGCCACCGGCTTCCGCCTGGGCTGCTATGTCTGCTTTAAACTGTTCTGCAGCCTGACAGGAATCCTGCTCCTGCTCGCCCTGCTCCCTTTCTGCTGAACAGACGAAAAGGTCAGATCAGGTCGATCTCGTCGGATTTCTTTTCTTCCCCGGACTCTGCCAGCGCGGCATCCTCCTCAGAGGAACCCTCAGAAGGCGTCAGTTCATTCCGGTTCGCTTTGACGATATCGTAGCAATTCTGAAGAGAAGAAAGCAGACCGTCATATTTCGCCTTGGATGTATCGATGGCATGTACCACAATGTTCTCTAAATTACTGAGCAGATTATCTGTATACTCAATCGCCGCTGTACGGATGGAATTCGCATCCTCCGTGGCCTTATCCAGGATCTCCTGTGCCTGGTTTGTGGCGATGGAAACCACCTCATTGGCCTGGGCGTACGCCTGCTGCATGATCTGGTGCTCGCTGACCAGCTCGTTGGTCTGGATCTGCGCCTGCGCGATAATCTCGTCCGCCTTCGCCTGGGCATCGGACAAAATCGCATCCTTGTTGGCGATAATCTTCTGATAGCGCTTGATCTCCTCCGGTGTTTTCAGGCGCAGCTCTGTCAGGAGCTCCATCAGCTCTTCCTTATCCACAACAATCTTGCCCTTGGAAAATGTGGAGGACTTACAGCTGTCAATATATTCTTCAATTTCTGCAATAATCTGTTCCAAACGACTATTCATGTGAAATCTCTCCTTTATCTGCTGATGTTAAACTTGTCATATACTCTTTGAACAACCGCTTCCGGTACAAATTTCGAGATATCCCCGCCGTAGGAGGCAACCTCCTTCACGATCGTGGAACTCAGGTATGAATATTTCAGATTCGTCGTCAGGAAAATCGTATCTACCTGAGGATTCACCACATGGTTGGTCTGGGCAATCTGCAGCTCATACTCAAAATCCGTGACAGCCCGCAGACCTCTGACAATGATCGTCGCCTGTATCTGTCTGGCATAATCCGCAGTCAGCCCGTCAAACGTGCTCACTGTCACATTCGGCATCTGTGCCGTCAGCTCTTTTATCATACTAACACGTTCTTCCACAGAAAACAACGGATTTTTTGCATTGTTTCTCAAAACGGCCACGTTCAGTTCATCTACCATTTTCGCGGACCTCTCAATAATATCCAGATGCCCAAAGGTCAGCGGGTCAAAACTTCCCGGGTAAATTGCTCTCTTCATTTTTTCCTCTTCCTTATCTCAATGCTCTTTTGTCCCCTTAAAAAGAAGGCTTCTGCCTGCAGCGCAGGAAAATATGCTGGTTGGATTTATACCGCTTCACACGGTAAACTTCAAACCGGCCGCCCATCAGGCTGTCCGGGTCAAAGGACAGCGCCTCTTCCGCAATGATTATGGTATCCTCTCCAATGACCGAGGAATTCTCCAGATAATCCAGGGCTTCCTTCACCAGCCCTTTCCCGTAGGGCGGATCCATAAAGATAATATCGAATACATACCGCCGCTCCAGCGTGCGCAGCGCCGCCAGAAAATCCATACACTTCAGGTCACAATAGGAATTGAATTTTGTAAAATTAATATTATCCTGGATACAGGCCGCCGCCCTGCGGTTGTTTTCTACAAATACCGCCTTCTTTGCGCCGCGGCTGACTGCTTCCAGGCCGATGGCCCCGCTTCCCGCAAAAAGATCCAGGAAAACAGCCCCGGGGACGTCCATCTGAATGATATTGAACAGAGTCTCCTTGATCCGGTCTGTGGTCGGGCGCGTATCTGTGCCCTCAATGGTTTTCAACGGCATGCTCCGTGCCGTTCCGGCAATAATTCTCATAAATACTGCTCCATTTCTGTGCGGAGGAAATCAGTCCTGTTCCTTCAGCACCTGCTTATTTTTGATCAGATAATCAATCAGGGAAATGATGGTCAGCACCAGCGCCACATACAAAAGGATCACACCCAGCACATGTACCACATTGATCTGGCCGATCCAGAATCCCCATGCGCAGTCTAAAATCAGCAGGACAATAGCCACCATCTGGAACGTTGTCTTGAACTTGCCCCACATGCTGGCAGCGATCACGATCTGATGCTCTGCGGCAATCAGACGGAATCCGCTGATGATAAACTCCCGGGCAATGATAATGATCACGATCCAGGACGGAACCTTTTCCAGCTCAATCAGGCAGATCAGCGCGGAGCAGACCAGCAGTTTGTCCGCCAGGGGATCCATAAACTTTCCAAAATTCGTCACTAAGTTATACTTCCGGGCAATCTTTCCGTCCAGCATATCGGTCAGGCTGGCCACGATAAAAATCACCAGCGCCAAAATGGGCGCAGCCTTGCCCAGCCCCACGTCAGCCAAAAGGAAAAACACAAAAAACGGGATCAGAATCACCCGGAACATTGTCAGTTTATTCGGTAAATTCATCATGTACTCCAATCATTTCATTCTGTCAGCTCAGACCAGTTCCCCGATCAGGTCATATTCATAAGCGCCGGTGATCCTCGCCCTTACGAAATCCCCGCTCATCAGCTCCTGGTCTGTATTCAGGAAGACGTAACCGTCCACATCCGGCGCGTCCCGGTAGCTTCTGCCGATATAGGCATTTTCGTCCGCCACCTTTCCCTCGATCATCACGTCCAGTTCACGGCCCACCATGTCCTCATTTTTATCCATGATCACTTCTTCCTGAAGTTCCATCACATCGGCCTGCCACTCTTCCTTTACTTCCTCATCAATCTGATCCGGGAACGCTGCGGCCGGCGTATGTTCCTCCGCAGAATAGGTAAAAGCCCCCAGACGGTCAAACTCGGTATCGTTGACAAACTGCATCAGTTCCTCATGCTGCTCTTTTGTCTCCCCGGGAAATCCGCAGATCAGCGTTGTACGCAGGGCAATATCCGGAATCGCTTCCCGCAGGGCGCTGATTTTCTCCTCCAGCATCCGCCGGTCGGTCCGCCGTCCCATCCTTTTTAAGATATCAGAATTGATATGCTGGATCGGCATGTCGATATAATGGCAGACCTTGTCATTGTCACGGATGGCTTCGATCAGCTCCTCATAAATCTCCTCCGGATAACAGTACATCAGGCGGATCCAGTACAGACCCGGAATCTGGTTCAGTTCATGCAGCAGCAGGTGGAGCGATTTCTTTCCATACAGATCCACGCCATACACAGTCGTCTCCTGAGCCACTAAGATCAGCTCCCGCACGCCGCCTTTCACCAGTTCCCTGGCCTCATTCAGCAGCTCCTCCATGGGAACGCTGCGGTAGGCGCCGCGGATCGACGGGATGATACAGTACGTACAGCGCTTATCGCATCCTTCCGCGATTTTCAGGTAGGCATAATGACCTCCGGTGGAAACACTGCGGCGGGCTTCCCGCTGCTCGATCCCCTCCAGCGGATCATACGCCTGATAGGTCCCGCCCTGAAGCACCTTTTCGATTGCTTCTATAATATGCTCCGTGGAATTGGTCCCTAAAACAGCGTCCACCTCCGGGATCTCTTTTAAAATCTCCTCCTGATAGCGCTGCGCCAGGCAGCCGCAGACAATGAGCGCCCGGCAGGATCCCTCCGTCCGGTAACGGGCCATCTCCAAAATGGACTGGATGCTTTCTTCTTTTGCGTCGTGGATAAAACAGCAGGTGTTGATCACGATCACATCTGCCTCTGTCTCATCATCGGTAACCTCATACTGATGCTTTGTGAGCTTTCCCAGCATGAACTCGGAGTCCACTAAGTTCTTATCACACCCGAGCGAAATAAATAATACTTTCATCACAGCTCCAAAATCAGATTTCTTCAATGTCGTCGTCTTCCCCAAGGATCTTTACTTTTCCCTGGTACAATTCCTCAACCGCGATGGAAAGCGGTTTGCCGTTTTCCACACTGTCCACCATCGGCTCTGCCCCGGCAATGATCTGGCGCGCCCGCTTGGCCGCAGCGATCACAATGGAATAGCGGCTGTTTACCACCGGCTCCTCGCCGATATTATCAGACTCTTTGTTGACTACTTTCATTAATTCTACATAAGACGGATGGATCATATTTCTTCTCCCTTCACATACTGTTTTAACTGGTTTTTAATCTCTTCTATCGTATCCAGGCGGCGCGCCATGCGGCTGCGCTCGCTTAAAATGATATGATGCACTTCCTCTACACAGGCATCCAGGTCATCGTTGACCACCAGGTAATCGTAGACCTCGCAGCCGTCCGCTTCCTCCACAGCCCGTGCAAGGCGGGAATGGATCACCTCTTTTGTCTCTGTGCCCCGCCCGGCCAGACGGTCTTTTAAAATCTCCGCTGACGGCGGCGTGACAAACAAAAGCAGCGTCTCCGGAAACTGCTCCCTGATTTTTAAAGCTCCCTGAATCTCAATCTCCAGGATAACGTTTTTCCGGGCCTTCAGCTGTTCCCGCACATACGCCTTCGGTGTTCCATAATAATTATCCACATACTGCGCATACTCTAACAGTTCATCCTGCTCAATCATGCGCAGGAACTCTTCTTTTGTCTTGAAAAAATACTCTCTTCCTTCCGCTTCCCCTGCTCTCGGCTGCCGCGTTGTGGCGGAAATTGAGAGTGCATACTGTTCGGGATAACGGCTCAGAAGCTCCTTCATGATCGTGCCCTTGCCGGAACCAGAAAATCCCGACAATACGATCAGCAGGCCATTTTCTCTCATGGCAGTTCTCCTTTCTCCTTCAGGCTTCCCCCTGGCAGCGCCCTGCCAGCGTCTCCGGCTGAAGGGCAGACAGCACAATATAGTCGCTGTCCGTAGTGATCACACTTTTGGTACGGCGTCCCTGCGTGGCATCCACCAGCCGCTCCGTCTCCTTGGCCCGCTGTACCATTCGTTTGGCAGGCGCGGAATCCGGATTGATGATCGTTACGATCCTGTCCGCGTTGATGATATTTCCAAAGCCAATGTTGATAAATCCTGACATGGACATTTTCCTTTCCTGTCTGGCTGCCAATTCACATGTATCCCTACAGAAAAGCGGCCAGTTCTTCCATTCACAAGATGCAGAATCATTTATTCTATATTCTGTATCTGCTCCCGCACCTTCTCGATCTCTGTCTTTAAATCGATCGCAAGATTGGAAGTTTCCAGATCATTTGCCTTTGACAGAATCGTATTGGACTCCCGGTTCATCTCCTGGGCGATAAAATCAAGCTTGCGTCCGATCCCCTCCGGGCTCTCCAGCGCATCCAGCATGGACTGGATATGCGCCCGCAGGCGCACCGTCTCTTCATCGGTGCAGATTTTATCCGCATAGAGGACAATCTCCGCAGACAGCCTGGATTCTTCGATCTGTGTATCCATAAGCAGTTCAGCCACCTTTGCTTCCAGTTTCTGCCTGTACTCCTGCAAAAGCTCCGGCGCCCGCGCCTCTACCTGATCCACGTTGACCAGCATATGATTCAGCTTCGATACCAGATCCGCTTTCAGCCTGCTGCCCTCCGCCTCCCTGGCAGAAACAAACTGATCCAATGCTCCCCGCAATGCCTTTTCCAGAAGCTGCCACAGCTCTTCCTCATCCACTCCGGCCTCTTCCATGGAAAAGACTTCCGGATAACGGGACAGGGTGCTGACACGGACATCATCTTCCAGCTGGAACTCCCGCGCCATCTCCCGCAGATATCCCAGGTACTCAGCCGCAACCGCCCGGTTATACCTGACCTGTACATCCTTCTGCCGCAGGTCCTCACAGGTAATATAGACATCCACCTTCCCCCGCTGTACATATTCTTTGAGGATCGCTCGGATCGGCGCCTCAAAAAAATTCAGCCGCCGGGGCATCTTGATATTCACATCAAAATAACGGTGATTGACCGATTTCAGCTCAACGGTAATCTTATGGAAATCATCAGACAGCTCGCACCGTCCGAACCCTGTCATACTTTTTATCATTGCCTTCTCCTCAGAATTTGGTAGAAATCTTCTGCTGTGCCTTTGATTCCCAGCAGCGAAATTTCAATAAATCACCTTATTATAGAATCTTTTGCCTGGGAAGTCAATGGAATTTTCCTACTCCTCCACCAGCTCAATCCCGGAAATATCCGGCTCAATGGTCAGAGAATAATTCGTATAGTAAACCACAAATCCCGGCTTGCTCTGGTTGGGTTTCTTCACATTCTTTTTCTGCAGGTAATCTACCTCCACCTTTTCGCTGCCCCGTCCTTTGGAATAGTAGGCAGCCAGCCTTCCCGCCTCCTCAAAAGTGCGGTCCGGGATCTCCCCGGTTTTGGTCTTTACGATCACATGGGAGCCGGGCATCTTTTTGGCGTGGAACCACCAGTCGTTGCCCTCGGCAAATTTGAACGTGAGCTCGTCGTTCTGGTAGTTATTTTTTCCCACATAAATGTCAATACCGTCTTTCGTCCGGTAATGGTAAGGGCGGCTTTTGCTCTGCTGCTTCTTTTTTGAAGTATTTTTATGCTTCATATAACCACTCTCCGCCATCTCTTCCCGGATCTGTGCCAGGTCTGCCTCCGTCTCCGCAATATCCAGAGCCGTGGCGATGGAATCCAGATGTTCCATTTCCTGCCTGGTTTCGCCGGTCAGCTCTGTCAGCGCCTCGCAGGTACGCTTCAGTTTCCCATAACGGTCAAAATATTTCTTTGCGTTTTCCTGGGGCGTCAGTTCCGGATCCAGCGGTACACGGATCATCTCATTGGTATAATAATTCAGCGCTTCAAAACTCTTCGCCCCCTCCGGCACCTGATAGCCGTAGGTGTGGATCAGTTCTCCATACAGTCTGTACTTCTCTCTTTTTTCCGTATCTTTCAGCTGCTTCTCCTGCAAATCATATTTCTTCCGGTTCCGCTCCAGACAGGTATTGACGATATGGCGCAGATCCGCGGACTTCTGCCGGATTCTGGTGTATGCACTTTTTTCCGCATAAAAGCTTTCCAGAACCTCCGAAATATCCCGGCACGGAAAATCCTCGCAGTCTGCATAGGAATACAGCGGAATCGAAGCAAACTCCACCGGTTCCCCCTGACGTTTCACAATATGCGGCGTAAAACGCCCTTCCCGGATATCGTTCATCACCGACTGGAAATGCATCCCCAGCGACCGCCACTTTTCCTGCGGCACAGAAGCGCACGGGGCGTCGCCGTCGATCCCGGCACGGTAGCAGAGCTCATTGGCCGCCAGCGGACTGAGTCCCGTATAGGAGGTATAGACTGCCTTTTTCACCGTCTGCGGGCGGGCAGAAACCGTCCGGATAAATCCTTCTTTTGTCTCCTCTAAGGGATTTTTCTTTCCCTCCTGCGCAGGAATGAAATACTGCCGTCCGGGCAGCACTTCCCGAACCGAACTGACCTGTGCGGACACATGCTTGATGCTGTCCAGGATCTGGCCGTCCTCCGTGCAGAAAATCAGATTGCTGTGTTTTCCCATCAGTTCCACAATCAGCCTCTTCCGGCACAGATCCCCCAGATCATTCAGGTGTTCCACCTCAAAAATCAGAACCCGCTCCATCCCCGGCTGTGTCACCGAGAGAATCCTGCCGTTGGCAATATGCTTGCGCAGAAGCATACAGAAATTCGGCGCCGTCATCGGGCTGGTCTTATTTTTTTCCGTAATATAAACAAGGGGAAGGGACGCGCTGGCAGAAAGCACCAGACGTTTCTGCCCGGCAGTCCCTTTCAATGTCAGCAGCAATTCGTCCTTTTCCGGCTGGGCGATCTTGCTGATACGCGCCCCCGCAAACAATTGATTCAGGTCGTGGGCCAGATTGGCCACCACAATTCCGTCAAGAGCCATAAAAGCCTCCTTCTATTGATTTTATCGCTTACAAATTCAACAGCGAGAATTCACTGCCTGCATAATATTTCAGCCGTTCTTTTAACGCCCTGTGCTCCGGCGCGGAAACCGTCGGGTCTTCCCGCATCAGCACAGACACTTCATAGGAAGCTTTGGCCATCAGGTCGGCGTCCTGATACACATCTGCCAGCTGAAACTGGAAATCCCCGCTCTGGCGGATGCCAAAGAAATCCCCCGGCCCCCGCAGCTTCAGATCCTCACTGGCAATATAAAAACCGTCATTGGAGCGGTTTAAAATCGCCAGGCGTTTATTCTCAGTCTTTGCCTCACTCCCCTGCATCAGGATGCAGTAGGACTGGGCGTCTCCTCTTCCCACACGTCCCCGCAGCTGATGGAGCTGCGCCAGGCCGAAACGCTCCGCATTTTCCACCATCATCACCGTGGCGTTCGGTACGTCCACCCCCACCTCGATGACTGTGGTGGAAACCAGGATCTGGATTTTATTTGCCAGAAAATCCTCCATGATCCGGTTCTTCTCCTCCGGCTTCATTTTTCCATGCAGACAGGCCACACAGATATCTGCCGGGAAAATCTGCCGCAGGCGTTCCGTGTAATCCAGCACATTTTCACCCTCCACCGCCTCGGAGTTCTCCACCAGCGGGCAGATCACGTAGACCTGATGTCCCTGACGGATCTCCTTTTCCATAAAGCGGTATGCAGTTTTCCTGTAGGAAATATCCACCACACAATTTTTAATGGGTTTTCTTTTCGCCGGCACCTCGTCAATCACAGAGATATCCAGATCTCCGTACAAAATAATCGCCAGCGTCCGCGGGATCGGCGTGGCGCTCATGACCAGAATATGCGGCTGACTCCCCTTCATCGAAAATGTTTCCCGCTGTCTGACCCCGAACCGGTGCTGCTCATCAGTAACCACCAGCGCCAGGCCGTGATAGCTGACCTTTTCCTGGATCAGCGCATGGGTGCCGACGATCAGCGCGTCCGGTTCCCGCTCAATCACAGCATATGCTTCCCGTCTCTGCTTTGCCGTCAGCGAACCGGTCAGCAGTACAATGGGAAAGGTCAGTCCGAAATCTTCACAGAGCTGCCGCAGCTTCTGTTCATGCTGCCTGGCAAGCACGTCTGTAGGCGCCATCATGGCCGCCTGATAGCCGCTGTTGGCACAGTCCAGCATGGCCAGGAAAGCCACGATCGTCTTTCCGGATCCCACATCTCCCTGCACCAGACGCTGCATCACGGTTTCCCCGCGCAGATCCCGGCGGATCTGGCGGATCGTCCTCGTCTGCGCCCCGGTCAGCGGATAGGGCAGCCGCCCCATCAGACCCTCTATAAAATCCTCTTTCTCCGGGCAGGGCTTCCCGCCGTCCTCCGCACCGAACTGCTCCGGGCAGGTCAGATGGAAGGTATTCTCCAGCACCGAAGAGCGATCCTTCATCAGCTGCATACTCAAAATAAAAAAGAAAAATTCATCAAAAACAAATCTGTCCCTGGCCGCAATGCAGCTTTCCTCATCCTGGGGCAGATGCATGTTCTGCAGGGCAAAATTGTACTCGCTCAGGCGGTTGCGGATCCGGATATCCTCCGGCAGATATTCCATCTCCAGCGGAAGATCCTCCATCGCCAGGGAAACGGCCTTTCTGATCTGGGCGCTGGTCAGCCCCTTCGTCAGCCGGTAAACAGGCTGCAGGTTCTTTTCCCGCTCCCGGTACTGCTCCAGCGAAAGGATCTCCGGCTGCTCCATATAGAACATCCCGTTTTTCTCTGTCACACGGCCGTAAAACACATAAAATCCCCCGGCTTTCACCAGGGAACGCACATAGGGAACCCGAAACCACAGGATCCTTACATGCCGGTCCGCATCCTGCACATCCAGTACTGCCGTCTGCATCCTGGAGCCCCGGTTCACAGACGGAGCCTTCGTCGCCTGCACATAGACGGCGTTTTTCCGGTCAGGAACCAGCTCCCCCACAGAGCAGATCTTTGGATACCGCTCATAATCCCGGGGAAAATACAGGAGTATATCACCGACGGTGTATACTCCTATGGTATGAAATAACTGTTCTGTTTTTGGTCCGATGCCCTTGATCTCACGGATCGGGGAATTCAGCTTCATACGGGTCTCCATTCCTATTCTACGGAAATCAGATAATAGTAGATCGGCTGACCGCCGTTCTGGATCTCCACTTCGCAGTCCGGATATGCCTCCTCCAGGCAGCTTCCGAGAGCCTGCGCGTCCTCTTCCCTGACGTCCGCCCCATAATAAACACAGATGAAGGAGGACTCCTCATCCACCAACTTCGACATCATGTCACGGATCACCTCGTCCATGTCAGCCCCGGCTGCAAGGATACTGGAATCGCCGATCCCCATGTAATCTCCCTCTTTGATCTCAATATCGTCGATCACGGTATCGCGCACCGCATAAGTCACCTGACCGGTCTTTACCGTGCCGATCACCTCTAACATGGTGTTTTTATTATTCTCCACGCCGGCCTCCGGCACATAATTGATCATGGCGGTAATCCCCTGGGGAACCGTCTTGGTCGGGATCACGATGATCTCCTTTTCGTCTTCCAGGGAGGCCGCCTGGTTGGCAGCCAAAATAATATTTTTATTATTCGGGAAAATAAAAATTGTCTTTGCGTTTACCTTTTCTATGGCTTTCAGCATATCCTCCGTACTGGGATTCATCGTCTGTCCGCCCTCGATGAGATAATCTACGCCGAGACCCTTAAACACTTCGTTGATCCCGTCGCCGATGGAAACCGCAATAAAGCCCATCTCCTTGGCTGGCGCATTGGCCGCCTGCTCCTCTTCCCTGCGGCGCTCCTGCTCTTCCTGCTCCTTCGCCAGTCTGGCGGCGTCCTTGATCAGCTTCTCCTGATGCTCCTCCCGCATATTGTCAATCTTGATCCGGCTCAAAGATCCGTATGTCAGCGCTTTCTGAAGTACAAGACCAGGATCATTGGTATGTACATGCGTCTTTACGATCTCATCATCCGCCACAAGTACAATGGAATCACCCATGGAAGTCAGGAAGGTGCGGTATTCATGCTCCTCCTCCTCGGTCAGGGGATCCTTCAGTACAATGATAAACTCGGTACAGTATCCGAAACGGATCTCCTCCTCCGCCTGGGCGGAAATCTTCACAATCCCGGCAGAAGGCGCAGCCCCCTCGATGGTATAGTCAATCTCTTTGCCCAGGAACGCATCCTGCGCGCCCTTTAAAACCTGAACCAGTCCCTGCCCGCCGGAATCCACCACCCCGGCCTGCTTGAGAACCGGCAGCATCTCCGGCGTCAGTGCAAGCACGCGCTCCGCCTCGTCCACGATGGCGGCAAGATACTCCTCCATGGAGTAATCGTCGTCGCAGGACAGTTCCAGCGCCTTGTCGGCGGCTCCCTTTGCCACGGTGAGGATCGTTCCTTCCTTCGGCTTCATAACCGCCTTGTAAGCTGTCTCGCAGGCCTTCTGGAATGCCTCGCAGATGATCAGCTTGTCCAGGGTATCATAATGGGCGATCACCTTGGTGAACCCGCGGAACAGCTGAGAAAGGATCACGCCGGAATTTCCTCTGGCTCCCCGCAGGGATCCGGAAGCAATGGCTTTTGCCAGATCCTTCATCACCGGCGGCTGTACCGCACTCACTTCCTTTGCCGCTGACATGATCGTCATGCTCATATTGGTTCCGGTATCCCCATCCGGAACCGGGAAAACATTCAGTTCATTGATCCACTCCTTTTTGGCGTCCAGGTTCTTGGCTCCGGCCAGAAACATCCGCGCAAGAAGCGAAGCATCAATTGTCTGTGTAGTCACCTGCTTTTCCTCCTTAATCAATCACTCGTACTCCCTCAACAAAGATATTAATCTTTTCCACCTTCATGCCTGTAAACTCTTCCACCTTATATTTCACGGTAGTCATCAGATTATCAGAAACGGTTGTAATGCTGACGCCGTAAGATACGATCACATGGAAATCCAGGATGATCTTATCGTTATCCTCGATCTGGACGGAAATACCATGATGCAGATAATCTCTCTTCAACAGCTTCACCAGCCCGTCCTTCATATTCACAGCTGCCATGCCCACGATGCCGAAACATTCTACTGCCACAGAGCCTGCATACGTAGCTACAACTTCAGAATCAATACTGATCGTTCCCAGTGAATTCTCGATCTGACCTCTCATACGATAACCTCCATAATTACTATTATACCTGTGCTGTCAATTCCGTTGCAAACAAAACTCTTTACCATTATACCCATTTTTACCGTAAAAAGGAATAGTGAATTTACAAAATCCATACTTTCCTGCAATTTTTTTCAAATAATTGTTGCAATCCTGAATTTCTTTTGATAGAATACATTTGTTGTGAGTCTACACGATAAAGTATGGCTTAGTAAACTTTAAGGAGGTGCAGTCATGGCAAAATGCAGCATTTGTGGAAAAGGCGCTCACTTTGGATGTAATGTGAGCCATTCTCATAGAAGATCAAATAAAATGTGGAAATCCAACATTAAGAAAGTAAAATGTAATGTGAATGGTACTCACAAATCCTTATATGTTTGTACTTCTTGCTTGAGATCCAATAAAGTAGAGAGAGCGTAACGCTTATGAAAAGCCGGGAACCCGAAAAGGTCCCGGCTTTTACCATCTGCATTTCCCACTGAGCAGATAATAGCCGATCAAAAGAAAGGCCGCTGCTAAAAGAACTCCTGCAAAATCATTTGGCAGAAAAGCCATAAACAGCATCCCCACCGCCATCCAGCACATGATAAATCCCAGCAATTGCTTATAATCCCTGCCCGGCATAAAAACGCCCCCTTCGGTACAGTGTATGCACCGGAGGGGGATTTGTTACTGTTTCACGTTTTATTTCTATTCTTCTTCCAGATTCAGCTTCTCTTTCAGGTCCTTTGCCGCCTCTTCCTTCGCAGCCTCGCGGGCAGCCGCCTTCTCCGGGTCGCGCTTTTCCTCCACCTTCTTCATAAATTTGTCCACAAAATCCGGGATCATGTCCAGAAGCTTGGAGATACTGTCCTGGTTCTTTACGCTGACCATGCGGGTCACGCCGTTTTGCAGCACCAGCACCGCGCTGGGGGAAATCTTTCCGCCGATCCCGCCGCCGCTGTTCCTTTTTTTCTCTCCGATGAAAGCTCCCGCCCCCATGCCGAAGGACACGTCCACCAGCGGCACAAGGATGGTCTCGCCGATATGGATGGGCTCGCCCACCACGGTCTTGCTGGAGACAAAGCCATCCATCCCCTTCATCAGGGAATCCACTGTAGTCTGAAATGTTCCATTATTTTCTGCCATATTGAAAAACCTCCTATTTTCCCTTTCTCACAGCTCCGATAAATGCCCGGATCCTCTTTTCACGCGCCAGGCCGACAACAAGGATCAGCGCATGGAGCAGCAAGATATGCCCCCTGACCGTTACCGTCCCGCGGATATAAGTCTCATCCGTCTCAAAATCCGGTGAAATCACCAGTTCTGTTTCATAAAACAGCGGAACCATGGCGATTCCCCCTGTCAGCTTCCCGGTTGCCGCCGGATCATCCAGCCCGAATACAATGCGTCCCGCGATCTTCCGCGGCCGGATCCGTCGCAGGAACTTTCCCAGTTTCGGCCATACAACAGAAAGCACTTCATATTTCCGTACCAGCCCGAGGATCCGCCGGAACATTCCGGCATATCCGAGCGCGGCGCCGGCTGCGTCCGCTAATTTCCCTAAGGATTCCCGGATCCCGGATTCCCTGCCCGAACCACCCTCCGGATGGGGGGAATCCTCCATGCCGCCGGAATCCATGCCCTCGGACGCGATATCCTCAGAAGTAATATCCTCAGAAGCCACGGACGGCGTCTCCATCCCGGAAACCTCCGAAGCGGGGACCTCCGTCCGCTGTTTTTGATCTTTCTTTTTCCTCTTTTTCTCCTGCCTGATCCGTTTTTCCCTCTTCCTGGCAGCCCTCTTCGCTTTTTTCTGCGCCCGTTTTTTCTTTTCCTCCGGATCCAGGAAATCACGCCGGAAAAACAGAACTGAAAGAACCGCCTCCATGCGTTCCTCCATGCGGAAGCGGAAACGCACCAGACGCAGCAGCCAGCTCGCCCGGACATCCGCCCGTTTCTCCTCCAGATCCAGATCCAGTTCATAACAGATCGGCGCCAGAAGCAGCACTGCCGCGATACAGACCAGGATCAGAAGCAGGACGAGAACTGTCTTTCCGACTGCAAGTACAATTACCATCTGATCCCACCTTTACCTGTATTGTTCCAGATATGCGGCAATATCATTCACATCGCCCCGTTCCCGGTACATATCTCCGATAATCTTCTCCACTAAGGAAAACGCCTCCTGCCGCGTACCTGCCATGCCAACCACCGCAAGAGCGCCCGCAGGATAAGCCTCCTGCAAAAGCTGCATACTGGGGATCACCTCCAGCAGGGCAGATCCATGCTCCGGCAAAACAAGCAGATAAACGCCCGGATGCACCTGCCTGCGGCTGATCTTATCCTTCAGCCGGCCTGCACGCTTCCGGCATGTTTTTCCCAGCAGCATATGATCATACCATATCATAACCAAACCTCATACCATATTAAAAATATTTCCTGCTGCCCCAGAGGCCGCTCTTCTTCAGATCCAGATACTCCTGATACGCCTTCTCCAAAATCTGCTTCTCATTGGCAAACTTCAGCAAATGATACGCCTCATGGTATTTATAATACCCGGAATCCTGGAAAAACTCTTCCCTCTGCGGTCTGCTGTAATAACTGTTGGCCCGCATCAGATACCAGTGCACCTGTTTGGTCACAGTGTCCTCCGGCACGCTGAATGAATACTGGCTCTTTCCAATATATTTGATAATCGCGGCGTCAACGCCTGTTTCCTCTTTTACTTCTCTTGCGGCAGTAGCCTTATACTCCTCGCCAGGCTCCACCGTCCCCTTCGGCAGAACCCATCCTTCGTATCTGTTATGGTAATTCTTGTACAGTAATAAAATCTTTCCACGGAATATAACCACACCACCACAGCTAATCGCCTCAATCATTGCATTCCCTCCTGATGTGGTCCGGACACTGCCGTATCTTCCCCTTACAGCAGCATCAAAACTATGTTTAGTATACCCCCATCAGCCAAAACATGCAACAAGGCATCCAAAAAAGTTTTCGCCGTCAGTTAAAATACGTGTCGAATACTGCTTTGGCCACCGGGACCGCCGACTTGCTCCCGGAATCGCCGTCCTCCACGATCACGGCAATGGCAATATCCTGATATCCCTCTTTGGAAGCATAGCCCACAAACCAGCCGTGGCTGTTTCCCTCGCTGTCGTATTCCGCGGAGCCGGTTTTCCCGGCCGCCTGGTAACTCTGGCCGGAAAGAGCCGAGGCTGTCCCTTCCGAGACCACCGCGCCCATGAATTCCTGCATGATGGCGGCGTCCTCTTCGGAAAACAGATTCCCATATTCTGACGGACGGTACCGGCGGACAGTTTTCCCATTGTCATTTTCCGTATGATCTACCAGATACGGCTCCATCGCCGTTCCGTCATTCGCCACCGCCGCAGCCGTCATGGCCATATGGAGCGGGGATACCAGCGTATCCCCCTGCCCGATCGCCGTCTGCATCCGCTTTGCCGTCCCGTCCTCCTCCGTCAGCGAAAAACGGCTGGCCGCGCCGGAAACATCTCCCGGCAGCTCCCGGTTAAACAGCGCGGAATCCAGAAAATCCGCAAACTTACCCACATTCAGCGAAAGTCCGATATTGGCAAAGGACGTATTGCAGGAATTGGCAAAAGACTCGATCAGGTTCTGCTGTCCGTGCACACTGTTATGGTAACAGTGGATCTCGCTGCCGTCCACAGACAGTTCCCCCTCACAGTCAAAACGGTAGCTTTCATAATCCGGGTTCTCGTGAATATATTCCAGCGCCGTGAAAATCTTGAATGTGGATCCCGGCGGATACAGACCCGAGGAGGCCCGGTTCAGGAGCACGGAACTGGAATCGTCATTTACAATCGTCTCCCAGTCCTCCGCCAGGGTATTGGGATCATAATCCGGCTTGGAAACCATCGCTAAGACTTTCCCGGTATCCGCCTCCAGCACCACCACCGCTCCGTCATCGTTTCCCAGAGCCTCATACGCCGCCTCCTGCACCTCATAATTCAGCGTTGTCACCACGCTGTCCCCCTGACTTTTCTGGTCTGTCAGGTCATTGACAAGCTGTGTCAGGAAAAAAGAGTGGCTGCGCAGCAGCTGGAAGTTGGAAGAAGACTCGATCCCGCCCTTCCCGTTATTCACATAGCCTACGGCATGGGCGAACATTCTTCCGTAAGGGTATTCCCTGGTCTGCGACCCGTCCTCATTCAGATTGCTGGTGGCCAGCACGACGCCGTCGCCGGAAAGAATATCTCCCCGGATCACCCGCTCCTCATAAATATTCAGCCGGGGATTGTGGGAATCACTGATCACACTCTCGCTCCGGAATATCTGAAAATATACCAGCCAGGCGATCATTCCCAAAAAGATCGCCAGAAACACATAGGTGATGATCAGAAATTCCAGATTTCTACCAGATGTCCCCGAAGTCTTCCTTTTCGCGCTTCCGGCGGTCTGCGCCCTGCCCTCTTCCCGGGTCTGCCGCCTTCTGTCCTGCGTTCCC
Source organism: uncultured Lachnospiraceae bacterium (assembly GCA_944380065.1). Lineage (GTDB taxonomy): Bacteria > Bacillota > Clostridia > Lachnospirales > Lachnospiraceae > Eubacterium_I. The sequence goes on from CALWGM010000122.1 coordinate 38,010, forward strand.
TTCGGCTTTCTTCCGGCGGTCTGCCGTCCGGCTGACCGTGTATGTCCGGATCTTTTCGCGCCTGTTTTCTCCGGCCCGTCCAGATTGATCATCTCGATCTGATCTGTAAATTTGCTTTTTCGTTCCCTTTCTGAATGTTTCCCGCTCACTGAACTCTCCTTCATCCTGTCTCAGAATATACAGTCCCTGAATAATCGCAAAAATAATGATCGTACATAAAATGGAACTTCCGCCATAGCTCACCAGCGGAAGCGTCACTCCCGTCGACGGGATAAACTTGATCACGCCGCCGATATTTAAAAACACCTGCGTCCCGTACACGCACCCCAATCCCAGGGCGATCAGCTTATAAAACATATCGTGGATCTGCAGGGCGATATTTAAAAACATCAGGAAACAGCTCAGGCAGACCAGCACGATGCAGATGCCGAAAAAGATTCCCATCTCTTCCACAATGGTGGAAAACACAAAATCGGAGCTCCTCACCGGAATCACTTCCGGCATTCCCTGATACAGCCCCAGGCCGAACCAGCCTCCGGTGCCGATGGCAAACAGGGACTGGGCGACCTGGTATCCGCCGCCGGAAATGGTGGCGAACGGATCCTTCCAGGCCTCCACCCGCACCCGCACATGGGAAAAAAGCTTCGACGCCGCCACCGCAGCCAGTGCGCCGACGCCAAAACCTCCCAGAAAATACAGGGGATTCCGCGTCGCCACATAAAGCATGACAATATATGTGACAAAGAAAATCAGCGCCGCTCCCAGATCCGTGGACAGCACCAGGATCAGCACATGGACGGCCGCAGCCGCCGTGGTAATGCAGACACGCTTAAAATCCGGTTTCCGATACAGCATGCAGGCCGCGAAAAATACAAAAATAATTTTTACAAATTCCGAGGGCTGCAGGGTGATACCCGCCACAGTATAGGAAAGATGCGCGCCGTTATCATCCCTCCCCAGCGCCAGCACCGCCCCTAAGGCCAGGATCCCCAGCGCGCAGTAGACCCAGGTAAATTTCCGCAGAAGCTTCAGCTTCCGCACCAGCTGCGGAATGAAAACAGTCACCACCACCGCAGCCGCAGCGATTTCAAACTGCCGCAGCGCACTGTCAAAATCCAGGCGGGTCAGAATGATAAAGCCGATCAGCAGCAGCATACACATGTGGTTCACCACGATCCGCGCCGCCCGCCTGTAAATCACGCGGTAGATCAGAAACACCACTAACACGAACGCCACCTGCGCGGCATAAAAAAACAGGATCCGCAGCTGCTGTTCCACCGCGAACATCACCAGATACGCCATCAGATGGATCAGGATCATACACGTGGTCTGGCTTTTGTACATCCGTTTCTGGCGCGCTTCGCTGCGGATCCCCAGCACGGCAAAGCTGTAGTACGTATAGATCATGAACAGAAAAATCATGACATATTTTGATAATTCTGTAATTAAATGCAGCATAAACTCTCCTTTTCCTGTCTGTTCAGTCCACCCCGCGGCGGAAATGCCCGGTGGTAAAGCTGTCCCTGCCGGCCGGCGGTTCCAGCCGTTTCCCCTGCCGGAACCCCTTCTGGTAATCCAAAAGAATCCTCTCAATCTCCGCCCGTCCCTCTGTCACAAAACAGATCCGGTGCGCCCCGAATCCCAGACGCTGGACAGCCTCTGCCTGATGGATCAGATACAGCGGCTGGCTGTTATAAATCACATTATAACAGTCCCGGCAGTTTCTTTTTATGAAGAATTTTTTAAAATAGCGGTCTGTCAGGTACAGCCGGCTTCCCTCCGGCTGCTGTTTCCGGCATCCGTCATAATTTTTGTACACGCACTGGGCGGAAACCATCAGCGGCGCCAGGCCATATACACAAAACTCCGCCGTCCCGTTTTCCAGATGCGCCAGTTCTTTCTGATTCAGCTCCGGCGAGGCCGTCGTCCAGGACAGCCCCGACTTTCCAAAAGCCGCCTTTGCCTCCCCGGAAAAAACATACAGACGTTCATCCAGGCCGATGCGTTCCGGCGCCATTCCCAGATCGTCCAGGGCAAATCCCAGTTCATCGTAGGAGCGCACCCAGATCCGGTCAAAGGAGGCCAGCAGTTTCCGGCAGACCTCCCGGCTGTAAAATCCGGAGGAATCCTGACGGAACACCTGCGGCAGGCAAAAGGCCGCCTGTTTCCCCGCCTTATGGATCTGATCCCGGCAGGCTTCCAGAAATTCTGCGAACTGCTCCGCAGAAAGCAGCTGGTTCTGGGCGGAAACATTTAGGGAAACCATATCCACAAAGGAATACCGCAGCACTTCCTTCAGCTGTCCCGCGTCGGAAACCCAGACGTCTAAGAGCGCGTTTTCTCCCCTTCTTCCGCCGGCATCCTGCGCATCCGAGAATTCAGGCCGCCCCGGCGGCAGTTCTCTCCGGTGCGCTGCCAGCAGCTGCTCCTCCATCTTCTCAAGGCCGCTCCGGCGCAGCCCGTTCAGCTGTCCCACCGGGACAAAACAGCCTTCTCCCAGTTCCAGTGTCAGATCGGAAAGCTCAAACGGAGTGTCCCCGGTTTTTGACAGGCGCGACCGCACATCTTCTTCCATCAGGGGGCGGCTCTGCGCCGCCTGGACCGTCTGCCCGGTCACTGTCACAGCCGACATTTCCCCGGGCTCCGGACCGTGGTTTCCTCCGGCCGTTTTCCAGAGGGTCAGCCGCATGGCTTCCCCCTCCCGCAAAACCGCGCGCCCGTTCAATGTGATCTTTCCAGGCTCCGCCGGACGGTACGCCTCCTTTGCGTTTCCGCTGCTGTGGGAGGAATCTGTCAGTGTCATCATGGAACGGCCGTTTCTCATCTCATAATATCCCCTGGTAAAACCGTTCCGGTTGCCCAGCTGCAGCAGCGTCTTCCGATCCCTTTCCTCCACATGGAAGGACCGGGGATCGGTCTCATAAAGATCCAGATATTTCCGGTAAATACCGGTGACTCCCGACGCATATTCCAGGGATTTCATCCTTCCCTCGATCTTAAAGGAATAAATTCCCGCCTCACAGAGCTGCGGAAGCAGTTCTACGGCGCAAAGATCCTTCGGGCTCAGTGGGTATTTTTCTTTCCTATGATACACCTTCCCCGTCTCATCCGTCACCTGATAGGACAGGCGGCAGGGCTGGGCGCACCGGCCCCGGTTGCCGCTGCGGCCGCCGAACAGGCTGCTCATCAGGCACTGCCCGGAATAGCAGTAACAGAGCGCGCCGTGGATAAAGCTCTCGATCTCCACTCCCGTCTCATCATAGATCCTGCGGATCTCAGGCAGGGACAGTTCCCTGGCCGTCACAATCCGCGCCGCCCCCTGTTTCTGCAGGAAGCGGGCTCCCTGCACATTTGCCACAGACATCTGTGTGCTGGCATGCACCGGAAGCTCCGGAAAATATTTCCGGACAAACTGAAACACGCCGTAATCCTGTACGATCACGGCGTCCAGCCCATGTTCATAAAAAGGTTTCAGATACTCATAAAGCTCCCGTCCCATTTCCCTGTTTTTCAGCAGCGTATTCACGGTCAGCATGATCCTGCGGCCATACAGGTGCGCGAAATCAAGGGCTTCCAGAACCTCCGATTCCGAAAAATTCTGCGCAAAAGCCCTGGCCCCGTACTTTGACCCTCCCAGATATACCGCGTCTGCCCCGGCATGGATCACTGCTTTACAGATATCCAGCGAACCGGCCGGAGCCAGTAATTCATGTTTCATCGGATCCCTCCTGCATTTCCTACCTGTTTTTCTTCTGCTGTGCCTTCAGCTGTGCCTGAAGCTGGTTCACAGTCTCCTGGAACTGTTTTCGCTCCTCTTCCCACCGGACAGCGTCTTCTTCCCGGCGTTCCAGCTCCATCTGTGCCTCCACCAGATCCTGTTTGATCTTTGCCAGTTCCGTTTCCTTCAGATGCAGGTCGCCTTCCAGCAGCTCACATTCTTCCTGTGCATGAATCAGGTCTTCTGCCAGATTCAGCTCCACCAGAACGGGCTTTAAGTCAGCCGGCAGCCCGCGGTAACTCTCCGTCTCCTCCAGCTCCTGCAGCTTGCGGTTCACACAGGCCGCCACCTTCTGGCTATGCAGTTCATCCTCAGAGCCGCCCATGGTCAGCACTCTGCCGCCTATCACGACCTGTACAAGATTTGTTTTTGTCATGGACAATTCCTTTCCGGATCCTCGATCCTTACTGAAACTATTATGATTCCCGCAAAATTCCGAAATGCGCGTAGGCATGATCGGTTGCCACGCGCCCCTTCGGCGTCCGGTTGATAAATCCGTTCTTCACCAGGTACGGCTCATAAACCTCTTCGATAGTACCCCCGTCTTCCCCGATGGCGGCCGCCAGCGTTTCCAGTCCCACCGGACCGCCGGCAAACTTCCGGATCATGGTCAGCAGGATCATGCGGTCATTTTTATCCAGCCCGCAGCTGTCCACCTCCAAAAGATCCAGCGCAAACGAAGCCACTTCCTTTGTAATCACACCGTCATATTTCACCTGTGCAAAATCCCGTACCCGCTTCAGCAGGCGGTTCGCCAGCCGCGGCGTCCCCCGGGAACGGCAGGCCAGTTCATGCGCGCCCGCCTCGTCGATCTCCACGCCTAACTTCCGGGCGGACTGAAACACGATGGTCTGAAGCTCCTCCACCGAATAAAACTCCAAATGCTGGATCACGCCGAACCGGTCACGCAGGGGAGCCGTCAGAAGCCCCGCCCGTGTCGTCGCCCCCACCAGGGTAAACTTTGGCAGATCCAGACGGATGGAACGGACGCCGGCGCCCTTCCCGATCACAATATCAATGGCGTAATCTTCCATCGCCGGATAGAGCACTTCCTCCACCTGCCGGTTCAGCCGGTGGATCTCATCCACAAACAAAATATCATTTTCCTGCAGATTGCTTAAAATCGAAGCCATCTCCCCCGGCTTGGCGATGGCCGGCCCGGAGGTCACCTTCATATGGACGCCCATCTCATTGGCAATGATCCCGGACAGGGTCGTTTTGCCCAGTCCCGGCGGACCGTAAAACAGCACATGATCCAGCGCTTCCCCTCTCTGCCTGGCCGCCTCAATATAAACCCGCAGGGTATTTTTGATTTTCTCCTGCCCGATATACTCGTCCAAAGTCATCGGCCGCAGGCTCGATTCATGTTTCAGATCCTCCTCCTGGATCTGGGTTGAAATCACTCGTTTTTCCATCTAAAAGCCCTTCCTGTGACGCATTCCGTTTTTCCTGAACCGGTCACGATATGCCGCTCAGAGAAAAGCCATATTCTTCAGCGCCTGTTTCAGCACTGACTCCACATCGCTTTCTTCTGTAATCTCGATCCCCGCCAGCACTTTTGCGGCCTCCGCGCCGCTGTAGCCAAGGGCTGTCAGAGCCTCCGCCGCCTCCTTCTTAACGGCATTCCCACCATGGGAAACAAGCTCCGGGTTCTCCTGCAGAGTCCCCACCGCATCCTCTATGCTGACCTTGTCCTTCAGTTCCATGATCAGGCGCTGGGCCGTCTTCTTTCCCACGCCGGGCGCGGAGGAGATGGTTTTGACGTCGTCGCTGGCCACCGCGAAACGAATCTCATTCGCCGACAGCACAGAGAGAACAGACAGCGCCCCCCTGGGTCCAATCCCGGACACATTCAGAAGCAGACGGAACATCCCGATCTCATCCCTGGACAGAAATCCGAACAGGGTAAATGCATCCTCCCGCACATGCAGATATGTATAAATCTTTACCTGGCCGCCCCGCCCGGGCAGTTCATCCAAGACGCGTAAGGGCACATGGATATTATAACCGATCCCGCCGTTTTCCACCACAATCAGATCTTCATAAACCTCTTCTATGGTTCCTTTGATATATGAATACATAAATATCCCTCTTTATTCCTGTTTTCCCCCCATGTGCAGCCTCAGGATAACCTCCTGGGCAACAATGCCGATCAGGATCCCCGTCACCAGGCCGGAAATCAGCAGCACCGGCAGATAAAACGCAATCTTATAATTTTCCAGCACTAAGATCGCCACGGTTAGCTGCCCGATATTATGACAGATGCCGCCGACGGCGCTGACCACAATCACTTTCAGTCTGCTGCATTTTTTCATCAGCAGCATGACGGTCAGACTGAGCATGGCGCCCGCCAGGCCATACAGGATACTGGCCAGATTTCCAAACAGAAATCCTGCCAGGATCACCCTGACAATGGAGATCCCATAGGCTTCCTTCGTCCCGAACCGGAACAGCAGGATCACTGTCACAATATTGGCCAGCCCCAATTTGATGCCCGGAACGCCGAATACATTGGGGATCCAGGTTTCAATGTAGGAAAAAATCAGGGCCAGCGCCAGAAATATTCCCAGAAACGCAACTTTTTTCTTCATCGTTTTCAATTCGCAATCGTATCAAATTCAGCTTCCTCATCGGAGGAAATCACTTCCGCCACCACCCTGTGGGGCAGGCAGACAATGGTCTCCCCCTCAGCGGAAATCGGTTTCATGTCCACACAAAGCCGGTCCGGGCAGTCCGCGTCCACCATGTCCGCCTCATGATCCCGGATCTGCAGAACATTTTGTATCTCGCCGTCGATCTCTATGGGGATCTCCTGCTCCTGATTCAGGGAATAGATCCCGTAAATCTCCCCATCCACCGTAACCTCGACCTGTCCGCCTGCACTGCCTCCGGCAAGCCGGAACCCGCCCCAGACGGCCAGCACCACAGCGGCCGTCACAATCAGGAAAATCAGATCCCTCTTCCCAAACCTCTTCTCCATGCTCACCTCTCTGTCCATAAAGGCAGGTTACTGCCCTGCTTCCATCTTTCCATAATAATAGAAGCCGCGGCACTCCTCCAGACGAACCGGAATGATCTTCCCGATCAGGCTTTCGTCTCCGGGGAGATGCACCACGCTGTTATTGCTCAGACGTCCGGTCACCAGATGGGGATCCTGATGGTTGACGCTCTCCACCGGAACCTCCTGCACCTGTCCGGTCAGAGCTTCCGCTTTTTCCGCCGCAATGGTCTGTACCTCTTTTAACAGCCGGTCAAACCGCCGCTTCACCACATCCTCCGGCACCTGACCCTCCATGGCGGCCGCCGGAGTCCCGGTACGCCTGGAATAGATAAATGTAAACGCGCTGTCATACCGCACCCGGCGCACCACATCCATGGTCTCCTCGAAATCTGCTTCCGTCTCTCCCGGAAAACCGACAATAATATCCGTTGTCAGCGCAATATCCGGAATCGCCGCCCGGATTTTTTCTACCAGCGCCAGATACTGTTCCCTGTCATAATGACGGTTCATGATCTTTAACAGTCTGCTGCTGCCGGACTGCAGCGGCAGATGAAGATGCTTACATATTTTTTTCGATTCGGCCATCACCGCAATCAGCTCATCGGAAAGATCCTTCGGATGTGAGGTCATAAAACGGATCCGTTCCAGACCGTCTATTTTTTCAATCTCCTCCAGAAGCTGCGCAAACGTCACCGGATGCTCCAGGTTCTTCCCATAAGAATTCACATTCTGTCCCAAAAGCATCACCTCGACGACGCCGTCCGCCACAAACTCCCGGATCTCACGGATGATCTCCTCCGGCCTGCGGCTGCGCTCCCGCCCCCGCACATAGGGAACGATACAGTAGCTGCAGAAATTGTTGCAGCCAAACATAATGTTGACGCCGCTCTTAAAACGGAATTTCCGTTTATTGGGAAGCTGTTCCACGATCTGGTCGGTACCCTCCCAGATATCCACCACCATCTTCCCGCTTTCCATCGCCTGCACGGTCAGTTCCGCAAATTTGAAAATATTGTGGGTCCCGAAAACCAGATCCACAAAGGGGTAACTGCGGCGGATCTTCTCTACCACCTTCTCTTCCTGCATCATACAGCCGCAGAGGGCAATGAGCATATGGGGATTCTTTTTCTTAAAGCCGTTGAGATAGCCCAGACGGCCATATACCTTATTATTCGCGTTTTCCCTCACGGTACAGGTATTATAAACAACAAAATCCGCCTCTTCCTCATGTTCCGTTTCCTGATAGCCCATGGACTGTAAAATCCCGCAGAGTTTCTCGGAATCGCGCGCGTTCATCTGGCATCCGAAGGTATGGACGCAGTACAGCAGCGGCCGTCCCAGCTCCGCGCTTTTGGCCCGGACAATCTCACGGGCTCTGTCTATATAATGATATTGACGGGCAGATTCATCCGCCTGTAATCCTTCCGGAAGTTCCGTCACAGGTTCTTTCCACTCTCTATCGCTCTTCTGCATCTTGCTAATCAGCTTTCCTTTCTGTGTTCAGTAATCGTCCGGACATTTCACATCCAGATCGATTGATACATACATTCAGAGATTATAGCATAGAACCTTCCGGACAGGCAAGAACGTTCTGAACAGGAGTTTGACCGCAATGCATTATAAACGATAGAAGCTCCCGGAATCCTGGTCTTTTCGACCAGAATTCCGGGAGCTTCTATACAGGTCTTTCTGAAATTTTTTATTGTTCTGGTTCCTCCATACAGTTCCCTTCCCCGCGCGATCTAATACAGGATATAATTTCCCCCATCTCCATCTCATAGATCTCATCACAGAGGATCCGGATGTCCTCGCTGTTATGGCTGGCCAGGAGGATCAGCCGCCCTTCCCCCTTCAGCTTCAGCAGCAGCTCCCGCACATCCTGCACCCCGTGCTTATCCAGCCCGTTCATGGGCTCGTCTAAAATCAGGGTTTTCTGCTGTTCCATGATGGCCTGGGCAATCCCCAGACGCTGGCGCATCCCCAGGCTGTATTTGCGCACCGGGAGCTTCAGGTCCGGGTCCAGCCCCACAAGCGTTAAGGTATCCCGGATCTCCTCCCTGCCCGCCAGCCCCCGGATATCCGCCAGGGCCTTCAGGTTCCGGCAGCCGCTGTAGTAGGGGATAAACCCGGGCGTCTCCAGGATCACCCCGGCATCCGGCAGGTAATCCACGTCCACGCCCACCTGCTTCCCATCCACCAGCACCTCGCCGCAGGTGGGGCGGATAAAGCCGCAGATACACCGCATCAGCATCGTCTTCCCGCAGCCGTTATTCCCCACTAATCCGTATATATGCCCGTCTTCCAATTTCAGCGATATCTGTTTCAGGATCTCCTTTTTTCCCAATGTCAGCGACAGGTTCCTTACCTCGATCATTTTGCCCCTCCTTCTTCTGTGCCCTTCCCCGCGGCAGTTTGCCCTCAGGACAGGACCTGGTACCTGCGCGCGGCCACAAAGCAGGCGGTCACCAGCGCCGCGCATCCGCCCCCCAGATACAGGTATGACGCCCACATGGGGAACACCATGGCGCTCAGGTACTCCTCATAATGCAGCCAGGGCACCGTATGCGGCATGGGGAACACCCACATGGCCGGAAGCTGCACCTCACAGGTCACCGCCCCTAAGATTATCAGGAAGCCGTCCGCCAGGATCCCCGCGTATTTTTTCTGCAGCAGGAAGGACCACAGGATCACCATGGACAGCAGCAGGAAATGGAGATACATCATGCAGGCCGAGTGCAGCAGCGCCATCCCCAGGCCCATCTGCTGGTACAGGTTGCCCGGGACCAGCTGGACCACATAATCCCCGGTACGGTCCGGATAAACCGATGTGAAATGCGTGACGGCGTCCGAGAAAGAAAACTGCCAGCTGCCGCAGCCCAGCATCAGGATACAGGAAACCACAAACAGGAAAACCACCAGGAACAGGCAGGCCTTCATGGCAAACAGGACCTGGCCTGCGATCCAGACCCGTTTCCTGCAGCGGGCCTGGCAGAACAGGTGCGTCCCGTCCCTCTGGGGGAAATCCGCCACCAGGACCAGGAACAGGACCGGCAGCACCAGCAGGATCACGCCGGAGTTGCAGATCGCCAGGAACCCCTCAAAGACAGATACCGGTTCCCCCATCAGCCGTGCGCACTCCGCCAGGGGCGCGGCCACCTGCACCCGGATAAACACCACCATGACCGCCAGGATCACCAGCCTGGTGTTCCGGAACCATTTCCCAAATTCCAGGGAGGAGATATGGGACGCCGCCTTCCCCGGCCTGTTTCCCGGCAGCCTCCCCTGTGCTTTTATACCCCTATCCATAATATCCCCTTCTTTTCACTTCCAGCCAGAACAGAAAAACCAGCGCCACATACACCACGGCCATGAAAACCAGCGACATCCCCCAGTAAAGATCCGCAGATACATCCATCACCGTGTCCATGGAAAAAATCTGCCCCAGCCCGGGCGCCCCGTCCATGCTGCCGCCCCACAGCAGTTTGTTTACCACCTGCGTATAGACATAATTCATCAGGAACGGCAGGCACAGCAGCATATACCGGTCCCTGACCGCCACCGCCACCCCGATCCCGAAAAAACTGACAAAGATCCCATAGAGGAAAAACCCCAGCAGGCGTTTCACGATCACCACCGCCGACGACGACGCCCCGTATATTTCCAGGTAAAACCCCTGTTCCTCCGGCGGGAAACCGGAAAAGGCCGGGAACACAGCCGCCATCAAAAGCCCGAACAGCCCGTAGCCTGCCGCAGCCCCGACCCCACCGGCCAGCGCCCCGCCGGTGACCTTCCCCATACAATAGCGGAGGTTGCCTGCCCGCAGCAGAACCGCCCCGGTCTCCCCGCTCTGGCGCTCGGAGGACAGGGTGGCCAGATAGCCGAAGGTGGTCAGGAGGGGCAGGATCAGCGTCAGCCAGCCGCTGCAGCCATTCAACCAGAGCACCAGACCGCTCTGGTCCACCGTCTGCCCATCCACGCCCCGTACCATCATTTCCAGGATGGTACGGCTTTTCCCGGTATAATCGTACTCCCCGATGGCTGCCAGGCAGAGGGCCAGCGTCCCCAGCGCCGCCAGCAGGAAAAAGGGGAAATACATACATTTTTTAAACTCTGTCCTGATACACCGGATCATCTTCACTCCCCCCATCATCCTCTAATTACTTCACCTGATGCCGTTCCGGGATTGTATAATAGTATAAATCTCCGGTCAGTACATCCACATAAGCCACTAATTTTTCTCCCTTGGTATGATTCGTTCCTTCAAATTTCCACGAAGGAAGAAGCATCCTATCAGAATTATCGGTTTCAGCATCATACGGCGCATACACCATGGATAGTTTTTCCACATCCATCCGCAAGCCGGAGGCCAGTTTTTCACTGAGCAGTTGTGCTGCGTCTTCTACACCCATGATCCTGCTGTCCGTATACAGTTCTGTAAGAGGCATACATTCGCTATTTCCCCGATATGCGCTGACACCGGTATCATCCACAATGTAGACATACTTGCTATCCTCAGCCGGAAGATACGGACAGCCAACCAATTGGAATCCACCATACACCTGACAGGAAACCGGAATTCCTTTATAAATTCTGTGGGTAAGGTATTCGTATCCGTAAACATCTCCCAGATGAAATACATTTACTTTTTCCACACCTAAAGTTACTCCATCTGCCGGAGTGGTAACGGTACCATGATCAAAATAATCTGTCAGCAGATCCGCCCCTTCCTGTATGGTCAATTCTCCAGAAATTAGGGGATAAGACTGCGCGCCTATTTCCTCAAGAGTTCCTGAGGCTTCTATATCCCCAGTGTAAACCTTTTCTACCTCATAGATCGCCAGCTCATCTTTTCCAAGATATTCCGTCATTTTCCCGTCTGCCATGTCATAATAGACCATATAATGACAATCCCTTGTGGATATGAAGGCTCCCCTGCCATCTTTCAGATCCATGTGCTCCGCCAACGCAGGATAATTATAAGGATACTCCCGGTCTTCCTGCCATCCGGCCTCTGAAGTGTGGATCCTCACTTCCTTTTCCATATCCACCTGATCACTTTTTCCAGTCTCCTCCAGCCACTGACCAATCAGATCCCAGCTTTCCTGCGGAGCAACGACAAGTTCTTCTTCCTTTAAAAGAGAAACCTCCTCACCGTCTGGGAAATCTGCAAATTCAGCAGATGAAAAAGAAAGATTTTCATAGTCCGCATTCCGGATACGCTCTGTTTCCAATTTGTAATCTTCCCGATATTCTGAAATCGGGACACGGTTCTCCAGAAGCCTATTTTTATAGTCTTTTTCATCCAGCCATTTATTAGAACTTATTTCCTTTTCTTCATTATCCGTAAAACTTCCACAAGCAGAAACACAACATAAAACTACTATCCCCGAAATTATAAATGCCCATTTTTTATGTTGCATGAAATATTCTCCTTTTTTAAACTTGATAGGCGATTATTAAATCGCCAAACCCATTGATTTTACTGGGTTTGCTTACCTCTTTTATATAAATTTTCTCTCCGCAGGTGGTAAAATAGCAGTAACTACACCAACATATCTACTACCCACGGAGGAGAAAATTTATGTGTACCAAATATCATCAGTCTTCCCTTATCTTATAGAAAATCTTTTCTTATTTATATGGGAGAGCTATCCACATCTGGGGTATATTGTTTTAACAATTACCTATAAAGCTTGATGCCTTGAAAAATCTCAAGGCACCAAATTTTAATTCATTATCAAAACCTGTTATCTTGCGCGTATCTCGCCCCTGCCAGTTGCTGTTGTAGAAGCTGTAAATGGTTTTAATTCAAGCTTAAATTTTACATTACCTGATACGGTATAGTTAAGACCAAAATTTTTGCTGCCAGTATAAGTTATACGCAATTTATTTCCTGATTCATTACCATTCTTTATTCCTCCACCAGCAGATGTAGAAATCACCACATCACCCCCGGTTAATTTTGTACATCTGTTCTCAAATCCCAAAGCAGAATAAGCAACTGTTGCATAATCTACAGGGTTAGCTACTGTTGTCGGTGCTCCTCTTTGATAATTAACTTCCCATGCATTAACTGTCGCCGCAGATGCCGTTGTTGCAAACATCCCCACTGCCAACGCGGCCACTGATAATAAAGCGATAATTCTTTTTTTCATCTTCTTCTCCTTCCCCGGGAATATATGTTCCATATCTTTCCCAAATTAGAGTTTTTCAGTCTTTAATTGCAGTTCCTGTCCCTTCTCCAAAATTCTCATCCCAGCACATAGATAATCCTGCGTGTATTTTGAGAAAGGATTTCTGTTCACAGTAACTTCGCAAAGGTAACTTCACAAATCTTCCTGAACATGAATTTTATACTTTTCTTCTTTCAAAAAAAATGTTATTCTATATATGTCCTTCCCATAGAAATCAAAATGTTTTGATTGTGACTTGCCGGTCAACAAATATGAGAAGGACTTTTTATTTCCCAACATTCTGTATACATTTCATATACGCTCACCTCCCTGCCAAAAGCAATCCATGAAACATTCTGCGAAACATATCCCCGCAGTTCTGTTTCTGCAAATATATCTGTTTATTTGGACATGTTTATCATATCAGATTTGTTTATTATTGTCAATCGCTTTTTGTATATATCTACCAAACGATATGCGAAAACCCAGGCAGAGTATTTATATGTTCACCAAAAGCAAAATGCCCTTCCGTCATCATTTACCTGATAACAGAAAGGCATCCTGCAGCTTCTAAGGCTAATAGACGTCATATACACCACTGACTGATATCGTGGTATCTCCAGGGTTCTCTACATAGACCCGGTAATACCCCGTCTCAGATATGGTGAATGTATGGGATACTTTTGTAGTCCCCGACACATACCGCTTACTTCCGTTTGGATGGATGATCCCTGCCCGAATAGTCCTGCCTGATGGGTTACGCACTGAAACAGAAATCCACTCTCCAGCCTCCGCCCGGATCGTTTTCGCAGTTCTGGTCAGGCTGTTCGGATAAACTGTCCAGTTAAATGTGGCGGAAGAAGCGCGGGCATTCTCTTCCACCTCGCCGTCATACACTCTGACATCCGGCCTGGTCTCCGCCTCTGTGTATTCTTCCTCCGCCGGATCATTGGCACAATGCTTCTCGCAGATCTCTTCCGCGGTCTCCTCATTGATCTTTTGCAGTACCTCTGCGGCCCTGACAGATGTGGCAGGCAGGATACTCCCGCTGCAGCCCACAATCCCTGCCAGCAGCAGTGCAGCCAGCGCCTTTGATTTCCGTTTTTTCTTATAGCATTTCAACACGTGTCTCATCCTTTTCCTTAAATCGCTCTCGTTTTCCACCAGCCGGGATACCGGTTCCCGGATCAGGGAATACTGTTCCACCATATCCAGGATCACCGTATAATACTGCCGGGCGCCTTTCTCCCGGCACGCTTCATAATCACAGGCATATTCGCTCCATCGGTTCATCCCCTTTACTATCCACCATGCCACAGGATTCATAAAATGGATGGCCCGCACGCACAGGGCCAGATTTTTCATCAGGATATCCCGGTGCTTCACATGAGTCAGCTCATGGGTGAACACTACCTGCAGCTCTTCCTCCGTGTATTCCCTGACCGGAAGCAGGATCATCGGGGCAAAACATCCGGTCACCTGGGGCACCATGACCCGGTACGACTGTCCTGCACGGATCCTTTTCCCCATTTTCCCCAGGGAAAGCCGCCGGAGCGTTTCCTCAAATACGCGCTGTGTCTCCCGGCTGCAGGGGATGGCCGACCTGCGGATCTCTGCCACCCGGTACAGGCTCCGGAAGTACAGCACCATGCAGACTCCCATACCGGTCACCCAGACAGCAAACCAGATCTCTGCAGCCTGATGCAGCGCAGGGCTTCCCAGCAGCAGGTCGCCGCCCCATGTACCGCCATATATGTCACGATGATTCAGCCACAGCCAGGACAGTGGGCACAGCCAGAAAATCAGCCCCGCCTGCCACAGGCGGCAGGAAATATGCAGGAACCCGGATCGCTCCAGCAATTTCCCCAAAATTCCCCAGACAGCTGTGACACAGCTGCCGCATACGGTCATGGAAAAAACGAGATACATTACATTAAGTGTCCAGTACATCCAGTATACTCCTCATTTTCGCGATCTCTTCTTTGGAAATCTCCCGGGCCTCAAACAGGGCGCTCATCATCTCGGAAGGACTGCCACCAAACCAGAAATCGGTCTCCTCCCGGAGCATTTGCTCCATATAGGGCTTTTCCGCGACCTCCGCATGGATATAGGCCTTCTTCCCCTCCCGGCGGGTACTGACATACCCCTTCTCCGTCAGTTTCCCTAAAAACGTCACGATCGTCGAGCGGGCATAGTCCCGGTGGTACCGTTCATTAAACCGCGCTATGATCTCCTGGATGGAAAGCTCCCTCTCCGCGTCCCAGATCAGCTTCATCATCAGAGTCTCGCAATGGCTCAAAGCGTTGGATTCACTCTTTCTGCGCATCTTATCACCTCCTTCCTATTTTATTTCCTTAGACATATTTATTATAATAATTTGCGTGTCTTTTTGTCAAGCATTTTCCATGAAAAAATGTCAAAAATTCAGGAGGCTGCTGCAAAAGCAAAAAATAATCACTGCTTTTGCAACAGCCTCCTGGCCTTGTGATTTCTGTTCGTCCGGGGGAACCGGAAAGTACACCTCAGAGCATGATATCTTCCGGTGATGGAAGCAGATCCGCTTTCACAATGTTCCTGTTCTGGACTTTTGAAAAGAGAACTCGTTTTCCCCAATGGCACTTTCTGTTATCTGCTTCCCCAGTCTGCCAGCCTTACAATCACCGGCTCTAAAAAGCAAAGCAGAAAGAATAACACTGCTATCGGAATCAGAACAGTAAATAATAATACATAGCTGACCGTCACCGATATTTTTTTGAATATTTTACGCATGATACTACCCTCTTGTTGATATTCCACCGTCTGTTTCAGAACAATCTGCCGCCTCCGCCACGGATCCTCTTCATTATAAACAGAACTGCCCTGAAACTCCATATACAGAACCTTGCAGTCACATTTCATTTTTGTCACATTGGGCGTTCTTCTTTTCGTAAATGTCCGGGAAAAATGGAATGCATTCCGTTTTTTTAACAATCTGTCAAAAAACTGACTACATTCCATTTTCATCCCATTATATATTGTTATATATCGCTGCCTGTTTTATACAGTCTGAAACACCTCTTCCACTTCATATCTGTACTTTTTCGTCTTTTTATCATATCCGATCCCCACAAGAAGCTCCCCTACTTCTTTATTCGGAATAGAAACTTCACCATTCTCATAGCTTAAAAAACCATACACCACCATAGCAGACAAAATTTCTTCCTTCGTCTTCAGTTCCTGGGATGTTGCCGCATATTCCCTCACTCTGGCCGGTACGCTGCCTCCGGATATCATAACTGCAAGATCATCTCTCACAGCATC